>NZ_JCAFUL010000011.1:0-156055 GCF_059371315.1 Stenotrophomonas sp. YJH_SMC_8 | reverse complement strand
GCGGATCAGGGAGAAACCGGCGCGGAGATCCTTGCTACAGAGCGATCGAAAAGACCTAGAGCCGAACGGTCGTCCGCGCCGGGCTCTCGGCACCTAAGGTGCCAGAGTCGGAAGAGATAAGAGCCGAGCCATGCTCGGCTGATTCAAGCAGTCGAGCATGGCCCGACTCTACCGATGCGAAAAGCAGCCGAGCATGGGCTCGGCTCTACAGCTCCGCAGCGCTAGTGCGCGAAGTAGTGCATGCCGCCGTCCACTGGAATCACCGCGCCGGTGATGTAGCCGGCCAGCGGCGAAGCCAGGAAGGCCACCAGCGGCGCCACCTCCTCCGGCTCGCCGAAGCGCCCGATCGGAATGTTGCGCGCAATGAATTCGTGTCGGCTTTCTTCGGTGGGATGCAGGCGGTCGAGGATCTGCGGGCTGTTGATCCGTCCCGGCGCGATTGCATTCACCGTGATGCCCTGCCCGGCCACTTCGGACGACAGGCCCTTGCTCCACAGATGCAGCGCCGCCTTCGCCGCCGTGGCCGCGTTCACCGCGCGCGGCTCCATCGAACCGCTGAAGTTGATCACCCGCCCCCATCCCTGCGCCTGCATCGCCGGCAGCAGTGCCTGGGTCAGCCGTCGTGCGGCAGAGAAGTTCAGGGCCAATGCTTCCTCCCAGATCGTGTCGGCTGCATCAACGGTCGTTGGCCGCGAGCCCCCAGCCGCATTGACCAGGATGTCCACCCGCTGCAACGCCGCCAGTGCGGCGTCGGCGATGCGGCGCACGTCCCCAGCGTCGGTGACATCGCCCAGCAGGATGACCGGCGCGGGTGCGCCCGCCGCTTCGATCTCCGCCGCCAGCGCCTGCAGCGGTGCCTGCCGTCGTGACGAGATGGCGACACGCACGCCCTGCGCGGCCAGTTGCCTGGCGACAGCGGCACCGATGCCACTGCCCGCCCCGGTGACCAGCGCGGTGCGTCCCTCAAGGTTCAAATCCATGGTGTTCTCCTGTCAGCGCGGCCGGTGGATCCGGCCCGTGCGGTGCATGCTGTTTGATCACCCCTGATTGATAAACTCCGCACAGGTTTCAGCATTCAACACCCGGAGTGTCAGATGAACCTGCTGGAAAGCATGCAGGTCTACGTGCTGATCGTGGACAAGGGTAGCCTCAGCGCTGCGGCGGCAGCACTGGACATCTCCGCAACGATGGCCGGCAAGCACCTGCGTGCATTGGAGGCGCGGCTCGGCATGCAGTTGCTCAGTCGTACCACCCGGCGCCAGCACATGACGCCGTTCGGCGAGGACTACTACGCCCGCTGCAGGGAGATCCTGCGGCTGGTGGAGGAAACCGATGCGCAGGCCCAGCACCAGCACCTGGCACCGGCAGGCACGCTGCGCATCAGCGCGCCGGTGATCTTCGGCACGCATGCACTGCTGCCGGCGTTGGCCGATTACATGGCGTACTACCCCGACGTGCGTGTCGACGCGGTGCTGACCGACCGCGTCGTCAATCTCCCCGAAGAAGGTTTCGAAGCCGCCCTGCGAATCGGTACGCTGGCTGACAGCAGCGCGCTGGTCGCCCGTGCGCTGACACCCTATCGATTGATGATGTGCGCCTCGCCCGGATACCTCGCCCGGCACGGTACGCCTTCCGACCTGCAGGCACTTTCCCGGCACCAATGCCTGTCCTTCGAACCCAGCGCACTGGCGCAGTGGCTGCAGGCCGATGTTGGCGGGCTCGACCATGTGCCCACAGGTCGCCTGCAGATCAACAACGGCGAAGCGCTGCGTACGGCGGCGCTGCATGGGCTGGGCATCGTGCTGCAATCGGCACTGCTGCTGGCTGCCGACGTCGAAGCCGGGCGCCTGGTGCAGCTGTTCCCGGAGCATGGCCAGACCGGCCGGCCGATGCACGTGGTCTATGCCCACGACCGCTACCACTCGACCCGCCTGCGCAGCTTCATCGATTTCCTGGTGGAGCGCTTTCCACCGGCGCCGCACCGCTAGCATCGACCGTCAGCAAGGCGGTCGAGCATGGCTCGACGCTACCAATGGCCCCATAAAAAAACCCCCTCCCCGCTGGGCAGCCAGGGAAGGGGTTTCAGGATGCGGCTATCGGGAAGTACTTAGATCAGCGGCGCCGGGGTTGCCGGCAGAGCGACCGGAGCGGCCTTCTTCTTGCGGGCGGCCGGCTTGCGCTTGGCAACCTTCTTCGCTGCCTTCTTCGGGGCAGCCTTCTTGGTGGCCTTCTTCGCGGTCTTCTTTACTGCCTTCTTGGCAGTCTTCTTGACGGCCTTCTTGGCAGTCGCCTTCTTCGCGACCTTCTTGGCAGGCTTGCGGGCCGTTGCCTTCTTGGCAGTCTTCTTGGTGGCCTTCTTGGCTACCTTCTTGACGGCCTTCTTCGCGGTCTTCTTGACGGCCTTCTTGGCAGTGGACTTCTTGGCTACCTTCTTTGCCGCCTTCTTCACTGCCTTCTTCGCAGTGGTCTTCTTGGCGACCTTCTTCGCAGCCTTCTTCACTGCCTTCTTGGCGGTCGCCTTCTTCGCGACCTTCTTCACTGCCTTCTTGGCAGCGGCCTTCTTCGCGACCTTCTTCACCGCTTTCTTGGCGGCGGGCTTCTTCTTCGCAGCTTTCTTGGTTGCCATGGGATGGCTCCTCGTCAGTGATAGGGAGTTGAAACGCCCAGGTGGATCAAACCCGCGGATGCTGCGTGCGGGGACCGCCGGCGCGTCAGGCGCGCCGTTACGGATACGGCAATGCCCGCCTCGATCGGCGGAGCGGGCATCGGAACGGGAGGTGCCTTGCATTTCTCCGGGGGAAGCGGGGCCATGTCCACCGTCATCTGGGTCGCGGTGGTCTTGAAGGGGCTGCTTCGCATCGGACGATTGATTCTGCGCACTCGGTTGGGCAGGCAAGGTCTGCTGAGGCGAAACCTAATCACGGTTTTTTTTACTGTCAACAACCCCCGCGAAAAATTTTCACATCCGCGCCATCCACGGTGTTGCCTGCACGGTCGCCACGCTCCGCCTTCGACGACCATCAAAGCGCCACGCACGCACGTTGCCTGCAACGACAACAACGCAAGCCTTGAACAAAAAGCACTTGAAATAAGCACTCTGCGCAGATGCATGCATGTTGGCGGCCACTGCATGCACGCATCGCCAGCAGCGGCCGCCGCCCGCACCAACGCCAGCACAACGGCACCGCAACGGGGGGCGAAAAGTTTTCACATCCGGACGCGCCGGCGCGGGGTGGAAACGCGGATTTGCGCAAAACTGCGCACGCCCCTCGGTACCGTTCGCGGGTCTGCTGATGCCGCGCCGAGGGCGCGCAGCAAACCCTGCGTCATGAGCCGACGTACTCGCCAAAACAAAAACGGCCACCCGAAGGTGGCCGTTGCAGAACCCGGAAACGACGACTCAGTGGTCGTCGTTCTCCAGGGCTTCGGCGTACGCGTCCGGGTCCAGCAGCTCGTTGACCTCTTCAGCGTTGGTCAGTTCGACCACGAACATCCAGCCTTCGCCGTAGGCATCTTCGTTGATGGTTTCCGGCTTGTCGGACAGGGCCGAGTTGACCTCGACAACCTTGCCGCTGATCGGGCTGTAGACGTCCGAGGCGGCCTTCACCGACTCGACGACGGCGATCTGTTCGCCGGCCTTGGCGTCGGCGCCGACTTCCGGCAGTTCGACGTAGACCAGGTCACCCAGCAGGCCCTGGGCGTGGTCGGAAATACCGACGGTGACGCGGCCATTGCCTTCGACACGGGCCCACTCATGGGACTTGAGGAACTTGAGGTCGCCGGGGATCTCGCTCATGGGACTGCTCCAGAGATATGCAGGGGTGGAAAAAACGGGGCTAGTGTAACCAACCGGCCGCCACTGCTGTCAGTGACGACCGGCATGTTCGGATCAGGCGTCGGCGAGCACGCCGGGCTGGGCCTGGCCTTCGCGCACGAACGGGAACTTGACCACGCGCACCGGCACCTGCCGGCCGCGGATGTCGACGGTGACTTCGCCGAGCTCACCAGCCGGTACGCGGGCGAAGGCGATGCCCTTGGCCAGGGTCGGCGAGAAGGTGCCGGACAGGATCTCGCCCTGGCCGCCCGCGGTGGTCACCGCCTGGCCGTGGCGCAGCACGCCCTTCTCGTCCATCACCAGGCCGATCATCTGGCGTGCGGTGCCGGCAGCCTTCTGCGCTTCCAGCACGTCGCGGCCGATGAAGTCGCGGCCTTCGTCCAGCGACACCGTCCAGGCCAGCGCCGCTTCGTACGGGCTGATCTCTTCGTCCATGTCCTGGCCGTACAGGTTCATGCCCGCTTCCAGGCGCAGCGTGTCGCGCGCGCCGAGGCCGGCCGGCTTCACGCCCGCTGCCAGCAGGCGGTTCCAGAACGCGACCACGGCATCCTGGGGCAGCAGGATTTCGAAGCCGTCTTCGCCGGTGTAACCGGTGCGGGCGACGAACAGCTCGACGCCGTCGTCGGACTGCACCTGCAGGGCGGCGAAGCGGCCCAGCTTGGTCAGCGCCTCGCGCTCGGATTCGCGGGCCAGGCCGATCACGATCCCGCGCGCCTGCGGGCCCTGCACGGCCAGGATGGCCAGGTCCGGGCGCTGCTCGACGCTGACACCGAACGGCGCGGCCTGCTCGCGCAGCCAGGCCAGATCCTTCTCGCGGGTGGAGGCATTTACCACCATGCGGAAGAAATCGTCGCCCAGGTAGTAGACGATCAGGTCGTCGATGACGCCGCCGCGCGGATTCAGCATGCACGAGTACAGCGCCTTGCCCGGCACCTTCAGCTTGTCGACCGAGTTGGCCAGCAGGCGGCGCAGGAACGGCTTGACCTGGTCACCGCGCAGGTCGACCACGGTCATGTGGCTGACGTCGAACACACCCGACTCGCGACGCACCAGGTGGTGCTCGTCCAGCTGCGAGCCGTAGTGGATGGGCATGTCCCAACCCCCGAAATCGACCATCTTGGCGCCAAGGGCGCGGTGGGTATCGTTGAGCAGCGTCTTCTGGGTCATGACCGGGTCCGGCAGCAGAGGAAACAAGAATCCCCATTATCCCAGATCGGTCGCCCGCAGGTCGCGCCGCAGCGCAGCGGGGGTGTTTGGCCGGCCTGCGGCCGGCGGGCGCCTTCCACAAGCCAGGCAACGGCAACAGCCAAAGCGTATCGGCTCGGCGAAGTCGACGGCTTGGCCGGAGCGGTATGGGCGATCGGGACACGCCGTGAACCCATCCCTGGGGGCTCGGTCGCCCATACCGCTCCAGCCTTTCAACGTTCCCAGTGACGGAACGGAAGTCAAATGCAGGAGCAAGAGCAGATTTGGGTGTCGATACAAATATAGAGAGATGTCGGATCCCATTCCTGCGGAATGGGATCCGACCCCGAGTTCACAGAGCGTAGCGACCGGCTTTTGCTTCTCGCTTTTGATTTCTTCTCCGTGGGCTGTACGCGCACGGAAACTGTCGGGGGTCGGGCGGGTTGGGTTCGCGGGACCGTTGGCGCCATGGATGGCGCCATCGAGCCCCCAGGGATGGGTTTACGGCGTGTCCCGCGAACCCAACCTGTCCGACCCACCACACAATGCCAGTCGACTAACAGTCGACTCTACCCGCGGCAGACTCGACTACCAGCGTGCTGCCCTGCACCGCCACCACCCGCACCAGGCTGCCGGCCTGCAGTTCCGGCCCACTGACCTGCCAGTACGCATCATCGATGCTGACCCGGCCCTGCCCGCCGATGATGCCCTGCTGCAATGGCACCACCCGTCCGACCAGCTGCTCGGCGCGGCGGTTGAGCAACGGTGCATCGCTGGGTCGCGCCCTTGCCTTGCCCCAGCGCCGGTAGCACTGGATCGAGACCACGCTCAGCACGACGAAGGCAACGACCTGCCACAGCAATGGAATGCCGCTGAACACGGCCACCAGCACGAACACGGCGGCCGCGCCGATGCCGATCCAAAGCATGAACGCGCCCGGCGCCAGTGCCTCGGCGGCGAACAGCAGCAATGCCAACGCGCCCCAGCCTACGACTTCCCAGCGCATGTCAGCCTCCGATCGGCGGCGGCCGCTTGCCCGCGGCCTTGGTGTTCTGGTCGCCCAGTGCCTGCTTGGCCAGCTCGGCCACGCCGGCGATCGAACCGATCACACCGCTGGCCTCCATCGGCATCAGCACCAGCTTCTGGTTCGGCGAGCTGGCCAGCTCCTTGAACGCTTCCACGTACTTCTGGGCAACGAAGTAGTTGATCGCCTGCACGTCCCCCTCTGCGATCGCCGCCGACACCACCTTGGTCGCCATCGCTTCGGCTTCGGCCAGGCGCTCGCGCGCCTCGGCGTCGCGGAACGCAGCTTCGCGCCGGCCTTCGGCCTCGAGCACGGTGGCCTGCTTCTCGCCATCGGCACGCAGGATTTCCGACTGCCGCGAGCCTTCGGCTTCGAGGATCTGCGCGCGCTTCTCGCGCTCGGCCTTCATCTGCCGCGCCATCGCATCCAGCAGGTCGCGCGGTGGCTGGATGTCGCGGATCTCGATGCGGTTGACCTTCACGCCCCAAGGGTTGGTGGCATGGTCGACCACGCTCAGCAGCTGGGCGTTGATCACCTCGCGCTGGCTGAGCGATTCATCCAGGTCCATCGAACCGATCACGGTACGGATGTTGGTCTGCACCAGGGCGATCATCGCCACTTCCAGATTGGCTACCTCATAGGCCGCCTTGGCCGCGTCCAGCACCTGGAAGAACACCACGCCGTCCACGCGTACGGCAGCGTTGTCCTTGGTGATCACTTCCTGGCTGGGCACGTCCAGCACCTGCTCCATCATGTTCACCTTGCGCCCGACCCCGTACACGATCGGGATCAGGAAGTGCAGGCCGGGGGTCATGGTGTGCGTGTAGCGCCCGAAGCGCTCGACGGTCCATTCGTACCCCTGCGGCACCATCCGCACCGCCTTGAACAGGATCACCACGGCCACGAAGGCCAGTACCACGGTAAAGAACATGGTCGGGAACATCGCGCTTTCCTTATCTATGGCGTCCAGGCCCCAGCATAGCGCGCGAGGGCGGCCTACACAGCGGCCGCTACCAGGGCACGCGCCGGCGCAGGATGTCGGCGAACATCACCCAGTCGCCCATGAACGAGTACAGCGGATGCTGGAATGTCGCCGGACGGTTCTTCTCGAAAAAGAAATGACCGACCCAGGCGAAGCCGTAACCACAGAACAGGGCGGCAAGCACCAGGATGGCTTGCCCGCGCAGGATCGCCGCCGCAACCAGCAGCAGCACCCCGCAGCTGCCGATGAAGTGCAGGCGGCGCGACACCGGGTGGCGGTGCTCGCTGAGGTAGAACGGATAGAACTCGCGGAAGCTGGCGAAGCGGGACATGCGCGTGCTCCGGGGACCAGGGGCGCCCCCATCATGCACCTTCCGGGAAGGGATCGCTGCCCTTGTAGAGCCGAGCCATGCTCGGCTTGCGCATGCCAGTGCGGCCGGAAGGAAGAGCAGCCGAGCATGGCTCGGCTCTACACTGATGAGGTGCGCGGCCCGAACATGATCACCGCCATGCCGGCCAGACACAAGGCGGCGCCGAACAGGTCCCAGCGGCTGGGACGGATGCCATCGACCAGCCACAGCCAGAACAGCGCGGTGCCGATGTAGACGCCACCGTAGGCCGCATAGACCCGGCCGCTGGCGGTCGGGTGCAGGGTCAGCAGCCAGGCGAACAGCGCCAGGCTGGCGGCCGCCGGCAGCAGCAGCCAGATGCTGCCGCCCTTGCGCAGCCACAGCCACGGCAGGTAGCAGCCGACGATCTCGGCCAGCGCGGTCAGCAGGAACAGGGCTAGTGTCTTCACGCTTTCTCCGCTGCCTTGGCGTGCTGCCACAGCGCTTCCTGCGCATCCAGGTCCATCGCGGCCAGCGCTTCCCCCTGCGCGTCGGCCTGCGTTTCCATCGCACGGAAGCGACGTTCGAACTTGTGGTTGGCCCCGCGCAGCGCGGCACCCAGGTCGATATCGGCGTGGCGGGCCAGGTTGGCGCAGACGAACAGCAGGTCACCCAGCTCTTCCTGCAGGCGCGCCTTGTTGCCGGCGATGTCGCCACGCTCGAACTCTTCGCGCAGTTCCTGCAGTTCCTCGGCCGCCTTGTCCAGCACCGGCAGCGGGCCTGGCCAGTCGAAGCCGACCTTGGCCGCCCGCGACTGCAGCTTCACTGCCCGCTGCCATTCCGGCAGCCCGCGCGAGATGCCGGCCAGCGCGGAGGTGTCCTGCTCACCCTTGGCGGCGCGCTCGGCGCGCTTGATCGCCTCCCAGTTACGCATCACCCCGTCGGCATCATCGACGCTGACCTCGGCGAACACGTGCGGGTGGCGGCGCTGCATCTTGTCGCTGATCGCGCGGGCCACGTCTGCGAAGGCGAAGCTGCCCTGCTCTTCGGCCATGCGCGCATGGAACACCACCTGCAGCAGCAGATCGCCCAGTTCATCGCAAAGATCATCGAGATCGCCGCGATCGATCGCATCGGCCACCTCGTAGGCTTCCTCGATGGTGTACGGCGCGATGGTCGCGAAGTTCTGCTCCAGGTCCCAGGGGCAGCCGCCCTGCGGGTCGCGCAGGCGCGCCATGATCGCCAGCAGGCGCTCCAGCTCATGGGTGGCGGCGCTGCCGGTGGTGGGGGTGTCGTGCGCGCTCATGCGGCCTCCAGGGTCAGTCGGACAACCAGTCGCGCCACGGCAGGCTGGTATCACCAAGGGCAATGAAATCGCCGTTCAACAGGGTTTCGCGGCGGTTGTAACGGAACGGCTTGCCGGTCGCGGCCGACAGCACCGCGCCGCCGGCGGCATGCAGCACGCACTGGCCGGCAGCGGTATCCCATTCGGAGGTCGGGCCCAGCCGCGGGTAGACATCCAGGCCGCCTTCGGCGATCCGGCAGAATTTCAGCGACGAGCCCTGCGCGATGGTCTCGATGCGGCCCATGCGCGCCAGCAGCGCCTCGGTTTCCGGCGAACGGTGCGAGCGGCTGGCGGCGACGCGCAGCGGTGCGGTGGCCGGCGTGCGGGTGCGCAGCACGGTGTCGTGCAGGCCCTGCCGGCGATAGGCCAGCTCGCCACGCATGGCATGCCAGACGATGCCGGTGACCGGGGCCAGCACCACGCCGAAGGCAGGTGCGCCCTGGTAGATCAGGGCAATGTTGACGCTGAACTCGCCATTGCGCTTGACGAACTCGCGGGTCCCGTCGAGCGGATCGACCAGCCAGTACGCGCCCCAGTGGCGCCGCTGCTCCCACCCCACCTGCGCCGATTCCTCGGACAGGATCGGCAGGTCCGGAGTCAGCTGCTGCAGGCCCTGCTCGATCACGAGGTTGGCGGCCAGGTCGGCGGCGGTAACCGGGCTGTTGTCATCCTTGATCTGCACCTCGAAGCCATCGGCATACACCTGCATGATGGCTTGTCCGGCTTCCTGGGCGATGGCGATGGCGGTCTCGCGCAGGTCCGTGGTCAGTTTGATCATCGCGTTCCCTGCAGCCACTGGCGCGCGATGAACAGCGCCGCCAGCGAGCGTCCCTCGGAGAAGTCCTCGCGCAGCATCAGCTGGTCCAGTTCGGCCAGCTTCCACGGCACCACTTCCAGTTCTTCCGGCTCGTCACCGGCCAGCTTTTCCGGATACAGGTCACGTGCCACCACCAGCCACGACTGGTGGCTCATATAGGTCGGGGCAAGGGTCATTGCGCGCAGCACGTCGACCCGGCGCGCACCGTAACCGGCTTCTTCCTTCAGCTCGCGGTCGGCGGCCTGCTCGGGGGTTTCGCCGCCGTCGATCCGGCCCTTGACCAGGCCCAGTTCGTAGCGGTGCATGCCGGCGGCGTATTCACGTACCAGCAGCACGGTCTCGTCATCCAGCATCGGCACCACCACCACCGCGCCGTGGCCACGGCTGACCAGGCGCTCGAAGCGGCGGCGTTCGCCGTTGGAGAACTCCAGGTCCAGGTGCTGGCGCTGGAAGGGGCCGTTCTCCTCATCGGTGATCCGATGGATGATCGGCAAGCGACGGCCGGCACGGTCATCGTTCATGCGGAATCTCCGCGGCGGCCGGCGCCAGCGCCGGGGCCGATAGAATGTGCAGGCAGCAACATGTTCATGAGCCCGAAATGCTAGCAGACCCAACCCCCTCCCCGCTGGCCCAGCACTGGCGGCAACGCGACCTGCAGGTGCTGTGGCACCCGTGCACGCAGATGCGTGAGCACCCGCATACCCTGCCGCTGGTGCCGATCGCCCGTGGTGAAGGCGCATGGCTGATCGACCACGACGGCAACCGCTACCTGGACGCCGTCAGCAGCTGGTGGACCAATCTGTTCGGCCATGCCGAGCCGCGCATCGGCAGCGCCATCGCGGCGCAGGCCGGGCGGCTGGAACAGGTGATGCTGGCGGGCTTCGGCCACGAGCCGGCGATCACCCTGGCCGAGCGCCTGCTGGCGCTGGCGCCACGCCAGCCCGGCCGCGAGCCGTTGGCCAAGGTGTTCTACGCCGACAACGGCTCGGCCGGCGTGGAAGTCGCGCTGAAGATGGCGTTCCAGTATTTCCAGAACCGCGGCGAGCCACGGCGCACGCGTTTCATCGCGCTGGAGAACGGCTACCACGGCGAGACCCTTGGAGCACTGGCGATGGCGGACATCCCGTTGTACCGCCGCGTCTACGCACCGCTGCTGGCCGAAGGCCTGTTCGCGCCCTCGCCCGATGCCTACCTGGCCGAGCCGGGCCAGAGTGCCGCTGATCGTGCACGCCAGGCCGCCGATGGCCTGGCCACCCTGTTCGACCAGCATCCCGGCGAGATCTGCGCAGTGATCCTGGAGCCACGCCTGCAGTGCGCCGGCGGCATGCGCATGCATGACCCGGTCTACCTGCAGCGTGTGCGCGAACTGTGTGATGCGCACGGCGCATTCATGATCGCCGACGAGATCGCCACCGGTTTCGGCCGCACCGGCACGCTGTTCGCCTGCGAGCAGGCCGGCGTGATGCCGGACCTGATGTGCCTGTCCAAGGGCCTGACCGGCGGCTTCCTGCCGCTGGCCGCGGTACTGGCCACGCAGGCACTGTACGACGCCTTCCTTGATGACTCGCGCGAGCGCGCCTTCCTGCATTCGCACAGCTACACCGGCAACCCGCTGGCCTGTGCGGCCGCGCTGGCGACGCTGGACATCTTCCGCGACGACGATGTGATCGCCCGCAACCGTGGCATCGCCTCGGTGATGGGCACGCTGGCTGCGCCATTCAGCGACCATCCGCACGTGGCCGACGTCCGCCAGGCCGGCATGGTGGTGGCCTTCGAGCTGTCGCGTGATGGCAACAGGCGCACCCCGTTCGACCCGGCGCTGCGACTGGGACTGCACGCCTACAAGGCCGCGCTGAAGCGTGGCGTGGTGCTGCGTCCGTTGGGCGACGTGCTGTACTGGATGCCACCCTACTGCGTGGATGACGAACAACTGGAGCTGCTGGCACATACCACGCTGGCGGCGATTGACGAGGCGATTGCATGCGCGTGACCCGCTGCCCCATCGACCTGGCGCTGCACAGCGGCCAGACCGTGACCCTGCCGGAAGAGACGGCCAACCATCTGGTGCGGGTGATGCGCCTGCGCGAGGGTGATACCTGCGTGCTGTTCAACGGCGATGGCCACGACTACAGCGCCACGCTGACCGCGGCCGGCAAGCGCGAGGTGCAGGTGCGCATCGATGCGGTGCAGGCGGTGGACAACGAATCGCCGCTGGCGATCACTCTGCTGCAGGGCATTGCCCGAGGCGAGAAGATGGACCTGATCCTGCAGAAGGCCACCGAGTTGGGCGTGAGCGCCATCGTTCCGGTGAATGCCGAGCGCACCGAGGTGAAGCTGGATGCCACGCGCGCAGAGAAGCGCGTGGCGCACTGGAACAACGTGGTGACCTCGGCCTGCGGCCAATCCGGGCGCGCGCGCATTCCGCAGGTGGGTTCGCCGCTGTCACTGGCGCAGGCTGCGGCAACGCTGCCGGCCGATACGCTGCGGCTGACGCTGGACCCGCTGGGTGCCCATCGCCTGTCGACGCTGGACGCGGCGCCGGCGGGCGGCATCGTGATCGCGATCGGCCCGGAAGGTGGCTGGTCGCCGCGCGACCGCGATCAACTGGCGGCGGCCGGCTTCCAGGGGCTGCAGCTGGGCCCGCGCATCCTGCGCACGGAAACGGCCGGTCTGGCCGCGATCGCGGCATTGCAGGCGCGGTTGGGGGATCTTGGGTAAGGCTGGTTCGTGGTAGTGCCGGCCGCTGGCCGGCATCCACGGGATCATGAGGTTGCCGGCCAGCGGCCGGCACTACCGGTCTGGTGGATCAGGCCGCCAGTGAATCCAGCGCGGCTTCCAGCGCGTCCAGGTTTGGCAGCAATGCGCTCTGCTCACCCAGCAACACGCGCATGTGCACAATCTGCGGCAGGGTTTCCTCGGAAGCATCGGCCAGCAGGCCATCGCGCGGCACCGAGATCAACTGCGGGAAATTCTGCGTCAGCAGCGCGTAGTACGGGCGCTGCGCGTTGCCGCTCAGGGCCTTCAGCACCACCACCTTGTTGTGGCCACCCACCGCTTCCTCGCCCAGCCCGGAAAGCCGCGCGAACGACACCAGCGGCACCTGCCAGCCGTGCCAGCCGATCTCGCCGACCAGCCAGCGCGGTGCATCGGAGACCGGCTGTACCGGCACCCGCGACATCATTTCGGCCACGGTGGCATTGGGCAGCAGCACGCGCTCGTTGCCGGCCTGGATCAGGACGCCGCGGATTTCGTCATTGCTGGCATAGCTCATGGTGCGTCTCCGTTGTCGTCCTGCTCGCCCCAGCGCGCGGCAATCGCCTGCGCCAGGTCCTGCGGTTCGCCGGCCACCATGCCGGCAGCCACCACGGCCGTCGCCGCGGCAGGGTCGTAGCAGCCCTCGCCCACCTGGCCGGCTACCCAGGCACCGGCTGCGGCAAGGTCCAGCGCCGGCCCGACATGGGCCAGGTCGGCGCCGCTGAGCAGCACCAGCGCAGTGTGCTCCGCCGGCAGCGCGGCCAGCGAGATACCCTGTGCATCGCTGAGGAAATGCAGGCCGTCGGCGGTCACGCTTACGCCGATGTCATCGGCCAGCACGTGCACTTCACCGGGAACGGCCCGCTGGCCGGCTTCGGCCAGCTGCACCGGCAACGGCGACACGCGTGCCATCTGCTTGACCAGGTTGCCGTAGCGGCCGCCATCCAGGCGCATGTGCACCAGCACCGGTACGCTCAGCGACGACGGCAACGCACCGAGCAGGCGGCGCAGCGCATCCGGGCCACCAATGCCGGCCAGCACCAGCAGCGAACCGGCACGTGCGCCCGTAGGCGCCGCAGCGTCCAGGTCCACCAGGCTGAGGTGATTGGTATCGAAGGATGGCAGCGGCGCTTCCACCGCGGCGCTGTGGCCGGTGGCCGCGGGTACGTCTGCCACGTCCTCGACCAGCGACCACGCGGTGTGGTCGAAGGAAACCGGCGGCGTAACCGGTGCGGCCGGCGTGGCGACCGGCTGCATCGGCGCTGCCTCCAGCGGCGCCGGCACGACCGGCTGCAGCGCGGCCAGTGCCTGCTCCAGTGCGATCGGTTCGTGCAGGTGCGCCGGTGGCGCATACAGGCTGTCCGCCGGCACTTCGTCCGCCCAGCTCAATGCCTGGTCCAGATGCGGCTGAAGCGCTTCTTCCCGTGGTGCCGGCGGCGGTGCCGGGTGACCCGGTTCCAGCTGCAGGGCGGGTTCGTCTTCCGCACCCGGCGGCAGCACCTGCTGGTGACCGTGCAGCTTGGCGGCCAGGTGGCGGCCCCAGCGCTGTGCCTCCCAACCATCACGGCGCGCCGCGAGTTCGGCCTCGTCGAAGACCAGGGTCAGGCCCGGTGCGGACAGCACCGCTTCAAGCCGTTCCAGAGCATCCTCGATGGCCGCCTCCAGCGCGATCACCACGAACTGTGGACGCGCGTCCTGCAGGAGCTGCGGCTCCAGGCCGTTCGGGTCGTCTTCCAGCACCAGCTGCACATCGGCGTGCGACAACGCCTCGCGCAGGCGCTCGCGCGCCGCGCCAGGGCGGGCCAGCAGGGCGACGGCCGGAGCCGCCTGGGCTTCACTCACGGACACGGGCGATCCCCAGCAGGTCGTACACGTTACGCATCAGGTCCAGCTCCTGGTACGGCTTGCCCAGGTAGCGCTGCACGCCGATTTCGAAGGCGCGCTGGCGGTGCTTGTCGCCGCTGCGCGAGGTGATCATCACGATCGGCACGTCCTTGTAGCGCGGGTCGGCGCGCATCGCAGTGGCGAGCTCGTAGCCATCCATGCGCGGCATCTCGATGTCCAGCAGCATCAGGTCGGGCACGCGTTCTTCCAGGCGCTCCAGTGCTTCCACGCCGTCGCGGGCGACACTGACCTCGAAGTTGTGGCGTTCGAGAATGCGCCCGGTGACCTTGCGCATGGTCAGCGAGTCGTCCACCACCATCACCAGCGGCACCTGGCGCTCCTGGCGCGGGGCGTTGGCCAGCACCGGCAGCGTCGGGTTGGCGAGGAAGCGGCGCACCAGCGGCGCCACGTCCAGGATCACCACCACGCGGCCATCGCCGGTGATGGTGGCGCCGTAGATGCCCGGCACCGAAGCGATCTGCAGGCCGACCGGCTTGACCACGATTTCGCGGTTGCCCAGCACCTGGTCGATCGCCACGGCGGCACGCAGGTCACCGGCACGGACCAGCAGCAGCGGCACCTGGTCCTGGCCGTCGGCACGCGCCGGAGCCTGCCCGACCAGGCTGCCGAGGTCGTACAGCGGATAGTCCTCGCCGCTGTAGCGATAGCTGCTGTCGGCCGCTTCGAAACGCTCGCGCGACAGGCGGCCGATGCCACTGACCGAGGCGACCGGCACCGCAAAGGTGGTTTCGCCGATCTGCACGAACACCGCCTGGGTGACGGCCAGCGTCTGCGGCAGGCGCAGGGTGAAGCGCACGCCCTGGCCACGCACCGACTGGATGTCCACCGAACCACCCAGCTGGCGCACTTCGTTGCGCACCACGTCCATGCCCACGCCGCGTCCTGCCAGCTGGCTGACCTGATCGGCGGTGGTGAAACCGGAGGCGAAGATCAGGTTGTCCAGTTCCTGCTCGTTCGGCTGCGCATCGGCGGCCAGCAGTCCACGGTCGATGGCGCGGCGTCGGATCGCTTCGCGGTCCAGGCCGGCGCCGTCGTCGGCCACTTCCAGCACGATTTCCGAACCTTCGCGGTGCAGGCGGATGGCGATCTCGCCCTCCTCCGGCTTGCCGGCGGCGCGGCGCTGTTCCGGCGCTTCCAGGCCATGGGCCACGGAGTTGCGCAGCATGTGTTCCAGCGGCGCGACCATGCGGTCGAGGACGTTGCGGTCCAGTTCGCCGTGAGTGCCTTCCAGGGTCAGGTGGACCTGCTTGCCGGTATCCATGCCGGACTGGCGGACCACGCGGCGCAGGCGCGGCACCAGGCCGTCGAACGGCACCATGCGCGCGCGCATCAGGCCATCCTGCAGCTCGGAGCTGACGCGCGACTGCTGCTGCAGCAGCGAATCGTACTGGCGCGACAGATCGTCCAGCACGCCCTGCAGGCCGCCAAGGTCGGCGGCGGACTCGTTCAGCGCACGGCTGAGCTGCTGCAGGGTGGAGAAGCGGTCCAGTTCCAGCGGATCGAACTTCTGGTCGGCCTGGTCCTGTTCGCGCTGGTAGCGGGCGACGATCTGCGCCTCGGTTTCCAGATCGAGGCGGCGCAGCTGGTCGCGGAGACGCGCATTGGTGCGCTCCAGTTCGCCCATGGCGCCACGGAAGGCGCCGAGCTGCTGCTCCAGGCGCGAACGGTAGATCGCCACTTCACCGGCGTGGTTGACCAGTCGGTCGAGCAGGTCGGCGCGCACGCGCACCTGTTCCTGCTGCGGACGGGCGGACGGGTCTTCGTCGGCCACGCCTTCGGCCGGCAGCGGTGCCGACAGCGGGGCATCGGCCGGCGTCGTCAGCGGGCCCGCAGCCTGTGCCGGCACAGCCTCGGCCTCGCTGGCCGCACGCGCGGCCGCAGCGGTCGCCGCGATATCGGTGGTGGTGCGGACCTCGAAGGCCTCCACCAGATCCTGTGCAGGCTCCACCACGCGGTGGGCACCGGTCCGCGTGAGCAGCTGGTGCAGGCGGTCGAAGCCACGCTCCAGCAGCTGCACGTCGCGGCGTTCGATCTCGGTGCGGCCTGCCGCCACGGCTTCCAGCAGGGATTCGATGCTGTGGCCAAGGTCGCCGATGGCATTGATGCCGGCCATGCGTGCGCCACCCTTCAGGGTGTGCAGGTCACGCTGCAGGCCGGCCAGTACCTCCCGATCCTGCGGCGCATCGCGCAGTTCGCTGATCAGGCCATCGCAGTGGTCAAGCAGATCCTTGCCTTCCTCGACGAAGATGTCGACCAGCTCGCGGTCGTACACACTGAAGTCGAGCGCATCGGCGCCATCCGCGGAGTCTTCCGGAGTGGAAGCTTCATCGTGGAGCGGGGCACGCTCCACAGCATCGGCCCCGGCAGGTTCGGCATCGGCATCGGCCGTGCCCTGCCCCGGTGCATCTTCCAGTTCGAAGAACCGCACCGGCTCGGCGGAGGCCTGCAGTGCTTCGGCAGCGCTCACCTCGTTCACCGTCGCCGGGGACGGCTGATCGGCGCTCTCTCCTTCGCCGACCGCCGCCTCCCCGCCGACGTCCGCATCCTCGGCAAAGGCTTCCGCCTCGCCCGGCGCGAGTTCGCTGGCCTGGAGGCCGAGCACGGGCCATTGCCCGTCGTCGTCCAGGGTCTGCTCTTCGTCGATCACGTGCAGGCCGGCCTCGAGCGCGGCTGCCAGCGTGACCGGTTCTGCAAAACCCGGCGCAGCCATTTCATCCTGCAGGCTCGACAGCTCGCTGTCGAGTGGCAGTGCAGCAGCGTCGTCGTCGAGGCTGGCGTCGGCATCACCCAGCGCAGCAGACATCGACGTATTCAGGTCGATTGCGTCAACCTCCGCGGACACCGGCATCTCATCGGCGTCGCGGTCATCCACCGGCAGCGCGCGGGCATCGAGGTAGGGCGACAGGTCGTCCGCGGCGGTCAGATCGGCCTCCGCGACCGGCGTCGCTGTGGCGTCCACGTCGGTCGTCGCACCAACCGGCTCGCTGTCGACGGGCTGGATCGATTCAATCGATCCGATGTCCTCGGCGATGGCTTCGCCTTCACCCGGTACCGATGGCCATCCGGCATCGAAGTATCGCGACAGATCATCGCTGCCGGTCAATTCGCCGACATCGAGGCCTGTGTCGATCGCGCCCGCGGTCCCGGCGGCCTGCACATCGGCGGCAAGCGGTTCCAGCTCGGGCCCGGCAGGTTCGATCCCGGGCGCAGCAGCTTCGAACGCAGGACCAGTCTCCCCGGCCTCCAGCGCCAGATCCTCGTCGTCGGCCTCCAGCCCGACCATCGGCCAGCGCGCTTCCGGCAGTTCACCGGCCAGCGCCTGCAGGCGCTGCACCAGCGCTTCCTGCGGAGTGATGCGCGGCTGTTCGGCCTGCAGCGCTTCCATGGTCGCGGTGATCGCCTGCGCGGTCGCGTCCAGCGCAGCCACGCCCTCGTCGCCCGGCACCACGTCCGCGGCCAGCGCGCGCTTGATGTAGGACTCGGCACCGCCGGTAACGGCAGTGATTTCCGGCACTTCGGTCATCGCGAAGGCGCCGTTCATGGTGTGCACCGCGCGCAGCAGCGCATCGCTGACCGGCTGCGGTGCCTGCTGCGCCGAGCGCAGCCAGTCCTGCAGGGTCGCCTGGTGGACTTCCACTTCGGCTTCCAGGATCTCGCGCAGCACGCTGTCGATGTTGGCCGGCGTGCCCAGTGCTTCGGGCGCCGGGTCCGCATCGGCTTCAGCCTGCACCGACGCCATTGCTTCGGCTTCGAGGATGCGGCTGATCTCGTCCTCGCCATCGGCTTCGACCACCGGTGCGGCGGGAGCCGCCGCGACCGGCAGCGGTACGTAATAGGTTTCCTCACCCGCGCCGACGCGATCGGCAATGGCCTGCATCGCCTGCAGGTCCACGCTGATCCGCTGGCCATGGCGCAGTGCGGCGTTCAGCTGCGGCAGCGCGGCATGCGCGTTGTCGACCATGGCCAGCACGGCTGGCGTCGCCGGGCGGCTGCCGTCGAGCACGCGGTTGAGCATGCCCTCGATCTTCCACGCGAACTCACCCAGGGTGCGTGCACCGACCAGTCGGCCACTGCCCTTGAGCGTGTGGAAGATGCGGCGGATAGGACGCAGACGGTCCATGTTGTCCGGCTGCATGCGCCAAGCCGGCAGCAACGTACCGAGGTTGGCCAGTTCGTCGTCGAACTCTTCCAGGAACACCTCGCGGATGTCCTCGTCGATGTTCTCGGCATCGTCGTCGAAACCCGCCTCGAAGCCTGCTTCTGCACCTTCCGCGTCGCCCACGGCGACCGGCGCTTCCGCGTCGGCCGGCGTCGGGGTCGCCTGCGGATTGAAGTCCGCGGCGGCAGCGCTCAGCTCGGCAAAGAACTGCGCGTCGGCTTCGCTGAAATCAATCGGCGCGATGGTGTCGATGTCGATCACCGACACCGCCGCTGCCGGCGCATCGGCAAGCGGCGCGGGCGCTTCCACCGGCACATCCACAGGGGTGATGTCCGGTTCTGCAGCAACAGCGTTCTCTTCCACCACGGCAGGGGCGGTGGCATCGACGCTCTCCAGCGACGGATGCAGCCCGGCAGCGTCCTCCAGCGACACTGTCTCCATCGCATGCAGCGACAGCACGTCGTCGGCATTGTCCAGCGCATCTGCATCGAAACGGAACACGACGTCGTCGCTTGCAGAAACCGCGTCATGCTCGGCGGCCACCGGGTCGAACACCGGTGCGGCGTGCGTGTCGGTCGCGATGGACAGCGTTGCGTCGGTGGCGTCCTCGACGTCCAGGCCAGCCGTCGCACCGGACTGCACCGGCAGCGTCCACTGCGTGGCGGCCCCCTGCCCTGCATCGACCTGTTCGAAACTGACCGGATCGAAGCTGGCAAATGTCGGGCTGCGCTCATCGTCCGCTGGTGCGAGCGGATCGGCCTCCGGATGGAACGGTGCCAGATCCCATTGCGGGACCTCGGGCGCCGGTGCACTGGAAGCGGCAAAGACCAGCGGTGCATCCGCCTCGTCATGCAGCGACAGCGGCGCGGAGGCGACGGAACCCAGCCCACCGAACATCAGGCTGTTGTCCACCGCCACCGCCACCGGCGAAGGCGTGGCCGGTGGCGGATCGAAGGTGAAGTCCGGCAGCGGTACCGGCACCTCACCGGGTGCTGGCGCGGCCGACTGTACCGGGATCTCGATGTGCTCCGGCTGCAGTGCCGTGGCCGGCAGCGAAACCGGCTCGCGCTCGATGGGCTGCGGCGCAAACGGTGCCGGCTCGGCCGCATCGCGCTCCGGCAGCGGCCAGTAGCGCAGCGCCTCAAGGCTGCTGCGGGTAATGTCGAGGATGTCCTCGCGGCCCGGGCGGCGGTCGCGCAGGGCTTCCAGGTAGTACTCCAGGCTGGCCATGGCGTCGGCCAGGGTGTCCAGCTGGCGGCCGCTCGGCACGCGCTGGCGACCAATCAGCTCGGCCTCGATGTACTGCTGTACACCGCGCAGGTAGTCGGCAGCGGTACCCAGGTCGAGCATGCGCAGCGCACCGGAGACATCGCCCAGCAGGCGCGGCACGTCCTGCAGCTCGGCATGGTGCCAGCCGGTTTCGATGAACGCGACGAAATGCTCGCGGGCGGCGGCGAAGTTGGCGATGGCCTCATGGGCCAGCACCTCTACCGTGCGCCGGTTCTCCACTGCGCTCGGATCGTCCTCGCCACTGCCGCCGGCGCCCAGATGAGCGACCTGGTCATCCAGCGAGGCATCCACGTAGAGCAACGCACCGGCGATATCAAGCAGCAGGTTTTCGTCGATCTGCTGGCGGCCTTCGACCACGCCACGCAGTGCATCACGCTGCTGCACGACCACGCCGCGGGCCACGCCCAGGCCCATCATGCCCAGCGTATCGGCCACCGCGCCCAGTTCATTGGCCTGGGTCTGCAGCTGTTCCGGCGCACCACCGGTACGCAGGTGCAGGTCCAGTGCGTCCTTGATGCGCAGCAGCTCTTCCTTCACCGCGCTGCCAACGGTGTCGAGCAGTTCGCGGTTGCGCCCGCTCAGGCTGCCACGCGCATGGTCCAGCTCGGCTTCGGTGGCGGTGACGCTGTCCGGCGCGAACGCCAGCAGCACGCTGTCATGCACGCCGTCCTCGCCACGTGCGGCGCGGATCTCGTTGAGCAACGGCATCAACACGATCGGAATGTCGCGATGACCGTTCTGCAGGCGCTCCAGGTAGTCGGGCAGCAGCACGCTGCCGCGCATCAGGGTTGCGCAGGCTTCATCTCGGTCGGCCACGCCACCGGCACCGATGGCATGGGCCAGTTGTTCCAGCTCCTCGGCCACCATGGCCGGGGCGTACAGCTCGACCATGCGCAGGGTGCCCTGCACCTGGTGCAGGTAGCCGGCGCAGATGCGCATGCGGCTGGCATCGCTCGGGTCTTCCGCGTAGTACTCGACCTCGTTGCGCACCTGGCGCAGGGTCTCGTCCAGCTCGGGCTTGACCCAGCCCAGCGCTGCGTGGCTCATCGCATCGCGCAGACTGCTCATGGACGCGCTCCGTTCGCCGCCGCGCGGAGGCCGCGCGAGTTCTGGCGTGGGGAATGGAAATGCTTCATCGACTGGTTCCTTGCTCGCCGCCCTGCCCGCGTCACGCCGGCAGCTTGAAGTCGGCGACCGAACGACGCAGGTCCGCCGCCAGCTGCGCGAGGTGGCCGATCGATTCGGCGGTCTGCCCGGCACCCTGCGAGGTCTGGCCGGTGATCTGCCGGATCACGCCCATGGTGCGGGTGATGTCCGAGGCCGCGGCCGACTGCTGCTGGGCGGCGATGGAGATGTTCTTGATGAGGGTGTTCAGTGCATTGGACACGCGCTCGATTTCGGTCAGCGCGGTGCCGGCGTCCTCGGCCAGGCGTGCACCGGACACCACTTCGGCGGTGGTCTGTTCCATCGAGGTGACCGCTTCGTTGGTATCGGCCTGAATGGCCTGCACCAGGTTTTCGATGCGTCGGGTCGCGCCCGAGGTGCGTTCTGCCAGGCGCTGCACTTCGTCGGCCACGACCGCGAAACCGCGGCCGGCTTCACCGGCCGAAGCAGCCTGCACTGCCGCGTTCAACGCCAGGATGTTGGTCTGCTCGGAAATGTCGTTGATCAGTTCCACGATCGAGCCGATTTCCTGCGACGACTCGCCCAGGCGCTTGATGCGCTTGGAGGTTTCCTGGATCTGGTCGCGGATCTGGTCCATACCCTGGATGGTCTCGCGCACCACGCCTGCACCCTCGGCGGCGATCACCACCGAGCGCTGTGCCACGTCGGCCGATTCGGCCGAGTTGCGCGACACCTGCTCGATGCTCGCCGCGATTTCGCCGATGCGGTCCGACGCCGAGGTGATCTGGTTGGCCTGGTGGCCCGCCGCCTCTGCCAGCTGCATGGCGGTGGCCTGGGTTTCCTGGGTGGACAGCGCGACCTTGGCCGAGGTGTCGTTGATGGTGGTCACCAGGTGGCGCAGCTCGTCGACCGCGTAATTGATTGCGTCCGCGATCGCGCCCGTCATGTCCTCGGTCACCGAGGCCTTCACCGTCAGGTCACCCTCACCGAGCGAGGAAATTTCGTCCAGCAGCCGCATGATCGCCTGCTGGTTGCGGCTGTTGAATTCCACCTGGGTCTGGTAACGCAGTTCCTGCTCGCGCGAGCGGCTGCGCACGTTGGTGGAGACGAAACCGATGATCGCGATCAGCGACAGCGCACCGGACACCACGCCGATCCAGAAGTTCGGGAACAGGCGGGTATCGGACACCGAACCGAACGAGGAGAACGCCTCGAACAGCTTGCGGCTGTCGTCCAGCATGTGCGCCGAACCCTGGCCCAGCGCGGTGGCCGCCGACTGCGCGGCGAACAGCTGGCGCGAGCTGGCCAGGATCGCGTCGGCGTCCTGCTTCATCGCTTCCCACTTCTGCTGCGACTGCTCCAGCGCGGCGACGGCGGCGGCACCGCGCACGGCGGTGATGCCCAGTTCTTCGTTGCCGTTGCGCAGGCCGTCGAGCACCTGCGAGAACACGGTGATGTCACGTGCCAGCGCGTCGCCGGAGGTCGCCGCGGCGCTGCCACCGGCACGCATTTCGGTCACGCGGCGAGCCATCGAGCCGGCCACCACGACCTGCTGCAGTGCGCTGTACACCTGCGACGACGGCGCACCCGAGGCTGACATCGCGCGCACCAGCTCGTTCAGCTGGGCCTGCAGGCCCGGCACCGCGCCGGTGAAGTTGTTGGCGTTGCCGGCCAGGGCCAGCACCGCCGGCTCGCTGGCCACCAGCTGCCCGGCCTGCTTGCCCAGCGGCGCCCAGGTTTCACCCAGCGTGGTGATCGCGCCGGATACGCCCGGCTCCTTGCCATAGCGTCCCTGCAGGGTCGACACGTTCTGTTCGATCGCATTGCGGGTCGCCTTGAAGGCGGTGAACGCCTGCGCGTTGCCGCCGACGGCATCACGGCCCTGGTTGGCCAGCTGCTGCGACAGCACCTGCAGGTCGGCAGCCTTGGAGCCGGCGTCGGCCAGGCGGCTGCCCTGCCAGGTGGCGACGCCGGTGTTGACCCCGAACAGGATCATCGATGCCAGCAGCAGGAACAGCCAGAGGTTGCTGCCGCCCAGCCGCAGCTTGCCGGATTTGGTGGCGTCCGAAGCAGTACTCATCGTTCAACCTCGATCTTCAATGCAGGGGGCGGTGCCCGGCCTCAGGCCGCGGCTTGCCGGAATTCAGGGGTGCGCGACAGCAGCGAGAGCGAGAACACGCCCCAGTCATGGCCGTCGGCGTGGAAGGCGCGATCGACGAAATGGCCGTAGCGCCCTTCGGCCAGCGTGCCGGCCGCGATCTGCTGGTCCAGTTCAAAGCTGCGCTGGCCGAACAGTTCATCGATGGTCAGCGCGACGTCGCCACCGGCCTGGCGCATGATCAGCACGCGCTGGCCTTCCTGCTGCACGGTACGCGTGCCTTCCAGGAAGTACTTCAGGTCGACCACCGGGAACAGGTTGCCGCGCAGGTTGCCCACGCCCAGCAGCCACGGCTGGGCGCACGGCACCGGGGTGACCGGCGGCATCGGCACGATCTCCACCACTTCGCGGAAATCGGACACCAGCCGGCGCTGGCCGACGCGGTACCCCACGCCACGCCAGAGATCCTGCGCGAACTGCCGTTCGGGCAGCTGCACCGCGTGGGCCAGGCTGCGCCGTTCATAGGCTTCGAGAATGTCGAAGGGCGAGCGCATCAGGCCACCAGCTCGTTGATCCGCGCGATCAGTTCATCCTCGCGCGGCGGCTTGACGATGTAATCGGCCGCGCCCTGGCGCAGGCCCCAGGCCTTGTCGGTTTCCATCGCCTTGGTGCTGACGATGATCACCGGGATGTGCTTGATCGCTGCGTCACGGGCCATCGCCCGGGTCGCCTGGAAGCCGCTCATGCCGGGCAGGACCACATCCATCAGCACCAGCTGCGGCACCTGGTCGCGCACCAGCTGCAGTCCATCCTCGGCGTTGTCCGCTTCCAGCACCTCGTGGCCGGCACGGCGCAGCCACTGGGTGAACACCGCGCGGTCGGTCGGTGAATCCTCGATCAGAACGATACGAGCCATTGTGCCTTTCCCCCCTGGTCAGGCGTTGACGTATGTGCGGATGGCACCCAGCAGTTCTTCACGCGTGAAAGGCTTCGTCAGGTATTGCTCCGAGCCGACGATGCGTCCCCGCGCCTTGTCGAACAGGCCATCCTTGGACGAGAGCATGATGACCGGGGTCGCCTTGAACAGCTGGTTGCCCTTGATCAGCGCACAGGTCTGGTACCCGTCCAGGCGCGGCATCATGATGTCGACGAAGATGATCTGCGGTTGCTGGTCTGCGATCTTCGCAAGCGCTTCGAAGCCGTCGGTGGCGGTGACCACCTCGCAGCCTTCGCGCTTGAGCAGCGTTTCCGCAGTCCTGCGGATGGTCTTCGAATCATCGATGACCATCACCCGGAGTCCTGCGAGTTCCCCGCCCGCAGTCGTGTTTTCAGTCATTGCCTATCCCCAAGCGCACGGCCCGATCTCTGGCGGGGGCCGCTACGAAAGCGTATCTATATCGCACTTTCCGCGCCCGCTTCAAGGCCGCCCCACGGCGTGGGGCATGGCAGCCTCCTGAACGTGACGGGTTTCGCAATGACTGCGCGAGCGCCGGGCGGACGCAGCGTTGCAGTACGGCGGGGAGGCGCGCGACCGGCGTTGCCGCTACCATCAACGCCTTGCCTGACAGGTGCGCCCATGCCGTTGAACGTCATCGTGGTGATGGACCCCATCGCCCACATCAAGATCGCCAAGGACACCACCTTCGCCATGCTGCTGGAAGCCCAGCGCCGCGGCCATGCCCTGCACTACGTGCGTCCGGGTGGCCTGGCCCTGGAGGGCGGCGTGGCGGTGGCCCAGACCGCGCCATTGCAGGTGCGCGACGACCCGGCCGGCTGGTATGAGCTGGGCGCATTCAGCCGCACCGAATTCGGCCCCGGCCAGATCGTACTGATGCGCAAGGACCCGCCGGTCGACGCCGAATACATCTATGACACCCAGGTGCTGGACGTGGCCGCAGCTGCCGGCGCCTGCGTGGTCAACAACCCGCAGGGCCTGCGCGACTACAACGAGAAGCTGGCCGCCCTGCTGTTCCCGCAATGCTGCCCGCCGACCCTGGTCAGCCGCGATGCCAAGGCGTTGAAGGCCTTCGCACTGGAGCATGGGCAGGCCGTGCTGAAGCCGCTGGACGGCATGGGCGGCCGCTCGATCTTCCGCAGCGGCCAGGGCGATCCGAACCTGAACGTGATCCTGGAAACGCTGACCGACGGTGGCCGCAGGATGGCGCTGGCGCAGAAATTCATCCCTGACATCACCGCCGGCGACAAGCGCATCCTGCTGGTCGATGGCGAACCCGTCGACTACTGCCTGGCGCGCATCCCGCAGGGTGATGAATTCCGCGGCAACCTGGCCGCCGGTGGCCGTGGCGAAGGCCACCCGCTAAGCGAGCGCGACCGCTGGATCGCCGCCCAGGTCGGCCCGGAGATGAAGCGCCGCGGCATGCGCTTCGTCGGCCTGGACGTCATCGGCGATTACCTGACCGAGGTCAACGTGACCAGCCCGACCTGCGTGCGCGAACTGGACGCCCAGTATGGCCTGAACATTGCCGGCACCCTGTTCGACGCACTCGAGGCCGGCCTGCGCTGATGCCTGCCGCACCTGCCGTACTGCCCCCGCCGCCGCGCGAAGCGCAACGGCTGGGGGCGACCATCGCGCTGTCGGTGCTGGTCCACGCCCTGCTGATCCTGGGCGTGGGCTTCGCCGTGAAGGGCGATGCGCCACTGGTGCCGACGCTGGAAGTGATCTTCAGCCAGACCCGCACGGCGCTGACCCCGAAACAGGCCGACTTCCTGGCTGCAGCCAACCAGGAAGGTGGTGGCGAGCACGACCGCGCGCAGCGTCCGCGCGACAACCAGGCCGGCATCGTGCCGCAGGCCCAGTCCGGAATCAGCCCGGTTCCACAGCAGCAGCAATCGGCCGCGCCGGTTCCGCCGCCACAGGCGCGGGTGGTCAGCAGCCGCAATGGCGAAGAGGTGGTGGCGCAGGCACAGTCCCGACCCACGCCGGATCAGCCCGAACCGGATGCGCCCTTGAGCGCACGCGAACAGCGCGACGTGGAGATGGCGCGGCTGGCTGCCGAAGTGCACCTGCGCTCGGCGCAGTACGCCAAGCGCCCGAACCGCAAGTTCGTGTCGGCCAGCACGCGCGAATATGCCTATGCCAATTACCTGCGCGCCTGGGTCGACCGTGCGGAGAAGGTAGGCAACCTGAATTACCCGGATGAGGCCAGGCAGCGCCGCCTCGGCGGCCAGGTGGTGATCAGCGTGGGCGTGCGCCGCGATGGCAGCGTGGAGAGCAGCCGGATCCTGCGTTCGAGCGGTACGCCGTTGCTGGATGAGGCCGCCCTGCGGGTGGTGCAGCTGGCGCAGCCGTTCCCGCCGTTGCCGAAGACCGAGGACGAGATCGACATCCTGCAGGTGACCCGTACCTGGGTGTTCCTGCCGGGCGGCACCCTGCACGACGACCGGTAGGGATTTGTTGCCCGGGCCTGCGGCCCGGGACCCGCTGGAGGCAACGTCAAAATCAACGTCAAAATCAACGTCAACAGCAGCGGTCGGGATGTTGGGCTTGGCGGGGCGGTGTGGGCTTGCAGGACACGCCGTAAACCCATCCATGGGGGCTCGATGGCGCCATCCATGGCGCCAACGGTCCTGCAAGCCCACACCGCCCCACCTCCGACAGATCACGGCGCATCATCGCTGTTGGTGGGTGTCGACCTTGGTCGACACACATCCACGCAACGCGTGGATGCGAGCGAAGCGATCCGCTTCTGACTTTGACTTTTCTTTTTTTGATTTTCCGTGGCGGACGCACACGGAAACTGTCAAAGGCCGGGCGGGGTGGGTTCGCGGGGGTGTCCGCGGCATGGATGCCGCGGCCAAGCCCCCAGGGATGGGTTCACGGCGTCCCCCGCGAACCCACCCCGCCCGGCCCTCTCACGATGCCAGTCGACTAACAGTCGACTCTACCGCCCGCCACGAGGGGCTCAGCCGTTGGCCTTCGCCTTCGCCTCGCGCGCAGCCTGCTGCTCGACCAGGGTCAGTGCCACGTTGTCACGCAGGTACGCGGGCTCGACCTTCTCCGGCGCAATCGCCTCGCCACGCGCGAACGCCGGCACCGCCAGTGCGAGCACGTCCGACGCACGCGGCAATGCCATGGCATCGAAACCGCGCAGGCCTGCACCGAGCTGCGCGACCAGCGCGCCGTCGGCCGCGCCGAAGCCGGTGCCGACGCCGTAGGCCGACAGCCCGTCCGGCAGCGCCACCGCTGCCGGTGAACATACACGCTCGCCATCGCGCGCGAGCGGCAGGCCGTCAACACGCTCGAAGCGGGCGACATACAGTTCACCCATCCGCGCATCGATCGCCGACAGGATCTGCGTTTCTTCAACGGGAGCACGCAGCGCCAGCACCTGCAGCGTCGAGACCGGCAGCAACGGACGATCCAGCGCCAGTGCGATGCCCTGCGCGATGGCGATCGCCAGGCGCACGCCGGTGAAAGCACCAGGACCACGGCTGAGGGCGATGCCGTCCAGCTGGCGACGGTTGATGCCGGCCTCGGCCAGCAGCGCCTCGGCCCAAGGCAGGCTCAGCTCGGCATGCCGGCGCGGGGCGATCTCGAAGCGTTCCAGTACCTGCCCATCGACATGCAGGGCAACGGAACAGGCTTCGGTGGCGGTTTCAAAGGCGAGCAGTTTCATCGGATCAGGTCAGAACAGGGGGAACGTGGCACCGGGCGCCGGCTCCGGGCCCGCCGCGGCGGCGGCGGTCGGAACGGCATCATCGGCCACGGGCGCCCATTGTGGCGTAAAGAAGGCCTGCACATCGGCCAGGCTGCGGGTACGGCGGAACGGTGGCAGTGAATCGAGGAACACCCGGCCGTAACCCCGGTTGAGCAGGCGCGGGTCGCACAGCACCAGCACGCCACGGTCGCTCTCGCTGCGGATCAGGCGGCCGACGCCCTGCTTCAATGCGATCACCGCCTGCGGCAGCTGTTCATCGCGGAATGGGTTGCCGCCCTGGCTGCGGATCGCCTCCAGCCGCGCCTCGTACACCGGGTCATCCGGGGCGGCAAACGGCAGCTTGTCGATCATCACCACGCTCAGCGCCTCACCGACCACGTCCACGCCTTCACGGAAACTGGCCGAGCCCAGCAGCACGCCATTGCCCGATTCGCGGAAGCGCTGCAGCAGGGTCGCGCGCGGCGCCTCGCCCTGCACGAACAGCGGCCACGGCCCGTCGCGCAGCGCCTCGGCTGCCTCGCGCAGAGCACGGTGCGAGGCGAACAGCAGGAACGCCCTGCCCTGCGAAGCCTGCAGCACCGGCCGCAGGGTCTGGATCAGCGCGGTTCCGAAACCACGTGCGGCCGGATCGGGCAGGCCTTCGGGCAGGTAGCACAACGCCTGCTCGGGCCAATTGAAGGGGCTTGGCTGGACCAGCGTGTGCGGATCGTCCAGGCCCAGGCGCGTGGCGATGTGATCGAATCCGCCGCCGACGGTCAGCGTCGCCGAGGTGAAGATCCATGCGGCGCGACTGCGTTCGCGATGCTCGCGCAACGGGCCGGACACATCCATCGGCGTGCGCTGGCAGCGGAAACCACGCGGCGTTAGCTCGTACCAGAGCACATCGGCGGCGCTGGCGGTCTCCGCCGGATCGGTATCGAAATCGAGGCTGGGTTCGTCATCGCCCAGCCAGCGGCCGAGCCGCGAAACCGCTTCGCGCGCACGCGCATGGCAGGCATCGAGGCCGGCAGCCGCTTCGCGCAGCGGCTGCAGCGCCTGTTCCAGCGTCACCAGGCCGGCCATCACCGTGTCGAAGCCATCACGCACCTGCGGCATCGCCAGTGCACGCCATTGCGTGCCACGCGCTGGCAGCCCTTCCATCGCCGAGCGCAGCGCCAACAGCGCCTGCTGCAACTGGTCGACCGGTTCCTGCAGCGCCGACTGCGCGCCTCCCACGCCACGCGCTTCGGCCAGGCAGTCGCGGCCCAGTTCCTGCCACGGGCGCATGCCGAAACCTTCGCCGAAGAACTGCGCGGCCAACTCGGGCAGCTGATGCGCTTCGTCGATGACGAAGGCCTGCGCCCCCGGCAACAACTCGCCAAAGCCATCCTGCTTCAATGCCAGGTCGGCCAGCAGCAGGTGATGGTTGACCACCACCACGTCCGCGGCCTGCGCGCGTTGCCTCGCACGCACCACGAAGCAGTCGTCCCAGAACGGGCAATCGGTGCCCAGGCAGTTGTCGACGGTGGAGGTGACCATCGGCAGCAGCGGTGAATCGTCGGCCAGTCCGTCGAGTTCGGCGACATCGCCGAACTCCGAACGACCGGACCAGGCCAGGATGCGCTGGAACTGCGCGGCCTGTTCGGGACTGGAAAAACGCGGTTCGCCGCGCGCCTGTTGCAGGCGATAGCGGCACAGGTAGTTCGCACGCCCTTTCAGCAGCGCGCTGCGCAGGCCGACACCGAGCGCCTGGCGCACCCGTGGCAGGTCACGGTGGTAGAGCTGGTCCTGCAGCGCGCGGGTACCGGTGGAGATGATGGTGCGCAACCCGGACAGCAGCACCGGCACCAGGTAGGCGAAGGTCTTGCCGGTGCCGGTACCGGCCTCGGCCAGCAGCAGATCACGCTGCTGCATCGCGTCGGCGATGGCTTCGGTCAGGCGCAGCTGGGCCGGGCGCGGGACGAAGGCGTCCAGGTGCGAGGCGAGCGCGCCGCCGTCGCTGAGGGCTTCGCGGCTGGCATGGACAAGGTCGGACATCAGAGGGAAAGGATACCCGGCCGGGCGCTGCCCGGCACCCGTTTCAAGCCAGAGCAACAGCAAGAGCAAGAGCGTTGTTCATGGCTCTGGGTTGTACTGAGGGTTGGCGGGGGACTGTGGGTTTGCGGGGACGCCGTGAACCCGTCCCTGGGGGCTTGGCCGCGGCATCCATGCCGCGGACACCCCGCAAACCCACAGTTCCCCGCCTTCGACAGTTTCCCGGTGACGGAGGGACGCGCTTCGTAGCGTCGAGCTTGCTCGACTGGCAGCTCAGAAGCTGTGGCAGGAACGGGAAAAGAAGAGGGACTACTGCGAGCGCGCGCAGCGCGCGACCCGCTTTTGATTTTCTTTTTCTTTTCCGTGGCTGGCCGCACACGGAAATTGTCAGAGGTCGGGCGGGGTGGGTTCGCGGGGGTGTCAGCGGCATGGATGCCGCGGCCAAGCCCCCATGGATGGGTTCACGGCGTCCCCCGCGAACCCACCCCGCCCGGCCAAGCGCGGCTTTTGCTTCACGCGGCCAAACAGCCAGCCACGAGGGGCTGCGCCGTTGGCAGGAAACCTAGTACCGCTTGATCCCAGGCACAGTGCAGCCTTCCAGCTGCGCATGCGCCGACACCGCATTCTCCTTCTCGCCCCGTGCCAGGCGCGACTGCTCGATCGTCGCCCAGTGCCGTCGGCACAGCGGCCCCGTCTTCGAGCCCAGGTCGACCGCCTTGCGTGCGAACGTCTCCGCCTGCGCCCACTGCCCCTGCAGCAGCGCCAGCTCGGCACGCTCCTGCAGCACCGCCGGATCACCAGCGACGATCTCCAGCGCATGGTCCAGGCTGCTGGCGGCACCGGCCAGATCGTTGGCCTGGCGTTGCGCCTGCGCGGTCACCCGCAGGTCTTCCACCTGCGAATCACGCAGCGGCTGCACCGAAAGCTCCTTGTCGTCCGGGCCAGCGGCTGCGTCCACCGCGGCCAGGCGCTGCGCCGGCGTCGTGGTATCGACCGGCTTGACCACCGGCGGCGCACTGGTCACGCAGGCGGCCAGGGCCAGGCTGAGGCCGGTCAAGGCCAGGGGCTGCAGCAGGGATCGCATGTTCATCGGCATCATCGGCTCGGAGGAGGAGTGGCAGCGGCAGGCGCCGCGGCAGGTTCGGCAGGGGTGTCCGGCTTGCGGTCCAGGCCGAACCAGCTGCGCCAACCACCACCCTCGCCTTCGGCCTCGCCCTGCCCGTCCGGCGACACCGCCGGTGCGCAGGGCGCATAGGCCGGCGCATAGCCGACCACGAACGGGAAGCGGCGCGCTCCCGGGCAGCCCTCATCGGTCGTGTTGAGGCCGGTGGCGGCCACCGACTGCCAATCCAGGCCCTTGTTGCTGACCCGCAGCGGCGCACTGGGAAGGCGCTGGAAGATGCCCGACCAGACCCGCATCGCGCCAGTGGCGCCGTACAGGCCGGCCTGCTCGTTCTGGTCGTTGCCGATCCAGATCACCGCCAGGTGATCGCCGGTGTAACCGGCATACCAGCTGTCGCGGCCATCGTTGGTGGTACCGGTCTTGCCGGCGGGCTGCAGGCGGCCCAGGCCATCAGCGTTCAAGCGCTGCGCGGTGCCGCTGGCAACCACCTGCTGCAGGCCGACACTGATCAGGTTGGCGGCAATCGAGTCGCCCTCCTGCGCCGGTGCCGGGGTCTTGTCGTAACGCTTGAGCAGCTTGCCCTGCGGATCGAGCACGCCACGCACCGCATGCAGCGGCTGGATCTCGCCACCGGACGCCAGGAACTGGTACAGCTGCGCCATCGCATACGGGCTCTGGTCGGTCGAGCCGAGGATCACTGCAGGGTTGGCCTCAGCCTTGATGCCCGCCAGCACATGGATCAGCTGGGTCACGCGCTCGGGACCAACCTGCATGCCCACGCGCACCGTGGCCTGGTTGTAGGAATGCGCCAACGCATCGATCAGGCGCACCGTACCGTGGCTGCGGTTGTCCGCGTTGCCGGGGTTCCAGTTGCGGCCGCGGCCGAGCTGCACGGTCACCGGTGAATCATCGACCCAGCTGGCCAGCGAGTAACGATCCGGCTGCGCCAGCGCCAGCAGGTAGACGAACGGCTTCAGCAGCGAGCCGACCGGGCGCTGTGCTTCGATCGCGCGGTTGAAGCCCACCTCGGACACTTCACGGCTGCCGATCACCGCCAGCACGTCACCGTTGTGCACGTCGGTCAGCACCATGCCGGCCTGCAGTTCGGGACGGCGCTTGCTTTCCAGCGACTTGATGGTGCGGGTCACCGCGCCTTCGGCATAGGCCTGCGCGGACGGCGACATGCCGGTCATCACGCTCAGGCCGGCGCCCTGCAGCGCCGATTCCGGATAGTCATGGCCGAGCTGGCGGCGAACCAGGTCCACATAGGCCGGGAAGCGGTTGGCCGCCACCAGGCCCGGCGTCTTGGGCACGCCCAGCGGCGCTTTCAGCGCGCGCTGGTACTCGGCATCGTCGATCAGCGTCGCCTCGTGCAGCTTGCCCAGCACGAAATTGCGGCGATCCAGCGCGCGTTCCGGATTGCGCCGCGGGTCGTAGAAGGACGGGCCCTTGACCAGGCCGATCAGCAGCGCGATCTGCTCGGTTTCCAGCGACTGCAGGTCACGGCCGAACCAGAATTCGGCGCCGGAAGACATGCCGTGGATGGCCTGGCTGCCACGCTGGCCCAGGTACACCTGGTTGAGATAGGCCTCGAAGATGGTGCGCTTGTCGTAGCGCGCTTCCATGATCAGCGCGTACAGCACTTCGTTGAATTTGCGGGTGACCGTCTGTTCCTTGCCGATCCCGAGCAGACCGCTGCGAGCCAGCTGCTGGGTCAGCGTGGAAGCACCCTGGCGACTCTGGCCACCGGAGCGGATCGTCACCCACACCGCGCGCGCAATGCCGGACAGATCGATGCCGTGGTGGCGGTTGAAGTCCTTGTCCTCCACCGCCTGCAGGCCGGTCACCAGCAGGTCCGGCGCCTCGTCCATGCGGATCAGGCGGCGTTCTTCCTGCTTCTGCCCGTACAGCGTGGCAATACGTGCCGGGTCCAGGCGCGCAGCCTTCAGCGCCTTGCGGTTGTCGGCGTCACGCAGCGAGGCGACCGCACCGTCGGCCAGCGACAGTTCCAGCCGGCGCGGTGCGACGCGGCCATCCACATCGTTGTAGCCACGGCTGGAAATGACGAAGCGCCCGCCGTTCACCGCATAGGTGGCCGGCTCCTTGCCCTGCCCGTCATCGCGGTAGGCGGATGCGGCGAGCTCGGTCTTCAGGGTCGCCGCGTCCATCGCCTTGCCCGGCGTGAGCACCAGCGGGCGGGCGTACACCCGGGTCGGAATCTGCCACCGAAGTTCGCCGAAGCGCTGGGTCACCTGTTGGTTCAGGTACAGCGTATAAGGGATCAGGAAGCCCAATCCCAACGCGACCGCAGCCATGCTCCAGGTGATCAGGCGACGCCGCCACAGCGGGCTGTCGTCCTGCTGGTCGTCGTCGTCGAAATCGTCGATGTCGTCGGAATCGTAGCGTCGGGGCACGGGGATGCAGGCAGGTAGGGTCTGGCGAGTCTAACGCAGGCGCCGCGGTGGCTGGCAGGCGATGGCCCGCGGTTTCACTGCAGTTCAAGCAGCGCGCGGCGCCCGCCACCCGGCCCAGGCGCCCGCAAGCGCCGCCCAGCCCCCTTTCCAGCCGCCCCCCGCCAGGCAGACGTTGGCCAGGCGTGCGATCAACCGCGGCGCATCATGGGCGATCCAGCCTGCCGGCACGTCCGCGCGGCGATACAGCTGCAGTCGCGACCAGGCCATGCGCCAGGCGAGCGCGTGAAGTCCCTGGAAGCGCTCCGGCGCCACCACCACGCCGCGCTGCCCCAGCAGATCGGCTAGGGCAAGCAGGCGCCCGGCCGTGCGCTGGCGCGCCTGCGAATCGAACAGATCGAGATGGCGCAGGCGTTGCAGGAAACCGCGGCGACTGGCGCCGATCTGGTTGTTGCCATGCTGCCGGTAGTCGATGGTCGGTTCGGCCAGCATGTCCAATCCTCCACGCAGCGATGCGTGGACTGCCAGCCATTCGTCGTGGCTCCAGCCCGGCGGTACCGGCAGCGATTCGGCCAGCAGCCCACGGCGCAGCGCACAGGTGGCACCGGTGATGAAGTTGCGCAGCAGGATCGCATCGATCGCAAGGCCCGAGCGTTCCAGCTCGACCTCGGCCGGATGGACCACCAGTACCTCCAGCAGCCGCTGGCCCAGCGGCGCGCCCTGCGCGTCCACCAGCCGTGCATCGCTGTGCAGCAGCAACAGGCCCTGATCGGCGTGGAAGCGCTCCACGTAGCTGCGGACACGCCCCGGATGCCAGACATCATCCTGGTCGCACAGGAACAGGATGTCGGCCTGGCAACGCATCAGTGCGTCGGCGAAATTGCGCACATAGCCGAGATTGCGCGCGTGCTGGACGATCTCGACACGGATGCCCAGCGCCTGTGCGCGCGGCACGAAGGCCTGCAGCAGCGGCAGCGTCTGGTCGCTGGAACCGTCATCGCCGATCATGACTTCGTTCACCGGAAGATCCTGGTCGAGGATGCTGTCCAGCTGCGCCTGCAGGTAGCGCGCACCGTTGTAGGTGCACAGCGCGACGCCAATGCGCTCGGCAGGGGCCGATCGGGATGGCGCGTCAGGCATCGAACGTACTCGCGGAAACAAGGGCCGGGGGATGGTAGCAGAGCCCCCCTGGCGGATGGATGCGGCGGCTGGCTAGCCGTTGCCGGGATACGCAGCGATCCGCTGCAGGGCCTGGGCCGCGCTCATCGGTCGCCACGTATCCGCGTCAGGCTGGAACGGCCGCGGATGTACGCCCAGCAGCGCCTGCAGCGGACCGTTGTCCGCAATCAGATCCTGCTGCAGGCGTGACACCGGACCACGCGCTCGCGGCAGCACCGCAGCCAGGCCTCGCAGTGCACCGCCCGGCAACGGCAGCGCCAATGTTGGCTGTGCCAGGCTGGCGTGCACGCGGCGGAACATCGCGTGGTACGGCAGGCGCTCGCCGCCGCCGATTTCCAGCACCCGCGCCGACGCTGCACCGGTGGCGATGCAGGCCACCACGGCGCGGGCGATATCGTCGGCATGCACCGGTTGGCGCAGGCCTCCCACCAGCGGTATTGGGAACAGGCGCAGGCGCAGCGCGCGCTGCACGATCGGGGTGATGCTGCGGTCGATGCCGGCCCCATAGATCAGGGTTGGGCGCAGGATCGTCCACGCCATGCCAAGACGCTCGGCCTGCGCGATCAGGCCCGCTTCGCCCCGCTGCAGCATCGCCACAACGTCCTGCTCGTCGGCCTGCTCGGAATCCTGCTTGCTCAGCACGCTCATCGAACTGGTGGCGATGACCTGCCGCGCTGGGGCCGCCGTCTGCCGCGACAACCACTGCGCCAATGCTTCAAGGGGACCGAAGCTGGCAATGGCCTGCCAGTCCGGAGACGGCACGCTGTCCAGCGCAGCCGCCAGGTCCCCGCACAACCACTGCACGCCGTCCTGTGCCGGTTGCGGTCGCCGGCTCACTGCCTGTACCCGCCCATGCACCTGCAGCAGGCGCGGCAGCAGGAACCGGCCGATCTGGCTGGTGGCTCCGGAAACAAGGACGGTCATCTGCACTCCGTGGGGATGTTGCGGGGGTGGCTACTATAGCGGCCCCTCCGGCAGCGGCGGGCTCAGGGCGACGACACCCCGATGTCGCGCAGGCGCTGCCGCAACTGCTGGTACTCGCTGCTGGAAGTGCCAACGCCAAGCTCGCCCGCCTGCTGGAGCGCACGTTCGGCAAAGGCGACATCACCGTTGCCCAATCGTTCGCTGCCAATCGCAAGCCAACGCTGCGCAAGGCGCTGGCGGGCCGCAGGCAGGCCGCCAGCGGTGGGAGCCAGCGTCTGCCAGGCCTGCAGGCAGGCACCTGCAGCCTGCACCCGGTTCTGCCGCAGGTTGTCGTCGAAGCAACTGCGGCTGGCAGGCAGCAGGCGCGCGGCAGCGGCCTTCACCCGTGCATCGCGCGGTGCCAGCGCCTGTGCTTCGCGCAGGGCATCGAACGCGCTGTGCCCCGGCGGGCTGATCCATTGCCCTGCGCGCTCGGCGCGTTCGATCCGGCGCAGGTGATCGCGCAGCTCGCGTTCACGCTGCGCGTTGCTCACCGCGGGCTGCTGCAGTGCCTCCCGGGCCTGCCGTGCACGCTGCAGGCGCTGCGCCAGTTGCTGTCGTGCCGCCTGCGAAGCGCCCAGTGCTTCCGCCAGCACGGCATCACGCTGCGCGGCCTCGAACTGGAAATCGTCGGCCTGGACCTGGCTTCGCGCCAGCACCGCCTGCAGCACCTGCTCACGGCCGCGCTGGGCAGTAGGATCATCCGGCGCCACCGCCAGCACGGCCAGGAACCCCTTTGCGGCACTTTCCAGCTGCTGTCGCTTCAGTGCGCGCTGTGCCTGCAGCAAGTGCTCGTCGACCGCCCGTGCCAGTGCCTCCTGGCTGGCGGGCAGATCGGCGTGGCCTGCGTCGAACAGGCGCGCGCGCTGCAACGTCGCAGCGGCTTCAGCCAGTTCCCCGCGTCCGGCCAGCGTGCGCGCGTGCTGCAGCAGATCGCTCAGTGCGTCCTCGCGCCCCTCCAGTGCAGGCAGGTTGTCCGGCTGCAGTGCCAGGATGCGCTGGAACAGCGGCAACGCACTGCTGTCGCCATCGTCCAGCCGGCCGGCTGCGAACGCGTTGCGGGCCTGGGCCAGCAACGCGCCGATACCGGCGCCGGCACTACGCCGCGCCTGCAGTTGCCGGGCCACGGCGTCGGCGTCGCCCTGCGGCACCTGCAACTCGCGGGCCAGCGCCAGTGACTGCGCGCTGCCCTCAAGATCGTCGCTCTGCAGCTTGTCGCGGGCCTGCTGCAGGGCCGCCGCTGCGGTTCGTGCAAGGCCCTGGCGGGCCTGCGGCCGATCACCATCCAGTGCCAGCACCGCCTGGTAGCGCTCGCGCGCCCCACTGCCGTCAGCCGCACTCAGCCGGCCGGCGGCGAGCGCACGATCACCTTCGACCAGCAGCTGTTCGATCTGCGGCTCGTCCCAGAACCAGTCGGCCAGCGGCTTGCGCAGCAGCACCAGCAGCACGAACACCGCCAGCGCCGCGACCAGCGCCCAGCGCCAGACCCGCCGTGCATGGCGTGCCTGCAGCCACCACCAGCGGCCCTCGCGGCGGACGCGATCCAGCGCAGGATGTTCAGCGCCATGCGGGCGATGCGGGGGCTCGCGTTCCATGCGTGCAGGGTAGCCGGGGCAGCGTGAAGCTCAGCCGAGGCGACGCGCCTCGCTCACGCCCGGAAGCGCGTCCAGCTTGCCCAGCAGGTTCGACAACTGGCCGTAGTCGCTGACCTTCAGCCGCAGGCGCAGATGGGCACGGCCACTGTTGCGCACGTTGTCACTGTGGATGTCCAGCACGTAGGCGTCTTCCTGGGCGATCAGGTTGGTGATGTCCTTCAGCAGCCAGCGGCGGTCGACCGCATCGACCACCACGTCCACCTCGTAGCCGCCCCCGGCCTGGCCCCACTCCACCGGCAGGATGCGCTGCGGGCTGGTGGCCGCCAGCCGGGCCAGCGCGGCACAGTCTGCCCGGTGCACGGTGACACCGCGGCTACGGGTGAGGTAGCCGACGATCGGTTCGCCGGCCACCGGCTGGCAGCAGCGCGCCAGCTGCACCAGCAGGTTGCCCACGCCCTGCACCGTGAACTTGGACTTGCCCAGGTTCTCGCGGCGGGCGGTCGGGCGCGGAAGCGTCGGCGCAGGGGCCGGCTGGCTGGCCGCGCGCTCTGCTTCCAGCAGGGTTCGGCTGACCTGGTTCGGGCCGGTATCGCCCAGCGCCACCTGGATGTAGAGGTCATCAACGCTGTCGGCGTGGAACTTCTTCGCCGCCACCGCCAGATCCGAATGCTGCAGTCCCAGGCGCTTCAGCTCGCGCTCGAGCAGTTCGCGCCCGGCCTGCACGTTGCGCGCGCGGTCCAGCTTGTGGAACCAGCTGCGCACCTTTTCGCGCGAGCGGTTGCTGGCCAGGAAACCCAGCGCCGGCATCAGCCAGTCGCGGCGGGGGTCGGCTTCCTTGCCGGTGAGGATCTCGACGCGATCGCCGCTGCGCAGGCGGTAGGTCAGCGGCACGATGCGGCCATTGACCTTGGCGCCACGGCAGCGGTGGCCCACCATCGTGTGCACCTGGTAGGCGAAATCGAGCGGCGTGGCTCCCTGTGGCAGGTCCAGCACCTCGTCCTTCGGGCTGAGCGCATAGACCCGGTCCTCGGTAAGCTCGGCGTCGAGCGCCCCGGCCAGCTCATTGCCCTGCCCGTCCTGTGCCTGCTCCAGCAGCTGGCGCATCCAGGTGATCTTGCGATCGAACGACTTTTCCGCGCCCTTGCCGCCTTCCTTGTACTTCCAGTGCGCGGCCACGCCCAGCTCGGCCTGCGAATGCATCTCGTGGGTGCGGATCTGCACTTCGATCGTGCGCCCTTCCGGGCCGACCACGGCGGTGTGCAGCGAACGGTAGTCGTTGGCCTTCGGGCGTGCGATGTAATCGTCGAACTCGCTCGGCACCGGCGCCCACAGCGCATGCACCACGCCCAGCGCGGCGTAGCAGGCGGCGACGTCGTCGACCATCACCCGCACCGCGCGGATGTCGTACAGCTGGTCGAACGCCAGCCGCTTCTTCTGCATCTTCCGCCAGATGCTGTAGATGTGCTTCGGGCGGCCACTCACTTCGGCATGGATGCCCTGTGCGGCCAGCTCGCGCGACAGCTGCTTCTTCACGTTCTGCACGTAACGCTCGCGCGCCACGCGGGTTTCGTCCACTTCACGCGCGATGCGGCGGTAGGTTTCCGGCTCCAGGTGGCGGAACGCCAGATCCTCCAGCTCCCACTTCAGCTGCCAGATGCCCAACCGGTTGGCCAGCGGCGCGTGGATGTCGCGGGTCAGCTGGGCCAGCGCACGGCGCTGTTCGTCGTCCAGCTTGTCGGCCGCGCGCATCCGCGCCAGCTGCCGGGCCAGCAAGATCGGCACCACGCGCAGGTCGCGGATGATCGCCAGCAGCAGGCGGCGCAGGCCCTCGCTGTTGCGCCCGGCCTCCCGGCCAGCATGCAGCGCCCAGACCGGATCAGCGGCGTCCTGGCCGTCGAGCAGGCCGATCACCGCCGCCTTGTGGTTGCCCAGCGGCAGCTGGTCCAGGCTGGCACGCAGGCCAGGCAGGTCGAACAACAGCGCGGCGACCACCGCGCCTTCGTCGGCCGAGAGCATCGACAGCGCGTCGAGGGTATCGCCCAGCACCGACCAGCTGGCGCGCATCTGGTGGTCGCAGTCCGGTGCTTCCCAGTGCTCGCGCAGGGCCTGGCGCAGCGGAGCGGGCAGCACCGCTGCGGAGGGACGGTTCAACAAGGCATCCAGGCCGGGGACAGAAGCGCGGTTCACAGCATCGAGCAGGCAAGACAGAGGTTCCTACACTAGCGCCGGCGCCGTTCAGGGACAATCACCGCGGCCACCATCACCCGGCATGAAGACATGCCGCTACACTCGCGGGCAAACCCAGGAGAGTTCCGCCATGCCCTCGATCACCCCGCGCTTCCGCCCACGGCTGCTGGCCTGCGCCGCACTGCTGCTGTCCCTGTCGGCGCCTGCGCTGGCCCAGCGCGTGGTGGACGGTGACCTGCAGCAGCAGATGTCGCCAGCCGAATTCAAGGCGGCCGGCCTGGACAAGCTGAGCGTGCAGGAACTGGCCACACTCAACCGCTGGCTGCAGGGCAAGGTCGAAGCGGCCACCACCCAGGCCGTGGCCGCGGTGCGCGAAGAAGCCCGCGAACAGGGCCGCCAGGAAGTGATCGTGAAGAACCGCGGGTTCTTCGATTTCGGCAGCAGCGAGCCGATCACCGGCGTACTGCAGGGCGAGTTCCGTGGCTTCGGCAAGGGCCGCGTCTACGTGCTGGACAACGGCCAGGAATGGGAACAGACCGACAGCACCAGCGTGGTCGGCGTGCGCAAGCAATCGCCCAAGGTCAGCATCAAGCCTGGCGTGATGGGCGTGTGGTACATGAAGGTGGAAGGCGTGAACAGCCAGCCCAAGGTGCGCCGCTCCAAGTAACGCCGCCGCTTTCCTGTAGAGCCGAGCCCATGCTCGGCTGCTTCCTGCGATGGATGATGACAGCGCATGGAAAAGCAGCCGAGCATGGGCTCGGCTCTACAGGAGGGGGGCTACGCCTGGCGCAATGCGGTCACCCGCTGCGCCAGCTTCTTCGCCGAGATACCAGTGCGCGCGCCCAACTCCTGCGCAAACAGCGACACCCGCAGCTCTTCCAGATCCCAGCGCAGCGCCTGCCATTGCGGGCGATCGCGCAGGCCCTGCTGCTCGCCCACCTCCAGCGCTTCCAGGAATGGGTGCAGCTCCAGCATGCGCGCCTGGTCACGCGGCGGATCACGCTTGGCACGCTCGGTGCGCAGGATCATCGCCTTCAGGTAACGCGGATACTGCGCCAGCGCGTCGGCCGGCGTATCGCGCAGGAAGCCGGGGTGGATCAGCCCGGCCAGCTGCGCTTCCATGTCATCCAGGTTGCCGCGCGCCCAACCCATCAACGGCGCCTCCAGCATCGGCTTCAGTTCCGCCACCAGCGCCAGGATGGACTCGGCCAGCTTCAGCCGCGACATCGCCTGGCCGAACAGGGCCTTGGCCGCATGCTCGCGGCGTTGTTCGAAGGCGGCCGCATCGCGGATGTCTTCCAGGCCTTCGGCCAGCACCGCGTTCATCGCCGCATCCACCAGGTCTCCGCGCAGGCGTTCCTGTGATTCGATCGCGGCATACAGCAGGCCGGTCTTGGCACCCACCGGCAGCTGCTTGCGCGCCTGCTTGACCTTCTCGGCCAGGGCGATCTCCAGCAGCCGGCGCACGCCCAGCGGATGGGCCTCCTGTGCCTGCTGCCGATCGGCGAAGATGCGCAGCGCCACGCTGTCACCCTCGTCCAGCAGCGCCGGATAGGCCGGAACGCCGGCTTCACCGGGCACCTGCAGCGGGATCGGCATGGCCGGGAACGTGCGCAGGCCGTCAGCCGCCATCTCGCGCCCGGCACGCGCCGCGAAGGCATCACCGGCACGGCCGCCAAACTTCGCGCGCAGCGCGTCCAGATCACGCGAGGTGGCCAGCACCTTGCCCTGTTCGTCGCGCAGGCGCAGGTTCATGTGCAGGTGCGGTTCGATCGAACCCGGCTCGAAATCGAGCGCGGTCACCGTGGCGCCGGTCGCGCGTGACAGGAAACGCGCCAGCTCCCCGGTGATGGCATCGGCGCCGGGCTGCGGGAACGCCTCGAAGAACGCGCGTCCGAAATCCGGGGCCGGCACATAGTTGCGGCGCATTGCCTTGGGCAGGCTGCGGATCAACGCCGAGGCCTTGTCGGCCACGAAGCCCGGCGCCAGCCAGCCCAGCTGCACCGGGTCCAGTGCATTGAGCAGGTGCAGCGGCACGTCCAGGGTCACGCCGTCATCGTCGGCACCCGGCTCGAAGCGGTAGTGCAGCGGCAACCGCGCCTGGCCCAGCGCCAGGTACTTCGGGTAGCGCTCCTGCTCGCTGCCCTCGCCGGGCAGCAGGTCCGCCAGCGACCAGTGCAGGGTCTTGCGCTGTTCCGGCGCCAGTCCCTTCCACCAGGTATCCAGGCCCGCCGCCGAATGGATCTGCGGCGGCACGCGGTCCAGGTACCAGCGTGCCTGCCAGTCCTCGTCGGCAACGATTCCAGCGCGGCGCAACTTCGCTTCTTCCTCACGCGCGACCTCCAGCACCTTCTGGTTGTCGGCCACGAAGCTGGCGCGGGTGTTGATCTCGCCGGTCACCAGCGCCTGGCGCACGAAGATGTCGTGCGCTTCAACGGGTTCGATGCGGCCGTAGTGCACCGGCTTCTTCGGCGCCAGCACCAGGCCGAACAGGCTGATCTGCTCGGACGCCAGCACCTGTCCCTGCGCGCGCGACCAGTGCGGATCGAAGTGCTTGCGCAGCAGCAGGTGCGGCAGTTCGGCGATCACCCAGTCCGGCTCGATCGCGGCCAGGGTCATGCCCCACACCTTCTGCGTATCCAGCAGATTGGCCACCAGCAGCCACGGCGGCGGGCGCTTGGACAGCGCCGACCCCGGGAATGGCAGGAAGCGACGCTGGCGTGGTGCCTGGAAATCGCCCTTCTCGGTGCGGTGCCCGATCTGCGTTGGCAGGCCTGCCACCAGCGCCCGGTGCAGGGTCTGGTAGGCGGCAGCGCGTACACGTTCGCTGAAGCCGCCGCCGGCAGGCGCCTGTTCCTTCTGTGCGCGCACCGCTACCGGTGCGGGTGCAGCCTCCGCTTTGCCTTCGCGGGCCAGGCGTGCAGCGCGGTGCAACTGGCCGCGGGTGGCCTTTACTGCGGCTGCGTCATCACGCGCCGGGGCCGGCGCACTGCTGCCGGCCAGCAATGGTGCCATCGACGCATCGACAGCCTCTTCCTTCCAGCCCAGTTCCTCGCACAACAGACGCAGCTGGCGATGCAGTTCGCGCCACTCGCGCATGCGCAGGAAGCCGAGGAAGTGGCGACCACACCAGTCGCGCAGCTTGGACTGGGTCAGGTCTTCATGGGCCTGCCGATAGGCATCCCACAGGCGCAGCACGCCGACGAACTCGGAACGGCCATCGGCGAACTGCGCATGCGCGCTGTCGGCTGCGCCGCGTGCTTCGGGCGGACGCTCGCGCGGGTCCTGGATGCCCAGGAACGAGGCGATCACCAGCATCGGCCGCAGGCAGCCAGCGGCCTGCGCGGCCACCAGCATGCGCGCCAGCTTCACGTCCACCGGCAGGCGGGCCATCTGCTTGCCGATGGTGGTCATGCGCCGCTCGGCATCGATCGCGCCCAGCTCGGTCAGCTGCTGCCAGCCATCGGCCACGGCGCGTTCGTCCGGCGCTTCCAGGAACGGGAACTCTTCGATGCGGCCCAGGCCCAGCTGCAGCATGCGCAGGATCACCCCGGCCAGGCTGGAGCGGCGGATTTCCGGATCGGTGAACTCCGGCCGCGCCTGGAAATCGGCCTCGGCGTACAGGCGGTAGCAGATGCCCTCGGCGATACGGCCACAGCGACCCTTGCGCTGGTTGGCGCTGGCCTGCGAAATCGGCTCGATGTGCAGGCGGTCCAGCTTGTTGCGCGGGCTGTAGCGCTTGACGCGGGCGAAGCCCGGATCGACCACGTAGCGGATGCGCGGCACCGTCAGCGAGGTTTCGGCCACGTTGGTGGCCAGCACGATGCGCCGGTTCGGACCCGGGTTGAACACCCGGTCCTGGTCCTGGTTGGACAGGCGCGCGTATAGCGGCAGTACTTCGGTGTTGCGGTACTTGCGCCGTTCCAGCGACTGGTGCGCATCGCGGATCTCGCGTTCGCCCGGCAGGAAGATCAGCACGTCACCACGTGAATCCAGGCGGGTGATCTCGTCGATGGCCGACACGATGGCATCGTTGACCGTGCGCTCGCCCTGGTCTTCGCCTTCGCCTTCCAGCGCGCGGTAGCGCACTTCCACCGGATAGGTACGGCCTTCGACGCTGATCACCGGCGCATTGTCGAAATGCTGGGCGAAGCGCTCGGTGTCGATGGTGGCCGAGGTCACGATCAGCTTCAGGTCCGGGCGCTTGCGCAGCAGCTGCTTCAGGTAGCCCAGCAGGAAGTCGATGTTGAGGCTGCGTTCGTGCGCCTCGTCGACGATGATCGTGTCGTAGTTCGACAGCCAGCGGTCGCTGGCGATCTCCGCCAGCAGGATGCCGTCGGTCATGAACTTGATGCGGCTGTCTTCGCTGACCTTGTCATTGAAGCGCACCTGGTAGCCGACCAGCTGGCCCAGTTCGCTCTGCAGTTCCTGCGCCACGCGGCTGGCCACCGCGCGTGCGGCAATCCGTCGCGGCTGGGTGCAGCCGATCATGCCGGCCTGGCCGCGACCGGCGGCCAGGCACAGTTTCGGCAGCTGGGTGGTCTTGCCCGAGCCGGTTTCACCGGCGATCACCACCACCTGATGACCGCGGATCAGCTCGATGATCGCGTCGGCTTCACGCGCAATCGGCAGCTGCGGGTCCAGAGTAATGGACGGCTGCTGTTGCGCCCGCACCTGCCGGCGCTGCACCGACGCCTGCAAGGCCTGCTCGAAGGTGGCGGCCAGCGCCGCATCCTGTGGCTTGGCCTGGCACCGCGAGAGCATCCCCAGCAAACGGCCCCGGTCGCGGCTCATGGCGCCGTCGATGGCGGCGCGCTGTTGGCGCAGGCGGGGCGATGGATTTTTATCGATAGAGTTCATCAATCGGTTCGTTCAAAACTTTGAAAGCGACCAGTCATCACGACCGGTTTATTGTGAAGGCCAACGATTCCACAAGGAGGAACCCCATGGCGAAGACCAAGAGCACGACCAAGGCCAAGACCGGCAAGCAGAAGCTTGCAGCGGCGGCACCGTCGGCACCGAACATCGATATCGGGATCACCCAGGGCGACCGCAAGAAGATCGCCGACGGTCTGTCGCGCTTCCAGGCTGATGCGTTCACGCTCTACCTGAAGACGCACAACTTCCACTGGAACGTGACCGGGTCGATGTTCAACTCGCTGCACACCATGTTCGAGACGCAGTACACCGAGCAGTGGGCGGCACTGGACGACGTGGCCGAGCGCATCCGCGCGCTGGGCTTCAATGCCCCGGGCTCCTACCGGGAATTCGCTGCGCTGACCTCGATCGCCGAGGAACCGGGCCTGACCGACAGTGCGGACTGGCGTGAAATGGTACGCCAGTTGGTGGTCGCCAACGAAGCGGTCTGCCGTACGGCACGTGAAGTGCTGGATGTGGCGGCCAAGGGTGACGACGCTCCGACCGAGGATCTGATGACCCAGCGCCTGCAGACGCACGAAAAGTACGCCTGGATGCTGCGTTCCCTGCTCCAGTAAGAGTTTGGGGGGCTCGGCAGGGCTGCGCCCTGCACCCGCAGAAGCCACTGCAACGGCAACAGCCGGAGCAAAAGCTGGTTTCCTGTGGGTTGGCGGGGTGGGTCCGGTGGCAGGGGACGCCGTAAACCCGTCCTTGGGGGCTTGGCCGCGGCATCCATGCCGCGGACACCCCTGCCACCGGACCCACCCCGCCTTCGACAGTTTTCCGCGATCTGCCAGGGCATTACTGGGGGTCAGATCCGTTTTCCGCAGGAAAACGGATCTGACCCCATTTCGTTTGTCGATATCTGACAGATTTCATCCACGCATGGCGTGGATGGCCCCACCGTCACCGGGAAACTGTCGAAGGCGGGGCGGTGTGGGCTTGCAGGACCGTTGGCGCCATGGATGGCGCCATCGAGCCCCCATGGATGGGTTTACGGCGTGTCCTGCAAGGCCACACCGCCTCGCCCAACCAGCAGACACCCCAGAGCCGGCTGTTGCCTTTGACGTTGCTCTGGCTTGAAGGCTTCTGCAGGTGCAGGGCGCAGCCCTGCCGCCGCCTCCGGGAGGTAAACTAGCCCGATGGCTTCCCGTCCCGCGCACGACCTGCTCCAACGCGTCTTTGGTTACGACGATTTCCGTGGTCCGCAGCAGGACATCGTGGAGCATGTGGCTGCCGGTCACGATGCCCTGGTGCTGATGCCCACCGGCGGCGGCAAGTCGCTGTGCTACCAGGTGCCAGCCCTGCTGCGTGACGGTTGTGGCATCGTCATCTCGCCATTGATCGCCCTGATGCAGGACCAGGTCGAAGCCCTGCGCCAGCTCGGCGTGCGTGCCGAGTACCTGAACTCCACCCTGGATGCCGAGACCGCCGGCCGCGTCGAGCGCGAGCTGCTGGCCGGCGAGCTGGACATGCTCTATGTCGCCCCCGAGCGACTGCTGACCGGCCGCTTCCTGTCACTGCTGTCGCGCAGCCGCATCGCCCTGTTCGCCATCGACGAAGCGCATTGCGTATCGCAGTGGGGCCACGACTTCCGCCCGGAATATCGGCAACTGACCGTGCTGCACGAGCGCTGGCCGCAGATTCCACGCATCGCGCTGACCGCCACCGCCGACCCGCCGACCCAGCGCGAGATCGCCGAGCGTCTCGACCTGCAGCAAGCGCGCCATTTCGTCAGCTCGTTCGACCGCCCCAACATCCGCTACACCGTGGTGCAGAAAGACAACGCCCGCAAGCAGCTGACCGACTTCCTGCGTGGCCATCGTGGCGAGGCCGGCATCGTCTACTGCATGTCGCGGCGCAAGGTCGAGGAAACGGCCGAGTTCCTGTGCGGCCAGGGTTTCAATGCCCTGCCCTACCACGCCGGCCTGCCGCCGGAAGTGCGCGCGAACAACCAGCGCCGCTTCCTGCGCGAGGACGGCATCGTGATGTGCGCCACCATCGCCTTCGGCATGGGCATCGACAAGCCGGACGTGCGCTTTGTCGCACATACCGACCTGCCCAAGTCGATGGAAGGCTACTACCAGGAAACCGGCCGCGCTGGCCGTGATGGCGAAGCCGCTGAAGCATGGCTGTGCTACGGCCTTGGCGACGTGGTCCTGCTCAAGCAGATGATCGAGCAGTCCGAGGCCGGCGAAGAACGCAAGCAGCTGGAGCGGGGCAAGCTCGACCACCTGCTGGGCTACTGCGAATCCATGCAGTGCCGCCGCCAGGTGCTGCTGGCCGGTTTCGGCGAGACCTATCCCCAGCCCTGCGGCAACTGCGACAACTGCCTGACGCCGCCAGCCTCGTGGGACGCGACCATTCCAGCGCAGAAGGCGCTGAGCTGTGTCTACCGCAGCGGCCAGCGCTTCGGCGTCGGCCACCTGATCGACGTCCTGCGTGGCAGCGAGAACGAGAAGGTGAAGCAGCAGGGCCACGACAAGCTCAGTACCTATGCGATCGGCCGCGACCTGGATGCACGCACTTGGCGCAGCGTGTTCCGCCAACTGGTCGCCGCCAGCCTGCTGGAAGTGGACAGCGAGGGCCACGGTGGCCTGCGCCTGACCGATGCCAGCCGTGACGTGTTGACCGGCCGTCGCCAGATCAGCATGCGACGCGATCCGGCCAGCAGCACAAGTGGCCGCGAGCGCAGTGCGCAGCGCACCGGCCTGTCGGTGCTGCCGCAGGATCTGGCCCTGTTCAACGCCCTGCGCGGCCTGCGTGCCGAACTGGCGCGCGAACAGAATGTGCCGGCCTTCGTGATCTTCCACGACAGCACCCTGCGCAACATCGCCGAGCAACGCCCGACCAGCCTGGACGAACTGGCACGGGTCGGCGGCATCGGCGGCACCAAGCTGAGCCGCTACGGCCCGCGCCTGGTCGAAATCGTGCGCGAAGAGGGGTAGCGCCGGGCCGTGGCCGGCGACCTGCTGATTGGCCGCGCTTCGCGCTCGCCGGGCATGGCCCGGCGCTACCCTTGTCTTGCTCCAACCTTGAACCGGCCATTCAGCCGGAAGTGCATCCACGGCCGCTTGCGGCTAGATTAGCGCCATGTCCCTCGCCTCGACCCTTCTCCGTGTCGTGCTCATGCTCAGCCTGTTGCTCAACGGGCTGAACGCGGCCATGGCCAGCGGTCACGAGGAAATGGGGCGGATGGCCCATGCCATGGCCGCCACGGTTGGAGGCGGCGATGCCGACTGCCACCACCACGCCGCCATGCAGGCCGACGAGGCCCCGCAGGCCAAGGCCCCCGCCCGCGACGCCCACTGCCAGATCAAGGACTGCGTGCGCAGTTGCGCCCAGCATCCGCTGCTGGTGGTGCAGCCGTTGCCGTACCTGGCAGGCCCGGCGTTGTCGCTGGCACCACAGCCGATGCCGGCCACCGGCCTGCCGGCGCCGCCGCTGCCGCCCATCTCACGCCCTCCCATCGGCTGATTCCCCACGCACCGTGCGCCCTGCGCACCGGAGCCGGCGGCCTGCCGGCGTCTTTCCGTGTCTGGAGTCTCCACCATGAATACCCGCAATCCCCCCGGTCCGGGCGCTGTGCCCATGCCGTCGCGACGCCTGTTCGTACAGGGTCTTGCCGCCGGTGGCGTGGTCGCCGGCATCGCTGCCGTCGGCGTGCCGCAGCGCGCGCTTGCCGCAGCCACTGCCACCCCACGCCTGGCCGGTGCCCCAGCCGTGCTCAGCGATACCCGCATCGAACTGGCCATCGGCGAATCGCTGGCCAATTTCACCGGCCGTACCCGCCCGGCGATCACCGTCAACGGCTCGCTGCCCGCGCCGATCCTGCGCTGGCGCGAAGGCCAGACGGTGGATCTGTTCGTACGCAATACGCTGGAACGCCACCCGACCTCGATCCACTGGCACGGCATCCTGCTGCCAGCCAACATGGACGGCGTGCCCGGGCTGAGCTTCAACGGCATCGGCCCCGGCGAGACCTACCACTACCACTTCGACCTCAAGCAGTCGGGCACCTACTGGTACCACAGCCACTCGATGTTCCAGGAGCAGGCCGGCCTCTACGGTGCACTGATCATCGACCCGGCCGAACCGGCGCCGTACCACCACGACCGCGAGCACGTGATCATGCTGTCGGACTGGACCGACATGGACCCGGGCGCGTTGTTCCGTCGCATGAAGAAGCTCGCCGAGCATGACAACTACTACAAGCGCACCCTGCCCGACTTCCTGCGTGACGTGAAGCGCGAGGGCTGGTCGGCCGCGCTGTCGGACCGTGGCATGTGGGGCCGGATGCGGATGACGCCGACCGACATCTCCGACATCAACGCGCACACCTACACCTACCTGATGAACGGCACCGCCCCGGCCGGCAACTGGACCGGGTTGTTCCGCAGTGGCGAGAAGGTGCTGCTGCGCTTCATCAACGGCGCCTCGATGACCTACTTCGATGTGCGCATCCCCGGCCTGAAGATGACCGTCGTCGCCGCCGACGGCCAGTACATCCATCCGGTCAGCATCGACGAGTTCCGCATCGCCCCAGCCGAAACCTACGATGTACTGGTGGAACCGAGTGGGCAGGATGCCTTCACCATCTTCTGCCAGGACATGGGCCGCACCGGCTATGCCGCCGGCACGCTGGCGGTGCGCCATGGCCTGCAGGCACCGATCCCTGCGCGCGATCCGCGCCCGTTGCTGACCATGAGCGACATGGGGCATGACATGGGTGCAGGCGGTCATGGCGGCCACGACATGGCCGCGATGAAGGGCATGGAAGGCGGCTGCGGCGCCAGCATGGGCCATGGCGCGCACGGCGGCAGTACCGCCAGCAAGGCACCGAAGCATCCGGCCAGCGAACGCAACAACCCGCTGGTGGACATGCAGAGTTCGGCCTCCGAACCGAAGCTGGACGACCCCGGCATCGGCCTGCGCGACAACGGCCGCCAGGTGCTGACCTACGGCGCGATGCGCAGCCTGTTCGAAGATCCGGATGGCCGCGAGCCCAGTCGTGAGGTCGAGCTGCACCTGACCGGCCACATGGAGAAATTCTCCTGGTCGTTCGACGGCATCCCGTTCGCCAGCGCCGAGCCGCTGCGGCTGAACTACGGCGAGCGCATGCGCATCGTGCTGGTCAACGACACCATGATGCAGCACCCGATCCACCTGCACGGCGTGTGGAGCGATCTGGAAAACGCGCAAGGTGAGTTCCAGGTCCGCAAGCACACCATCGACATGCCGCCTGGCACCCGCCGCAGCTATCGCGTGCGCGCCGATGCACTCGGCCGCTGGGCCTACCACTGCCATCTGCTGTACCACATGGAAGCGGGCATGATGCGCGAAGTGAGGATCGAAGAATGAGCCGCTCACTCCTTTCCCCCAGCTTGCTGGCCCTGGGCCTGGCCGCCGCATTGCCGGTGTTCGCGCAGTCGCACGCGGGCCATGACATGGGCGCGGTGAACGTACCTGCGAAGGCCACGAAGACCGCGAAGACCCCGGCCGAACCGGTCGATCATTCAACGATGGATCATTCGAAGATGGACATGGACGCGGCAGATCACGCCGGCATGGACCACTCAACGATGGACCACTCGAAGATGGACCATGGCGCGATGCAGCCGGCGACGATGGACCATTCCAAGATGGATCACTCCAGCATGGATCACGCGGCGATGGGTCACGGCACGCCCGCACCGACCGAACCGCGCGAACCGATCCCGGTGCCGACCGACGCCGACCGCGCTGCCGCCTTCCCACCGATCGCGCATGGCGCGATGGAACACGCGCCGGAGATCAACAGCCTGCTGCTGATCGACCGCCTCGAACACTGGGACGGCAAGAGCAGCAACGGCCAGGCCTGGGAAGCCACCGGCTGGATCGGCGGCAACATCAACCGCCTCTGGCTGCGCACAGACGGTGAACGCAGCCGTGGCCGCACCGAGTCGTCATCGTTGGAGGCCCTGTACGGCCGTAGCGTGTCGCCGTGGTGGGACGTGCTGGTCGGTGTACGCCAGGACTTCCGGCCAGCCGACTCGCGCACGTGGGCGGCCATTGGCATCCAGGGCCTGGCGCCGTACAAGTTCGAAAGTTCGGCCACGCTGTACATGGGCTCCGGTGGCCAGGTTCTGGCCACGGCCGAAGTCGAGTACGACGTGCTGCTGACCAACCGCCTGATCCTGCAGCCGCTGCTGGAAGCCACCGTCGCGGCCAAGGATGAACCGGAGTACGGCATCGGTCGCGGCCTGAACAAGGTCGAAGCCGGGCTGCGCCTGCGCTATGAGTTCAGCCGCCGCTTCGCGCCGTACATCGGCATCAGCCACGAACGCAGTTTCGGCGACACCGCCGACTATGCCGGTGACCACGCACGCGACACGCGTTGGGTGGCCGGCGTCCGCATGTGGTTCTGATCAGCGGATTGTGAGCAACCGCCAGCCCCGGCAGCTGCCGGGGCCGGCTACACTGCGCCACGTTCCAATGCAGGCCCCGCCATGTCGCTGCAGATCCGCCGCGCCACCCTCGCCGACGTCGACGCACTGTCGGCCATTGCCATCACCACCTACAACGAAACCTGGGGCGACTCGTACCCGGCGCAGGAGCTGCAGGATTTCCTGCAGGCGCACTACAGCAGCGAACCGCAGCGCACCGAGCTGTCCGATCCGCGCAGTGCGATCTGGCTGCTGATGGACGGCGACAACGTGGTCGGCTACCTGGCCGCCGGTGCAAACACCCTGCCGCATGCCGAGGCCCGCGAAGGCGACATCGAACTGAAGCGCTTCTACATCCTGGCCGACTACCAGAGCGGCGGCCACGGCGCGCGCATGATGGATGCGTTCATGGAGTGGCTGGACCAGCCGCAGCGCCGCACCCTGTGGGTGGGCGTATGGGAAGAGAACTTCGGCGCACAGCGCTTCTACGCGCGCTACGGCTGCAGCAAGGTGGGCGAGTACGAGTTCATCGTCGGCGACACCCACGACCGCGAGTTCATCCTGCGCCGGCCGTGAGCATGCGGCCCCTGTAGAGTCGAGCAACAGCCAGTCGAGCATGGCTCGACTCTACAAAAGCGAAGCGCCTAGAAATCGAACAGTTCCGACAGGAAGCTGTCCTTCTTCTTTTTCTTGTAACCGTGGCTGTACTGCTGGCCACGGTTGTCCTCGTAGCGCTGGCCAAGGTGGCGGGTATCGCGGTGCATCACCGGCGGCGGCGCAGCGGCCGGCTGCGACTGCACCGGGGCGGGCGGCGGTACTGCAGCACCGGCGCCTGCACGCTCGATGATCTTGTCCAGCTCGCCACGATCCAGCCACACGCCGCGGCAGCTTGGGCAATAGTCGATCTCGATGCCATGGCGCTCGGCCATCTGCAGGGTCTGGGTCTTGCACACGGGGCACAGCATCGGTATGGCTCCTCTCGGTCTGGCTTCGACTGTACCTGCACCGCGATGACTGTGCGGCAACGCATGACCGATGGCACAGGGACTTCCGGCGTGCGCCTCGGCCGCCGCTGCGCCCGCACACTGCGCCCAGACCCGCAAGGAGTGCGTACATGACCGTCCTGTCCCGCTTGCCCAGTCCACTACGCCTGTTGCTGGTGCTGCTCGGCGTCGGCCTTGGCCTGAATCTGCGCGATATCGCGGCCGCCGTAGGCACGCCGATACCCGCCTTGCCCATTGCCTACGGCGGCAGCCTGCTCGACAACGCACTGGCCGTGCTGCTGGCGCTGCTGCTGGCCGCGCTGCTGCGCCCGCGTGGGGTAGGCCTGATGGCCAGCCTCGGGCTGCGCGGCAACGGCTGGCGCGGCCCGATGTGGGTGCTGCTGGCCAGCCTGCCCTGCTGGCTGGGCCTGGCGCTGCTGGGCACGCCGAACACCGCGCTGACCGCGTTGGACGCCACGATGCTGGCAGTGCTGTTCCCACTGGCCGAAGAAGTGCTGTTCCGCGGCCTCGGCTTCGTGCTGCTGGTGAAGCTCATTCGCGGCCCGTGGGCCCTGCTCGCGCTGCCGCAGGCGCTGCTGTTCGGCTGGGTGCACTGGCTGGGTTTCGGCGGCTTCGACGGCGGCGGCACCGCTCTGTTCGTCGGCGCGGTGATCGCACTGGGCGGTTTCATCTTCGCCTGGCTCGATCATCTGGATGGCGACAACCTGTGGTGCGGCCTGGTGCTGCACGTGTCGATGAACCTGGCGTGGAACGTGTTCAGCCTCGATGACACCGTCGCGCTCGGCTGGCAGGCCACCAGCCTGCGAATCGGCACTGCCCTGCTGGCGGTCGCGGTGCTGACCTGGCACGTGCGGTTCCGGCGCCAGAGAGGCCTGTAACGCCCGCTTAGCTTGCCGTGCACGTCGGGATCACTACCAGCTTGCGCATACTTGCGCGCCTTTTCACCGTTGCTGTCCGGAGTTGTCGCGTCATGTTGCTGTCCAAGCGCCACGTTGAACCCCGCGTCCTGCTGATCGAGGACGCAGAGGAAACCCGCGAGCTGAGCCGTCTTGCGCTGGAAAGCCAGGCCTGCCACGTGGTGGGCGTGAGCTCTGCCGAAGCGGCACTGGGCCTGCTGGCCGCCGGCGAGCGATTCGACCTGCTGTTCACCGACGTCAATCTGGGCCTGATCAGCGGCATTGAAGCCGCCAACCGGGTCCGCAGCCTGTATCCCCAGCTGCCGATCCTGGTGACGTCGGGCATGGACCAGCACCAGGTGCTGCCGCAGTTGCGCGACGGCATCCATTTCCTGCCCAAGCCCTACAACATGAGCGAGCTGCTGGACGCCATCCGGCTGTGCTTCCGGCACGCCGATGCAGGCGTGTTGACCGGACCGGATGCACAGGCGGCGTGAGGCATTCATCCACGCATGGCGTGGATCTACCGGGTTTCTGCAGTAGATCCACGCCATGCGTGGATGGCGCCCACCATCAACCGCTGCTGTACGGTCCGGTACCCGGGAACACCTTCAGCAGCGCGCGGGTGATCATGTCCGGGTAGACGGTGAAGTGGTCCTCGTCATCGATCACCATGTTCTCCACCTTCAATGATCGCCCGCTGCTGCGCAGCTGCTCGGCGAAGTCGGCGTTGTGGCGCAGCATGTCGTTGCGGGTGAAATAGCGCGGTTCGGGCTTGACCGTTTCAAAGCTGCCCACCGACAGCACCACCGTGGTCGGCTGCGCCGGCGCCTTGGCTTCGGCCTGCATGCGCGGCACCCGATGGTCATCGAACCACAGCGACGGACTGGACAGGATGTAGGTGCGGAACATGTCCGGGCGCGTGGTCAGCACATAGGCGCCGAACAGGCCACCATAGGAATGACCCGCATAGGCGCGCCGCGCCGGATCAGTGCGGTAGCGCGCATCGATCATCGGCAGCACCTGCTCAGCGAGGAAATCGCGGTAGTGCGCCGCGCCGCCGTAGCTGACGTCATCGCTGTAGTCACGCGGATCGGTACGCGCCGGGTCGCTGGGCGTGTAATCGCGCGAGCGACTCTGCTTGGACGTCAGGCCCTCCTGCGGCGGCAGCCCGACCAGGATGAAATCCTCCAGGTTGACGCCCTTCTGCCCCACCATGTTGCGCACGCTGCGCACCAGCGGGAAGCTGTACAGCGCATCCGTCACGTACAGCACCGGGTAGTGCTTCTCCGGATGTGCGGCGTAGTCGGACGGCAACGCCACCCAGACCGGGTAATCGCGGCCGACCGGATCGTGCACGCGCAGCGCTTCGGTATCCGGCAGTACCACGCCCGACACGGCGGCGGGCGGGCTCGCCTTCGCTTCACTCTGCACTGCCGGCGGCGCCACCGACATCGCACAGCCGCTCACGGCCAGGCAGGCCGCCACACTCCATCCACGCACACGCTGCATCCACACTCTCCCGTTGCGGGCGGCGCACCCGATGGCGCCGCTGCCGAATCCTTGCATGGTGCGCAACCCGCTGCCAGTGCGGTCAGGGCGAGGCCGGCGGCGGCGCCGGGAACAGCGTGCGCAGCGCCTGCAACGCGGCCGGATGATAGATCGTGGCGTGGGTTTCTTCCGGCAGAGGAAGGTACTTCACCAGCGGGGATGGCGACGCCTGTTGCAGCAGCGTGGCCAACTGCGCGGCGGACGCAGCCAGCTCCGGCTGCCCACTGCTGGCCAGGAACACGCGCGGCTGCGCACGCGCCAATGCCGGCAGCTGCTTGGCCGCAGCACCCAGCATCGTGCCCCGGTTCCACCACAGGCTGGGGTCCAGCGCGATGTAGCTGTTGAACAGCGACGGTTCCTGCAGCAACGTCTCGACCACGAACAGGCCGGCCAGCGACTCGCCAATCAGCGCGCGCTCGTCGGTGGTCGGGTAGCGCTGGCGCACCTGCGGCATCAGTTCATCGCGCAGGAAGGTGCGGTAGGCCGCCGAGCCACCAATGCGTGGCGCGATCTTCTGGTCCTGAGGATCGCTGCTGGGACCGGTCATGTCGCGGCGGCGCTCGGTGTTCTCGATGCCGACCAGCAGGAACGGACGCATGCTGCCGTTGCCGCTCAGCACCTGCACCAGCCCGGCCACATGCAGGAAGTCCTCGCCGATGCCGCCGTCGGGCATGTAGAGCACCGGCAGCGGCGTTTTCGGGTCCAGGCCCCACGGCTGCGGGCGGTAGACGTTGATGCGGCGGGTCTCGCCCAGCGCCTTCGATTCGATGGTGAAGGTTTCGCCGATCACCAACGGGGTCGCGGCAGCGGCCTGTGCAGTCGGTGCAGGTTCGGCCGCCATCAAGGGTGCGGCGGAGATGGCGGACAACAACAGCGACAGCACGATGAGGCGCATGGGGAAAACCCATCCTGGGAAAGATGCCGAGCATAGCGCTCTGCCACAGGCATTGGCGGCTTCGGCATGCTCAACACCCCTGCCAGATGCGTAGATCCACGCCATGCGTGGATGGACCACTGTAGAGCCGAGCCCACGCTCGGCTAGGCCTTGGTGCAAACCGCAGCCGAGCATGGCTCGGCTCTACAACACCTCACCCAGGCGCGGACGCCAACACATCGGTCGTCGCAAATGCACCGATATTTGAGGACATGACTCGCAGGTCGTGCCACCACTGCAGGCGAAAATCACGTCAGCTTTCCAGGTGATACATCACGGCATCGTCGCCGCCACCAGCTGTTCTCGACATTTTCCACCGCGATAGGCTGGCGCAAGCATGAACACGTCGCGTGCTGTCGCTTGCTGCATCAGATGTGTCTGCGCCACCATCGCCGCGCGCCTGGGTACTGCATTTCTCTTCGGAGAATTCTCATTGAAATCCAAGCGCATGCGTAAACACCATGCTGCGCCACCGACAACGGGTGGCACCGGGCCTGCAAGCCCGTGATGACTGTAAGCATGTTGTTTGCGCTCACCCGCCGACACTGTCTCTGGACCGTGCCGGCGGGTGATCCGTCGGCCTTCATGGCGGGCGGTGCGTGGGGGTTTTCGGACCCGCCGGTTAACTGCTTACTGTCATCCCGGCTTGCAGCCACGCATCGCCCGCCACCCGTCCTGCGCGGTGGCATTCCCACCCCAGCGCCGAGGAAGCCGACATGAACCAGCGTCCGCCGTATGCTTCAGATACCGCCAGCGTCAACGATGACGACGACAACCCTTCGCCCGAACTGAGCACCTTCCTGGGCTGCCTTGAGCGTATCCGCGCTGGCGAGGGTGCGGATGGCATGCCCTGGCCAGAAACCAAGCTTTCCGCCGGGCGCAAGGTCGCACTGTCGCGCGTGGAACGAACGGCCATCGGCATGCTGACCGTGGTCGAGATGCTGCACGCGGCTGACCGCTGCCGGGCAATCGCAACGCAGGAGCGCCATCTGGATGAGGGCGTGGTCGAGGGGCTGTTCTTCGCCTGCCGCAGCCTGGCGGAGCTGGTGTGCCGGGATGTGCGGCCGGGGTAGATACACCCGTGCCACGAACCGGCCCATACTGGGGCCGGACCGACCCCGAGTCCCATCGAAACCTACAAGGAGGTTTGCATGTTGAATGTCGTGATCGTTGCCGCGCTGGCTGCTGGCCCCGCTGCATCCGTACCGTACGCCGATTGCCTGCTCAGCAACATTCAGCCTGGCCTGTCCGATCGCGCTGTGCAGCTTGTGCAGCAGGCCTGCGCCTCGAAGCATCCGGAAAGCTACGTCGCATCGGCAGAACTGGAACGCACCTACAGCGCCCAGCGGCAGGCGCGGTTCGATGCGGATCGTGCCGCGGCGGAGCGGGCCGCCAATGCAGCAGCCTCTGCCGCACAGGCAGCGGCCGAACGCGAGGCGGCCCGAGCGCAGGGTGCCAAGGCCAAATAGGGGTTTGGCGGCAAGCAACAAAAAAGGCACCGCTTGGCGGTGCCTTTCTGGATGACCTGGGTCATTGATTGCAATGGTGGCCGTGAAGGATTCGAACCTTCGACCAAAAGATTAAAAGACACCAAATTAACGGTTCTATTTCAATAACTTAGGGCAGCAAATTTTTCCGAACCCAGACCGTGAAACATGCGCTACGCAAAGACTGCGGCACCAATTTTTCCGGCAAAAGCTAGCGCTTCCTGCCGTCGCCGTCCCTCGCGAACGGGGACATCCCAATGCTGTGATACTGGTGATTGCGAGCGACCAGGAACGCTTCCAAAGGATACAGAGTGATCCCCTGGCCCCTCATGTAGAGATCAAGACCCTTCACCGAGGGCTGGAAGGTCACTGTGACTGTACGCTCGTTCCTCACAGCAGGAGCGATCTGCACAAACCTGGCCAGGCCGAGCGCTACGAGGCCATCGAGCTGCGGACGGAATCGACCGATCGCCAAGTAATGGAGGCCGGCATCAGCGAGGATCGATGCATGCGTAGCTCCCTCGATTGGCACAAAGCGCGACAGATCACCGGGGAACAGGCCAAGAATCTCTTCCACCGGATATATAACCGGATAGCGTGGCGAGAACTCCTCATCCCGAAGTTGCGCGAAACCTGCAATGTCATAGGTTCTAGGGTCGCTGTAGAGCAGGTTCAGCACCCTTGCTTGAAACGGGGAGAGCCGCTTAAGCACGTCGGTATATAGGATCGAATCATCAACCTCAGTTGTGCACGCGGTCGCAAGCAAGCCGGCCCACATATCTTGGATGCAGGCGTCATCGACCCAAGACGCCTCCTCAATGATCTGCCTCACGAGCGGAGGACTACATTCACCGGTCGGAACGGCGTTTTGTTGTTCGAGCCGCTCCTGCGTCTTGTGAACGATATCGGCCAGATTCTTCTGGCGAAAGCGTGCAACACGGTCACGCAAAGCGAGTCCAATCTCTTCAGCTGCTGGCATGCAGATTGCGGACAGGAACTTGCCTACCCCATCCACAACTGCCTTGGAAGCATGCTCTGCGGCTGCAGCTACTGGCTTGATCCCGAGCAGATCGAGCGAAACATCAACTGCGCCATCTTCTTTCTTGGGCATGGGGTCGTCCCTAACCGGAGATGCCTGGAGTCTACGCCGGGTCCGGGGGCAGTGTATCGGCCAAGGGCTCACCCTATCCAACCGAACGGCGCCGGAGTGTTCAACTTCGCCAGCCTGTTCGCACGCACAGCCTCCCGCCAACCGATGATGGCTGCCACGTCCTCGCGCAGCCGCGCCTCATGCCTGGTCACCCACATCTCGGCGCCGGCGCGGCCCTGCTCGTAGCTGGTACACCAGCGGAACGGCCCGCCGGGGCCATGCAGGTGTCGGTCAAGGCTGGCGATCCAGATCCCGTCGCCCACCCGTTGCGCCATCGCAACCACCCACACGCCGTTGCAAGCGATGACCGTCGGTGCCTCGCTGGGGAGGCTGGCAGAGCGCGTCATCCCGTAGAAGTCGGGGGGCAGCGGCATGGCGGGGAGGATACGGCTGGCCGTCGCAAAGGCTGCGACAAGGCAGCGGGCTGCAGGCGTGAGCATGTGCGGCGGTGGGGATGCTGATGGCCCCCTACGCGCGATAAGGTGCAATTTTTCAGGTGACCACGGGAAAGAGGCAAAAAAGGTAACCACCCTGCGAAGAGCATCAAATTTCCTTTTAAAACAATGATTTATATTGAATTTATCAAAGTAACAATAGGGTAACCTCTGAGTAATCCCATTACCTTCTTCCGAGGTAACATTGGCGGGAAAAATTTCCTTATTAATCAATGACATTACTTTGTAGGGACTGAAAAATTACCTCAAATCACCTTGAAAGGTAACCACACTTTTTCCTTTTCTATCAGTCACTTATAGCCTGCTTGGATGCGCGTGTTACCTGGTTACCTCGTTCCCGTGGTCACCTGAAAAATTGGCCCCGACCGAAGGTGGCCATAGGAGGCCACAGGGCGCGAAGCAGACACCCCCTACCACGCAGGGAACCGCAGGGCGGGCCGGTGCCAGCGAAGCCCGGAGAACGCCATACAGGGCCGGGGCTGGTCCGCGCTGCATGCATTGCAGAAAAAGCACCCTATGAAGTGCGCAGGCGTGGCGGGGAGACGAGTGCGCACCAGCCTGGCGTGGCTACAAGTTCGAGACTGACAACGGGCTGTTAACATTCGCAGCCTCACTCCCTTCGAAAGAGGACTTCGAAGTTGGTCACCATCCAAATCTCACCCGACGACGCGACTAAGCTGCTCGATAAGCCTGAGGGGCACTTCACCGACTTCAAGGCGATAGAGATCGCGCCCGGCAAGCTCACTCGAACGATCTCTGCGTTTGCCAACGCCGATGGCGGTGAGCTATTCGTTGGTGTGGACGAGACGCAATCGGGCATGCAATGGCGCGGCTTTCCGACTGTCGAGGACGCGAACGGCCTAATCCAGGCGGTGGAAGCTGTGCTGCCCATTGGCGCAGAGTGTCGGGTCGAATTTCTGGTGGCCGACGAGTTGCCAGGGGTAGTCGTCCACATTGAGGTTTCGAAGACGCGGCAGATCGTGGCGACTTCCGCCGGTGAGGTCTACCAACGGCGTTCTGCGCAGAACATCCCAGTCCGGACACCGGAGCAGCTAGAGCGACTGAAGCTCAACAAGGGCCTAGCCTCCTTTGAGACGACAACCGTCGCCGTCCCTCTCGATCTGATCACGAACAGCACCCCGACGATCCGCTTCATGTTGGAGATCGTTCCCCACCAAGACCCGGAGGGCTGGCTGAGAAAGCAGTTGCTCATCGTCAATGACTTACCGACTGTTGCCGGCTTAATTCTGTTCGCAGAAGAACCTCAAGCCGCCCTGCCGAAACAGTGCGGGATCAAGATTTATCGTTACCGGACCTCTGACGATGAGGGCGTCCGCGAAGCATTGGATGGCCAGCCGCTGACGGTGGAAGGCTGCGCCTACGACCAAGTGTATGAAGCGGTTAGCAGAACAAAGGCAATCGTTGAGGGCATCCGTAGGATGACCCCTGACGGGCTCATCGAAGTGGAGTATCCGGAAGAGACGCTCCACGAAATCATTACCAACGCGGTTCTACATCGCGACTACAGCATTCCAGACGACATCCATATACGCATCTACGACAACCGCATCGAAGTGCAAAGTCCCGGCACGCTACCCGGCCACATCACGCCGGAGAATATCCTGAACGAGCGCTTCGCACGCAACGGGAGTATGGTGCGAGTCATTAACAAGTTCCCCAATCCGCCAAACAAAGACGTAGGCGAGGGGCTGAACACCGCGTTTCGCGCGATGAATTTGCTCCACCTTAAGGAGCCGATAATTGAACAACGCGAAAACGCGGTACTAGTCACCATCCGCCATGAGCAACTGGCATCTCCAGAAGAGCGCATCATGCAATTCGTGGAGACTAACGGAGTCATCAGTAACAGACAGGCCCGCGAGGTCTGTCTGATCCGTGAAGACTGGCGCATTCGCACCATCTTTGGACGCATGGTGGACGCTGGCATGCTGGAAAAGGTTCCCGGCAGCACTACCAGCAACACGGCCTACCGCAAAGTCTAGGGCTGACTTTGGATCGCTGGGCGTTGGTCGTAGATGACGGCCAACGCGCTGCTTATCTGTCCTACCTGCACCGCCGGATCGCACGTTTGCAACCTACTCGCACCGGGCTTCGCCTAGACGAGTGGCCGCAGGCTCTTGCCAGCTCCGTAGGGGTGTGCATGCGCCGCAGCGGAACTAATGCCGTGCTCGATTCATGCCGCTGCCTCCCCCAGTTCGAAGGCGTCGAAGCGGATTACCATGTCCTGGGGTGTCCGCATGGGCTACTGCAAGACCAACCCGGCCAAAGGCGTGCGCCAAGCAAAAGAGCGCGGCGATGCACGCATGCCTTCGCAGGAAGCGTTCCGCTCAGTGCTGGCGTTCGCGCGCGAACGCGGCGCGCTCCCATCCAACGCCAAGGGCAGCTTCCCCGACTACCTGGCCCCGGTAATGATCCTGGCCTACAGCGTTCGCCTGCGCGGTATCGAGGTCTGCACGCTGACCGACGCGCACCGCCAGGTCGAGGGCGTGCATAGCAATCGCCGCAAAGGGTCGCGTGACAACGTGACGGAGTGGGATGAAGCGATGATCGAAGCATGGGATCAGCTGTTGGCGCGGCGCCACCGCATCTGGAACCGTAAGGGCCGGGTGCGCCCTGTTCCGCTGCGTGCCAGCGACAGGTTCTTGCTGGTGGAGCGAGGAGGCGCCCCCATCACCAAGTCCGCCCTCGACAGTGCCTGGCAGCGCTTCATTACCGAAGTTGTTCGCGTCGGCGTGATCACCAAGAGCGATCGCTTCGCACTGCATGGCCTCAAACACCGGGGCATCACGGACGGCGACAACAAGGCTGCAGGTGGCCACGTTACCGAAACGATGCGGCAGCGCTACGAGCATGAACTGCCTGTGGTTCAACCGCCGGGCAGGAGGAACGCACTTGAGAGAGGAACCACTTAATTTCTCTGGCAATTTTTCCGGAGACGAAAAAGGCGCCGCAAGGACGCCTAAGTCGTTGATGCAATTGGTGGGCCGTGAAGGATTCGAACCTTCTACCAAGAGATTAATAGATAGCTGAACTTAGCTCTGCAACCAGAAGCCTAGGCTTTCCTGTTTTCCCGGTCCTGAGTCTGGAACGCCTGTCGTTGCTAGGGGCCAAGGAGAATTTCCCTGGTGCTGGACTCAGTTGAAGGCGTGGTCACCCCTACTGATCTACAGCGAGCTAGTCCATTCGACGCGTTGGGCGTAAGCTGCATGAACGGGCCCGCGGGCCCGTCTACCAGGTAGTTGGCCTACACAAGGAAAGATCATGGCTTTGAAAGTAGAAGAAGTCCCCTTTGCAGATAACATGCCCAATCACCCACAGCTGAAGGAGCTTTTCATGCTCGTGGCATACGGCGATCCAGTTTTTTTTGCGGAGGGAAGTGATAACGGGACCCCGTATTTGATCGTCGCAGGGGGCGACAGTTCATCTCAATTCACTTTTACAAAAAGTGGAGATGGCTACGTAGTTGCAAAGACAAGGTAGGGTAAGAATTCACTCAAGCCGACGCCGCTATGCGGCTCGGCTTAGTTGCGGACGCTAGCTTCCGACGATGGCGGTATCAGTCGAAGGGTAGTTAACTGCGCATATCTCTGGTGCCCGGCTCCCCTCCCCTAAAGCGCGCCACCCCCTCTTTGACGGGGGGCAGTGAGCGGGAAGATGCCTTTGCGCACCAGCGACCGCCATCTGCTGATCGAGCGCGACGTGGAGCAAATCAAGCGCAGCGCGCTGTCCAGCGCCTGGTAACGATTCATCACCGAGGCCATCCGCGTGAGGTCATCGCCAAGGAGGATCGCTTCGCGTTGCATCGGCTCAAGCATCGCGGCATCACCGATATCAAGAACAACGTCGTCGGCGGACACAAATCCGCATCCATGCAGCTGCGCTACGACCATGAGGTGCCGGTGGTTCAACCGCCCCAAAAGCGGAACGCACTTGAGCGTGGAACCACTTAATTTTTCCGGCAATTTTTCCGGAGACACGAAAAAGGCGCCGCAAGGGCGCCTAAGTCGTTGATGCAATTGGTGGGCCGTGAAGGATTCGAACCTTCGACCAAAAGATTAAAAGTCTTCTGCTCTACCGACTGAGCTAACGGCCCATTGCACTGCCCCAGCCTTTCGGCGGGGTGGGCATTCTACCCTACTTTGGGAGGCCGCGTGAAACCCTGGTGTGTCGAGGTTGCCGGCCAGCGGCCGGCGCTACCAGTGGGCTTAAACCTTTCGGGCCACTGGCGCATCCCATCTGTGATCCTTTCCTGGAGCCATGGATGCGCCTGATCGTCAGCCTGATTGCCGCCCTGCTGCCCTGCGCAGCCCTGGCCGCCCCGTCCCAGGTCGTCACCGACGACATCGCCCGCTTCTGGGCCACCTACGACGCGGTGCGCGCCGAACCCGACGCCGAGCGCCAGGTGGCGCTGGTCCAGCAGCGCTACATCGATCCGGGCAGCCCTGGACTGCATGCGCTGATGCAGGTGCGCAACTACACCGCCCGCGAATACGCCGAGGCCATGAACGCGTGGCCGCGCTTCTGGACCTCGGTACGACCGCTCACCGCCAACGCGCAGCAGGCCAGTGCCTCGCTGGAGCGCGATCTGGTCGCGTTCCGTGCGCTCTACCCTGCCCTGCGCCCGGCCACCATCACCTATGCGGTGGGCGTGCTGCGTACCGGCGGCACCACGCTGGGCGACAAGGTGCTGATCGGTGCAGAGATGGCGCTGGGCGATGAGCGCGTGGACGTGAGTGAGCTGCCGGCGAAGATGCGCGATCGCCTGCGGATCTTCTACGACAGCCGGCCGGGCACCAACAACGCACAGAACAACCTACACGAGTACGTGCACACGCAGCAGCGTGAGACCACCGGCAGTCTGGCTCAGTACGCGGTGCGCGAGGGTGTGGCCGAGTATGTGGCAGAGCGGTTGAGTGGGCGTCGGCCGGCGTTGCCGCTGTATGCCTACGGGCCCGCGCACGAGGCTGAAATCCGCGCGCGCTTCGTCGCTGAAATGGATGGCGAAGATCTGGATAACTGGCTGTATAACAGCGCCCGCAATCCGTTCGGGGTGAGCGATCTGGGGTATTACGCTGGGTATCGCATCGCGCAGGAGTACATGCGGCAGCAGGCCGATGAGAAGGCGGGGATCGCGCGAATGATCGAGCTGGATTACACCGATGCGGCCGCGGTGCGGGCGTTTATCGAGGCGTCGGGGTGGTTGCAGCAGCGGTAGCTGCCGGGCCGTGCCCGGCGCACAGTGCCAACCAAGGTTGGCACCCACCAGAGTCAGACCTGCCCGGCGCACAGTGCCAACCAAGGTTGGCACCCACCAGAGTCAGACCTGCCCGGTAGCGCCGGGCCGTGCCCGGCGCTCAGTGCCAACCAGGGTTGGCACCCACCATTGGGGGCATCAGCCCCCACTACCTCAGGCGTACAGCGTGGGGTCCGGCACGCCGGCTTCGGTGAAGCCCTGCGCGCGCAGGCGGCAGGCGTCGCAGTGGCCGCAGGCGGCGCCGTTGGCGTCGGCGTTGTAGCAGGACACGGTCAGGCCGAAGTCCACGCCCAGGCGCACGCCTTCGCTGACGATCTGGCCCTTGCTGAGGAACTGCAGCGGAGCATGCACCTTGATGCCGGCGCCTTCCACGCCCGACTTGGTGGCCAGGTTGGCCAGTGCCTGGAATGCAGCCACGAACTCGGGGCGGCAGTCCGGGTAGCCGGAGTAGTCCACGGCGTTGACGCCACAGAAGATGTCATTGGCACCGAGCACTTCTGCCCAGCCCAGCGCCAGCGACAGCATGATGGTGTTGCGTGCCGGCACGTAGGTGACCGGGATGCCGGCACCGCCGGCCTCGGGCACGTCGATGTCGTCGGTCAGTGCCGAGCCGCCGATGCTGCGCAGGTCAACGTCCACGGTCTTGTGCGCGACCACACCCTGGGCCTTGGCCACGCGGGCGGCGGCATCCAGTTCGGAGGTGTGGCGCTGGCCATAGCGCACGCTCAGGGCATGCACGGCGAAGCCCTGTTCCTGGGCCATGGCGATGACGGCGGCTGAATCCATGCCGCCGGAGAGAAGCACGACTGCCTTCTTCATGGGTAAAACATCCGGTTGGGAGGGGAAAGCCAGCACGCTGTCCCGCGCCGGAGTTACATCAGGGAATGTTGCCTGGGCTCATCGGCCCGGCTCGTCGTTCCACAGGATTTTATGCAACTGCATCTGGAAGCGCACCGGCAGCCGGTCTTCAACGATCCAGTCGGCCAGCTGGCGCGCGGTGATCTCGCCCTTGCTGGGCGAGAAGAACACGGTGCAGCGCTTGACCAGATCGTGCTCGGCCAGCAGGGCCTTGGCCCAGTCGTAATCCTCGCGGTTGCAGATGACGAACTTGATCTGGTCGCGGGCGGTCAGCAGCGGCAGGTTTTCCCAGCGATTGCGCGCCACTTCGGCCGAACCCGGGGTCTTGATGTCGACCACGCGCGATACGCGTGGGTCCACCGCGCTGACGTCCAGCGCGCCGGAGGTTTCCAGCGAGACGTCCATGCCGGCGTCGCACAGCTTCTGCAGCAGCACCAGGCAGCGCTTCTGCGCCAACGGCTCGCCGCCGGTCACGCAGACGTGGCGCACGCCCTGGGCCAGCACCTCGGCCACGATGTCGTCGATGTCCCACCAGGTGCCGCCGTGGAAGGCGTAGGCGGTGTCGCAGTACTGGCAGCGCAGCGGGCAGCCGGTCAGGCGCACGAACACGGTCGGCCAGCCGGCGGTATCGGCTTCGCCCTGCAGCGAGGTGAAGATCTCGGTGATCTTCAGGCGCGGCAGCGGCGACTGCACGATGTCGCTGGGGGTGGCGACGGCGTTGGACGGGGTAACGGCGGTCATGGCGGGCACTTCTTGGTGGGACACGTGGCGGGTGGGCTACCGTGGCCGGTAACGAAAGCAGCCGAGCATGGCTCGGCTCTACAACTGCAACCGGACGGACATGGCCCAGCCGGTGACGAAAGCAGCCGAGCGTGGGCTCGGCTCTACAACAGCAACCGGGCAGGCATGGCCCAGCCGGTAACGCGAACCGCCGGGCATGGCCCGGCGCTACAACTGCAACCGGACAGGCATGGCCCAGCCGGTGACGCGAACCGCCGGGCATGGCCCGGCGCTACCGGATCCGGGCGGGTTTGCCGATCCGGAAACGAAAGCAGCCGAGCGTGGGCTCGGCTCTACAGGGCATCTATTGTACGCCCGGTCAGCGGATCTGCTTGCCGAGGCGGATGGACTGCAGGCGGTCCTGCGCGGTGCGCGCGGCGTCCGAGCCCGGATACTGCGCCACGACGGTCTCCAGCGTCTGCTGGGCCTGGTCGACCTTGCCCTCGCCGTACTGCGAGAGGCCAACCTTGAGCAGGCCGCCAGCGGCCTTGTCGTGGGTCGGATAGCGCGCGAGCAGTTCACGGAACTGGGTCTCGGCCATCGGGAAATTGCGGGTGGCGTAGTAGCTCTCGCCCAGCCAGTACAGCGCGTTCGGCGCGTAGACACCGTTCGGGTACAGCTGCAGGAAGCTCAGGAACAGCTGCGCCGAATCATCGTACTTGCCGGCCTTCAGCGAATCGAAGGCGACGTTGTAGGAGGTGCGCTCGTCGCCGGTGGCGGCAAGGCTGCCGGCATCACCATGGACGGAAGGCGGCCGCTCGGAAGTGGCCGCCGCTGCGGGTTTTGCCGGGGCCGGTGCGGCCTTCGGCGCGCTCGCCGGAACGGGCGGCAGGGCCGGGGCGGCATTGCCTCCTTCCAACCGGTTCAGGCGGCTGTCCAGATCCAGGTACTGGTCCTGGGCGGACTGCTTGAGCTGGGCGTTGTCGTGCTGCAACTGCTCGATCGAGGCCTGCAGGCTGGTGACCTGCTGCCGCAGCTGGTTGATCTGGTTCAACAGGTCCTGGTTGGCACTGTTGTTGTACATCTGCTGCTCGAGCGCGCCGACACGGTCAGCCAGGCTCTGTCGCTGTGCATGCGCCGGTGCGGCAGCCACGAGGGCTGCCGCAACGACCAGCATCAGTTTGATGCCAATGCGCATGGATTACTGCGCGGTGTAGACGATTTCGACGCGACGGTTCTGCGACCAGCAGGACTCGTTCGACTCGGTGCAGACCGGACGCTCTTCACCGTAGGACACGACGGTCAGCTGCGAAGCCGAGCCACCGTTGGCCTGCAGGGCCGAGTTGACGCCGTTGCCACGACGCTCGCCCAGGGCCTGGTTGTACGCGCGCGAACCGCGCTCGTCGGTGTGACCCTGCAGGGTGATGCGCGAGGACGGACGGTCACGCAGGTACTTGGCGTGGCAAGCCATGATGGCCTGGAATTCCGGCTTCACGTCTTCCTTGTCCAGGTCGAAGTAGACAACGCGCTGGCGCAGGCAAGCGTCGGTGTCCAGGTCGCCCGGGCCGTACAGGCCGGAGGTCGACGGACCGGTCGGGGTGGTGGTCGAGGTGCCGGTGTCGACCGGGGCTGCCGGCTCTTCCTTCACCTTCTTCGAGCAACCGGCCAGGACGGCCACAGACAGCAGGGAAACAAGCAGAACGCGGGTGGACTTGTTCATGGCGATACCTTTGTGGCTCCTAGGCCGATGAGGGGTTCAAGACAACGAAAATATTAACACTCTTTTAGCGCTGGGTACGGTATGGGGACCATGCCGGTTCGCGCACATCACCATCGGCCAGGACCAGGCGCTGGCGGACCCGCGCATCGGCCGAGACGGCATACAACACACCACGGCCACCTTCGCGGGCGGCGTACAACACCATGCTTGCGTTGGGCGCAAAGCTCGGCGATTCATCCAGCGAACCCGGGGACAGCGTGCTCCAGCGCGGCGAACCCAGCGAGCTGTCCATCATCGCGATCTTGTAGCTGTTGCCCGAGCCCTGGGCGACGGCGATCTTCTTGCCGTCGTAGGACACCGAGGGCTTGGCATTGTAGTTGCCCTGGAAGGTCACGCGCTCGGCGCTGCCGCCGCCGGCACCGACCTTGTAGACCTGCGGACGGCCGCCGCGGTCGGAGGTGAAGTACACCGCGCTGCCGTCCGGGGCCCAGGTCGGCTCGGTATCGATGGCGAAGTGGTTGGTCAGCTGGGTCAGCTGCTTGCTGCCCAGGTCCATCACGTAGATTTCCGGATTACCCGAACGCGACAGGGTCAGGGCCAGCTTGCGGCCGTCCGGCGAGAATGCCGGGGCGCTATTGATGCCGCGGAAGCTGGTGACCAGCTCGCGCGCGCCGGTGCCGATGTTCTGGATGTAGATGGCCGAATTGCCACGCTCGAAGCTGACGTAGGCCAGCTTGCTGCCATCCGGGCTCCAGGACGGCGACAGCAGCGGCTCGGCCGAACGCACGATGGTCTGCGGGTTGTAGCCATCGGAATCGGCCACCATCAGCGCATAGCGCATGGCGTCGCCCTTGCCGCTGGCGGTCACGTAGGCGATGCGGGTCCAGAAGGCGCCGCGCACGCCGGTGATCTTTTCGTAGATGGCGTCGGCCATCTGGTGGGCGACGTCGCGCATGGCGTTGCCACGGGCGGTCATCGCCAGGCCCAGCAGGCGCTCGCCCTTGGGCACGTCGAACAGTTCGTACTCGACGCGGTAGGCGCCAGCCCCGGCGTCGAGCACGCGGCCGACCACGATGTAGTTCTGCTTCAGCGCACGCCAGGTGGCGAACTGGATGTCGCCGCCGCGCACCGGCTTCTCGACGATCTGCGCTTCGGGCAGCGTACGGAACTGGCCCGAACGCTCCAGGTCGGCACGGACCACGCCAGCGACGTCGGTCTGCGGTGCATCCGCCGAACCCTGGTAGGGCATCGGCACGATGGTGATCGGCAGCGCGGAGGCATTGCCGCCGATGATGTCGATATCCAGCCCCTTCTGCTGCGCGACGGCAGCAAAGGGCAGCAACAGGGCCGCAAACACGGCAAGCCAGCGAGGCATCTTTTTCATGGAGCGCTCAATAGGGGGAAACCGGAACGAGGGATAACAAAGCGGAAGTGAACCGCTTCGCAATCATGAACCAAGGGTACGTGAATTCCGGGTCAGTTCCAGCCCGTCCTCTCACGCACCGTTAACGTCGTGGCTAACATCGCGCCCGCCTGCCCCGTCACGCCGCCCTGCGGGGCGGAGTTCGACAGCAGTCTACAGACTGCCCCGCCGGAACCGGGCCCACCAGAGGCAGCCGCGACAACCGTGGGCACGAGCGGCCACGCTGGCCGCCCTGCCCGGCCGCCTCAGCGATCCTGGGCGGTGAAGGTGAAGTTGAGCGTGCGCGCGAACACCGATTCAAAGCCGCGATACGGCAGCGGCTGCGCATTGAGCACAGCGGCTTCGATCGAACGCTTGCCGGCCTCGTCGTACGGGCAGTTCGGGCTGACCTTGGCCTGCATCACCGTGCCGCCCGGAATCTGGGTGATGGTGATCTGGCAGCGCTGGCCCAGCGGCACCGTATCCGGGCGCACCCACTGCGACAGCACCTTGGCCTGGATCGCGGCTGCGTACTTGGCCGAAAGATCGTCGCTGTTGCCACCGCCACCGGCGGCCGGCTGGGATGCGCCGCTGGCACCGGCGGCGGCACTGCCGGCAGCGTTGCGCGCGGCGGCCACCTGGCGCAGCTTCTGTTCGGCCAGCTTGGCTTCCTTCTCGGCCTGCTCGCGGCGGGCACGGATCTCGGCGATCTTCTTCTGCTTCTCGGCCTCGGCCTTGTCAGCCGCCACGCGCTCCTGCTCGGCCTGCTTCTTCTTCTCGTCCGCTTCCTGCTGCTTGGCCAGGCGCAGCTTCTGCTCCGCTTCTTCCTGGCGCTTGCGTTCGGTCAGGTCGATCTGCTCCTGGCGGCGCTTGGCTTCCTGCTCCTGCTTGGCCTTCTCCTGCGAGATGGCCAGCGCGCTCACCGCTTCCTGGTCCTTGGTGTCCGGTTGCGCGACACGCTCCTGCGCCTGTTGCTGCTGCGGCGTGGGGGCGTCCTGCGGGCGCGGCTCGGGGATCGGCTGCGGCGGCGGAATGGTGTCTTCCGGCACCGGGACCGGCTCGGCCACCGGCGGCGGCAGGTCTTCCAGCTTTTCCGACTGGCGCAGGGCCTGGCGCGCAGCGGAGGCCTCGGATGCAGACAGCGCCAGGCTGGCCTCGACCGACGGATCACCGGCGGCGGCGTCGGTGTTGCGCTCGGGCGACCAGAACCAGGCCACGATGAAGACCAGCGCGACCAGCAGGTGCACCAGCAACGCCAGCGCCAGGGGCAGGCCCCAGCCGGGTTCGCGCTGCTGCGGGGGTGGCAGGGCGTCAGCGTGCATCGGTGGCCAGGCCTACCTTGTCTACCTTGGCGCGCTTGATCACATCCATCGCGGCGATGACCTTTTCATAGGCCACGGCACGGTCGGCGGCGACGATCACGCGCACGCCCTTGTCCTGGGCGGCGATGCCGGCCAGGCGGCCTTCCAGTTCCTCGGCCGACACGGCGGTCGGTTCCTTGGCATCGGGCAGCTTCAGGCTGAGCTGGCCGTCCTGGCGCACCGAGACGATCACCGGGTCCTGCTTGCTTTCCAGCGCCTTGGCGTTGGACTGCGGCAGATCGACGTCGAAGCTCAGCGTGAGCAGCGGCGCGGTGACCATGAAGATGATCAGCAGCACCAGCATGACGTCGATGTAGGGAACGACGTTGATTTCCGATTTCAGCTTGCGGCGCTTGCGGCGACCGATGGCAGCGGACATGGCTTGGACTCCCGGGTCAGGCGCTTACTCGTCGCCAGCGCTCTGGCGCTGCAGGATGGAGCTGAACTCTTCGGCAAAGGTCTCGAACCGCACCGACATGCGCTCAACGCGGGTGGTGAAGCGGTTGTAGGCCCACACTGCCGGGATGGCCACGAACAGGCCGATGGCGGTGGCGAACAGCGCTTCGGAGATGCCCGGGGCGACGGCGGCGATGCCGGCCTGCGCACCGCTGCTGATCATGTCATGCATGGTCACCATGATGCCGAACACGGTGCCGACCAGGCCTACGTACGGCGCGGTCGAGCCGATGTTGGCCAGCAGCTCCAGGTTGCGCTCGAGCTGGTCCACTTCGCGGGTGTAGGTGGTGCGCATGGCACGCTGTGCGCCTTCCAGCTGCGCGCGGCCATCCAGCCGGCGCTTGTCGCGCAGGCGGGTGTATTCGCGGAAACCGGCTTCGAAGATGGCTTCCAGGCCGCCGACATTGCGGCTGCGGTCGGTGGCCGAGCTGTACAGCTTGCCCAGGTCGGCGCCGGACCAGAAACGGTTCTCGAACTCGTCGGCTTCACGGGTGGCCTGCTTGAACACGCGGGCCTTGCGGAAAATGATCACCCAGCTGACGAACGAGCCGACCAGCAGCAGCAGCACGATGATCTTCACCGGCAGGCTGGCCTTGGCCATCAGCTCGAGGTAGTTGATGCCGCCGCCGGTGGTGGCCTGGGCAAGGGTCTGGGTCGCGGCGTTGCTGACATCGGCCGGCAGTGCCTCGGTGACCGTGGCCTGCAGGGCCAGGAGCGTTGCGATCATCCGTTGTTCCTCAAAGTTCGGATTCGGGGTGGAGGTGGGGTTGCAGCATGGCAAGGACGGCGTCGTCCATGCCACGCGGGCGGAAACTGGCCGCTTCCAGTGCGGCGATGCGGACCTGGGCCGACAGCAGCAGTTCGCCATCGCGCAGGATCTGCTGCTCGAAGACCATGCTGGCCTTCTTCAGCTGGACCAGGCGGGCGCTCACCTGCAGGGTGTCATCCAGCCGTGCCGGCCTGATGAAATCCATCTGCATCGAACGCACCGCGAAGATCATGCCGTGCTCGATGCGCATGCGCTCCTGGCCGTAGCCCAGCGCGCGCATCCATTCGGTCCGGGCCCGTTCCATGAAGGCCACGTACCGGGCGTGGTAGACCACGCCACCGGCATCGGTATCTTCCCAGTAAATGCGTGTCGGCCAACTGAATCGCGGCTCAACCGACATCGGGAACCTCCGCGAACAGGTCCTGCGGCGGGTTCTTGGGTTTCAGGCCCATGTGCCGGTAGGCCTTGTGGGTGGCCATGCGGCCACGCGCAGTGCGCACCAGGAAGCCCTGCTGGATCAGGTAGGGCTCGACCACGTCTTCCAGCGTGCCGCGCTCTTCGGACAGCGCCGCGGCCAGCGATTCGATGCCGACCGGGCCACCGTCGAAGTAGTCCACCATCGTTTTCAGCAGGCGCCGGTCAAGCTCGTCGAAGCCTTCCGGGTCGACCTTGAGCATCTTCATCGCGGCCTGGGCCACCGGCTCGTCGATGTGGCCACCTGCCTTGACCTGCGCGTAGTCGCGCACGCGTCGCAGCAGGCGGTTGGCGATACGCGGGGTACCCCGCGCGCGGCGCGCGATCTCCCCTGCCCCATCGGCGGTGCAGTCGATGCCGAGGATGCTGGCGGAGCGGCGCACGATACGGGTCAGTTCCTCGACGCTGTAGAACTCCAGGCGCTGGACGATGCCGAAGCGGTCGCGCAGCGGCGCGGTCAGCAGGCCGGCACGGGTAGTGGCGCCGATCAGGGTGAACGGCGGCAGGTCGATCTTGATCGAGCGCGCCGCGGGGCCCTCGCCGATCATGATGTCGATCTGGAAGTCTTCCATCGCCGGGTACAGCACTTCCTCGACCACCGGCGACAGGCGATGGATCTCGTCGATGAACAGCACGTCGTGCGGCTGCAGGTTGGTCAGCAGCGCGGCCAGGTCGCCGGCCTTCTCGATCACCGGGCCGGAGGTCACGCGCAGAGCCACGCCCAGTTCGTTGGCGATGACGTGGCTGAGGGTGGTCTTGCCCAGGCCCGGCGGCCCGAAGATCAGTACGTGGTCGAGCGCGTCGCCACGCCCCTTGGCCGCCTGGATGTAGATTTCCATCTGCTCGCGCACCGGCACCTGGCCGAGGTAGTCGGCAAGGCGCTTGGGGCGGATGCTGGCGTCGGCGGCGTCATCCTCGCGGGTGGCGCCGGCGCCGATGATGCGGTCGTCGGTCATGTGCTGATTATGCGGCAAAAGTACGGGTTTCGGCCGGGCTGCGCCCGGCACCCGCAGAGGCAACGGCAACGTCAAAGGCCGAAGCAAAAGCGGGGATTCCGTGAAATGGCGGGGGTGGATCCGGTTGAGGGGGACGCCGTGAACCCATCCCTGGGGGCTTGGTCGCGGCATCCATGCCGCTCACACCCCCTCAACCGGACCCACCCCCGCCTTCGACAGATCGCCGCGATCTGTTGGTGGGTGTCGACCTTGGTCGACACGGTAGATCCACGCCATGCGTGGATGGATGTGTAGATGGCTCAAGACTTGGGGTCAGAGCCCTTTTCCTGTGGAAAAGGGATCCGACCCCGCGCGCGTCAGATCTCGACCTGCGCGCCCAGCTCGACCAAACGGTTGCCTGGAATGCGGAAGAAGCCGGTCGCGGGCGCGGCATTCCTGTGCATCAGCGCGAACAGCTTGTCGCGCCAGATCGGCATGCCGCGGTTGGCGGTGGCCACGATGGTCTCGCGGCTGGCGAAGAAGGTGGTGTCCATCGGGTCGAAATAGATGCCGCCGTGGTCGCACGAGCGCATCAGCGCCAGCGGCACGTCCGGGGTCTCCATGAAGCCGAAGCGCACGTAGACCCGGTAGAACTCGTCGCCCACCGATTCGATCTTCAGCCGCTGTCCCTCCGGCGCGTATGGCACCGGCAGCGTGACCACGTGCAGGAACACGTTGCGCTCGTGCAGCACCTTGTTGTGCTTCAGGTTGTGCATCAGCGCATGCGGGGCCACGGTCGGGTCGGCGGTGAGGAACACGGCGGTGCCCGGCACGCGCACCGGCGGTGCCAGCATCAGGCCCGGCAGGAAGGTATCCAGGCGGATGCCGTCCTTGCGGATCTCATCGCGCAGCAGTTCGCGGCCACGGCGCCAGGTGCGCATCATGGTGAACAGGAAGATGCCCAGCACCACCGGGAACCAGGCACCCTGCAGCAGCTTGGCGCCGTTGGCGATGACGAAGCCGAGGTCGATGATGAAGAACACCACGCACAGCGGCAGCAGCCAGGCGCGCGCCTTCGGCCACAGCGAGCGCGCGACCAGGGCCAGCAGCAGGGTATCGATCAGCATGGTGGCCGACACCGAGATGCCGTAGGCCACGGCCAGGTTGGACGAGCTGCGGAAGGCCAGCACCAGGCCGATCACCATCACCGCGATGCCCCAGTTGATGCCCGGGATGTAGATCTGGCCGATGGTGTCGTGCGAGGTGTGCTTGATGCGCATGCGGGGGATGTAGCCCAGCTGCATGGCCTGGCGCGAGACCGAGAACGCGCCGGTGATGACCGACTGCGAGGCGATCACCGCCGCCATCGTGGCCAGGATGATCATCGGGTACAGCGCCCACGACGGCACGGCCTCGAAGAACGGGTTCTTCAGCGCCTCGGGATGGTTGAGCACCAGCGCGCCCTGCCCCAGGTAGTTCAGCACCAGGCACGGCAGCACGAAGAAGTACCAGGCGTGGCGGATCGGCTTGGCGCCGAAATGGCCCATGTCGGCATACAGCGCTTCGCCGCCGGTCACCGCCAGTACCACCGCACCGAGGATGAAGATGCCGTGCCAGCTGTGCTCCATGAAGAAGCGGATCGCCCACCACGGGTTGAAGGCTTTCAGCACTTCCGGCGCGTCGACGATGTTGTAGATGCCGATCGCCGCCAGCGAAATGAACCAGACCGAGGTGATCGGGCCGAACGCCTTGCCGATCTTCTCGGTGCCGAAGCGCTGCGCGGCGAACACCATCAACAGCACCACCACGGTGATCGGCACGATGAACGCATGCAGGCCGGGGGCCGCCACCTCCAGGCCTTCGACTGCGCCCAGCACTGAAATGGCCGGGGTGATCACGCCGTCGCCGAAGAACAGCGAGGCACCGAAGATGCCCAGGATGCCCACCACATAGGCCGAGCGCGACCCGTTGCGCAGGGTGCGCTGGGTCAGCGCCATCAGCGCCATGATGCCGCCCTCGCCGTCATTGTCGGCGCGCATGATAATGGTCACGTACTTCAGCGTAACCACGATGTTCAGCGCCCAGAACGCCAGCGACAGCACGCCCAGCACGGTGTCGTGGTCGCTGTTGAGCCCGTAGTGCGGCGAGAACGCCTCCTTCAGGGTGTACAGCGGGCTGGTACCGATATCGCCGAAGACCACGCCGATCGCACCGATGATCAGCGCCATGCCTCCGGCTGGAGGAGCGTGACCGTGGCCGCCGGGGGCAGCTGCGTGCGGGGTTTGACTGCTGGACATGGGACTCCTGGCGAAGCTCAGGCGGTTCGTTGAAGGAAAGGAAGGCGGATCAGCGCAGCGCCGACTGCAGCGCCTTGCGGATCACGGTGGCCACTTCGTCGCCTTCATTGAAGGCATCCCGGGCCATGCGGGCGGCTTCAGCCGGCTTGTAGCCCAGCTGCTGCAGCGCCACGGTGGCATCGGACAGCGGGTCGGCCGGGGCCGGGCCACTGCCGGTGGGCAGCGCGCCGCCGGCACCGAACTGGGCGGCGCGGTCACGCAGCTCCAGCACCATGCGCTCGGCGGTCTTCTTGCCGATGCCCGGAATGCGGGTCAGCGCGGTGATGTCACCGGCCTGGACCATGCGCGCGAACTCCTCGACGGTGACGCCGGACAGCACGGCCAGCGCGATCTTCGCGCCGATGCCACTGACCTTCTGCACGTCGCGGAACAGGCGCCGCTCGCCCTCGCGCAGGAAGCCGTACAGCGAGACGCTGTCTTCCTTCTGCGAGTAATGGGTGTACAGGGTGACCTCGCGGCCGAGCTCGGGCAGGTCATAGAAGGTGCTCATCGGCGCCTCCAGCTCGTAGCCCACTCCGTTCACGTCCACCACCAGCCACGGCGGCGCCTTGTAGGCGACGATGCCGCGCAGTCGACCGATCATTGCGTGCAGCTCCTCATTTGCGGCCCCACGCCTGGCGGGCACTGAGCCCCAGGCGGTTGGCCGTCGCCCTTACGTGGGCATGGGTGATCGCCACCGCCAACGCGTCGGCCGCGTCGGCCTGCAGCTTGGTTTTCAGGTTGAGCATGAGCCCGACCATGTGTTGAACCTGTTGCTTTTCGGCGCCACCACGACCAACCACGGCCAGCTTGATCTCGCTGGCAGCATATTCGTGCACCGGCAGGTCGCGCAGCACCACGGCCGAGATCGCCGCGCCACGGGCCTGGCCCAGCTTCAGCGCCGAATCGGGGTTGCGCGCCATGAACACGCGTTCGATGGCCACTTCCTGTGGCTCGTATTCGCGGCACAGGTCGGCCAGGCCCAGCACCAGCAGCTTCATGCGCTGCGGGAAGTCGTCGGCGCCCAGCAGCACCAGCGGCTGGTGATGCACGTGGCTGACGCGGCCGGTGGCGTCGACATCGATGATGCCGACCCCGGTCCGCTGCGAACCGGGGTCGATGCCGAGGATACGGGTCATGCTGCGCTCCTGGCGGGGCGGAACGGGATGCGCTGGCAGGCGTATGGGCTCATGACTGTCCGCGGTGACCGTTCAACGGCCCGCGCCCAGGCCGTCGAAGACGGCTCAGGCGTAGGCGTCGGCGCCGAGTTCGGCGTTGGAGTACACGTCCTGCACGTCGTCCAGGTCTTCCAGCATGTCCAGCAGCTTCTTGACCTGCAGGGCGACGTCGCCTTCGACCTTGATGTCGTTGTCGGCGCGGAAGGTGATCTCGGCGTGGTCGGCGACATGGCCCGCAGCGGTCATTGCATCCTTGACCGCGTTGAACGCGTCAGGGCTGGTGACCACATCGATCGAGCCATCGTCCGGATAGACCACGATGTCATCGGCGCCGGCCTCGATGGCCGCCTCGGTGATGGCTTCCTCGTCGGCGCCCGGGGCGAAGCTGAGCACGCCCAGGCGCTTGAACATGAAGGCCACCGAGCCTTCGGTGCCCATGTTGCCGCCGCACTTGCTGAACGCATGGCGGACATCGGCCACGGTGCGCACGCGGTTGTCGGTCAGGCAGTCGACGATCACGGCCACGCCACCCGGGGCGTAGCCCTCGTAGCGGATTTCCTCGTAATCGACGCCTTCCAGTTCACCAGTGGCCTTCTTGATGGCGCGTTCGATCACGTCCTTGGACATGTTCACGGCCAGGCCCTTGTCCATCGCCACGCGCAGGCGCGGGTTGTTGTTGGGGTCGCCTCCACCGCCGCGCGCGGCAACGCCGATCTCACGGATGATCTTGGTGAAAATCTTGCCGCGCTTCGCGTCGGACGCGTTCTTGCGGGCTTCGATGGAGGGGCCTCTACCCATGGGTGCTACCGTCTGGCTGCTTCAGGATCAAGGCGCGGATTCTACCTGATCGGGGGCGGCAACCGTGTCTAGGGCGAAGTGATGTCGGGAAGGCGCCATCCACGCATGGCGTGGATCTACCGCCGCCGGGCATTGCCGGGCGAAGAGCGTGCGAACCAAGGTTCGCACCCACCAGGGCAGGACGGTTCGCACCCACCAGGGCAGGCCGGTAGCGCCGGGCCATGCCCGGCGAAAAGCGTGCGAACCAAGGTTCGCACCCACCACCTCATGCGGCGGCGGCGTCGCGGCTGTGGTCGAACTGGCCGTGGCGCAGGAAATGCGCGGTCTGCCGCGCGGCATCGGGCGAGACCACCAGGCCGCTGTGGCTGGTACGCACCACGCAATGGTCGGCCAGGCCCGGGAGCCGGGTCTCGGCCAGGGCCACGGTGCCATCGGAGGCGTCGTCCATCGCACCCAGCAGGCTGCCCAGACCGTGCGGTACCGAACCGGCGATCAGGCCGACCTCGGCCTTGCCCTGCCAGTCCGGCAGGCCATCCAGCAGCAGCTCGCTGCTGCGGCCCAGCGCCAGGCCCCAGCCATGATCGGACAACGAGCGCGCGGTGCCACTGCCGCGCAGCGGCGAGCCCAGGCAGACCACGCGCTGCACATCCAGCTGCGGCTGGCGCCGCAGGGCCTCCAGCGCCAGCAGCCCACCCAGGCTGTGGCCGACCAGCGACAACGGGCCGGCATCGGCCAGCCGTTCCAGCAGCTGCGGCACGGCCACGTCCGGGCCACCGAACACCGAGGAATAACCAAACGCGTGCACCTGGAAGCCACGCGCGCGCAGGCGCCAGGCCAGCGGCCCGACCCAGGCGCGGGCATTCCAGATGCCATGCAGCAGCAATACGGGGGGAGTCATGCAAACAGCCTGGCAGTCAGCGGGGCAGGAACGTACGGTGATTGAACACGCGCGCGCAGCAAGCGGCGGTGAACATCAGGCCGCGCGCGGTGCGCGGCGCAGGATGAATTCGAGATCGTTCGTGTCGCCCACCGGGAACAGGTAGTCGCCGGCCTTCTCGAAACCGTAGCGGGCGTAGAAGCGCTGTGCGCCGAAGTTTTCCGACCACACGCCCAGCCACAGGGTGCGCGGGCCTTCGTGTTCCAGCCAGGCCAGTGCGGTTTCCAGCAGGCGGCTGCCCCAGCCACAGCTCTGCTGGGTCTTGATCAGGTACAGGCGCTTGAGTTCGCCGTCACCGGGCTTCACGTCCGGGTGCGGCAGGCCACAGGGGCCGGCGGCGGCATGGCCGACCGCCTCCCCGTCCAGCTCCAGCAGCCACACCGCGTAATCCGGGTGGGCCAGGATCACGCGCTGGCGCTCGACCGTATAGGCCTCCTCAAGGAAGGCCTGGAGATCCTGCGGCGGATACAGATGGCCGAAGGTTTCGGTGAACGTGCGGGCGGCCAGCGCCGACAGGGTCGGCGCGTCGTCCACAGTGGCGCGGCGGATCGAATACATGCAGGAAGTTGACGTCAGCGCGGAGGGGCGGTCAAGCCTTTTCCGACGATTCCGCTTCTTCGTCTTCCTCGTCCTCTTCCTCGTATTCCTCTTCGTCCTCTTCTTCCTCGCCTTCCTCGTCCTCGTCGTACTCTTCCTCTTCGTCGTCTTCGTAATCCTCGACGCCGAAGTCTTCACCGTCCCAGCGGCCTTCGCCGTCGGCGACGAAGGTCAGGGCCATCGCCGCCGGGTTGGTACCGACGCGGACCAGCCAACCACCGAACACGCGTGCACGCTCGGTGACCAGATTGGCCTCGGCGCCTTCATTGCCCAGCTTTTCCCACTCCAGCGAAAACGCGAACTCGGTCATTGCCTGGATCTCCTGATCAGTTGGTCTTGGGGCGAACCTGGATGTGCACTTCGGCCAGCTGCGCGTCGACGATCGGCGACGGCGCGTCGGTCATCAGATCCTGTGCACCGGTGGTCTTCGGGAACGGGATCACGTCGCGGATCGACTCGGTGCCGGCCATCAGCGCGGCGATGCGGTCGATGCCGAAGGCGATGCCACCGTGCGGCGGCGCGCCGTAGTTCAGCGCGTCGAGCAGGAAGCCGAACTTGGCACGGGCCTCTTCGGCACCGATGCCGAGCAGCTCGAACACCGCGCTCTGCATGTCCGGACGGTGGATACGGATCGAACCGCCGCCGATTTCATTGCCGTTGAGCACCATGTCGTAGCCGCGCGAAACGGCGGTACGGGCGTTGGCGCGCAGGTCGGCGATGTCGTCCACGGCCGGTGCGGTGAAGGGGTGATGCAGGGCGACGTAACGCTGTTCTTCCTCGTCCCACTCGAACATCGGGAAGTCGGTGACCCACAGCGGCGCCCAGCCCTCGGCGACCAGGCCGAAGTCCTTGCCGGCCTTCAGGCGCAGCGCGCCCATGAAGTCGGAGACCTTGTTGTAGCCACCGGCGCCGAAGAACACGATGTCACCGTTGCCGGCACCGACGTGGGCGACCAGCGCGGCGAAGGACGCTTCGCTGAAGAACTTCTGGATCGGCGAGCTGACTTCGCCGTTGTCGGCGATCTTGATGTAGGCCAGGCCCTTGGCGCCGTACTTGGCGGCATGCGCGGCGTATTCGTCGATCTGCTTGCGCGACAGCGACGCACCGCCCGGGATGCGCAGCGCAGCCACGCGGCCCTCGGCATCATTGGCCGGGCCGGTGAACACCGGGAACTCGCTGTCCTTGACCAGTTCAGCCACGTCCACCAGTTCCAGCGCGATGCGCAGGTCCGGCTTGTCCGAGCCGTAGCGGCGCATGGCTTCAGCCCAGGTCATGCGCGGGAAGCTGGCATCCAGCTGCACGTCCACCACTTCCTTGAAGATGGCGCGGATCATGTCCTCGACGAAATCCTGCACGTCGCGCTCGCGCACGAAGGCGAATTCCATGTCCAGCTGGGTGAACTCCAGCTGGCGGTCGGCACGCAGGGCCTCGTCGCGGAAGCAGCGCGCGATCTGGTAGTAGCGGTCGAAGCCGGCCACCATCAGGATCTGCTTGAACAGCTGCGGGCTCTGCGGCAGGGCGTAGAACTCGCCCGGGTGCATGCGCGCCGGCACCAGGAAGTCGCGCGCGCCTTCCGGGGTGGCCTTGGTCAGGATCGGGGTTTCGATGTCCTGGAAGCCCTTCTCGTCCAGGTGGCGGCGCAGGGCCTGCACCAGCTTGATGCGGGTGCGCTGCATGCGCTGCATTTCCGGGCGGCGCAGGTCCAGGTAGCGGTACTTCAGGCGGGTTTCCTCGCCCGGGTTCTCGTGGGCGTGGAACGGCAGCGGCGCGGCCTTGTTCAGCACGGTGATGGCGGTGGCGATCACTTCCACCTTGCCGGTGCGCATCTTGTCGTTCACCGCGTGGCGGGCGCGCACGACGCCTTCCACCTGCAGCACGTCCTCGTAGCCCAGCGACGCGGCCACAGCGAACACTTCGGCATTGTCGACCTCCACCGTCACCTGCACGATGCCTTCATGATCGCGGAGATCGATGAAGCAGACGCCGCCCTGGTTACGGGCCACGTCGGTCCAGCCGGCGAGGGTGACAGTCTGGCCAATCAGGGTCTCGTCGACCAGGCCGCAGAAGTGGGTACGCATGGGGGGAAGCTCCGCTGGAGAACGCCGGCACCGGATGGGGGCCGGAAAGCCTCGTATTCTGCGGCCGAGGCCCCGGCTGGGGCAAATCCGGCCAGTCACACCGGCTTGATCGTCCCCCTCCCTATAGTCGGGCACCTGCCACCGTATGGGATGCCGCCATGAAACCGCTGTCCCTGGCCAGCCTGGCCGTGACCCTCAGTCTTGGTGCCCTGGGCACCCTTACCCTGCCCACCCCATCCGCCTCTGCGCAGAACGGGGTGATCCGCTGCGAAAGCCAGAGCAACCGCGAACGGGTCTGCAACACCGGCTGGCGCGGCGCGCAGCTGGTCCGCCAGTTGTCTGGCAGCCCCTGCGAGGAAGGCCGCACCTGGGGCAGCCGCAATGGCAGCATCTGGGTCACCAACGGCTGCCGCGCCGAGTTCGTCGAGGCCCGTGGTGGCTGGGGCGGCGGCAATGGCGGTGGCTGGGGCGGCAACAACGGTCGACCCGGCGAGACCATCCGCTGCGAAAGCCAGAACAATCGCGAGCGCAGCTGCCCGGTCGGCTGGCGCAATGCCCGCTTGGTCCGCCAGTTGTCCGGCAGCCCTTGCGACGAGGGCCGTACCTGGGGCGTGCGCAACGGCGCGGTGTGGGTCAGCAATGGCTGCCGCGCCGAATTCGCCGAGGCCCGCGGCTGGGGTGGTGGTGGTGGCGGCTGGGGCGGTGGCAACAGCAACTATTCCGTCACCTGTAGCAGCAACAACAATCGTTCGCAGACCTGCGACTGGGATGATCGCCAGGGCCGGCCGGTGCTGCAGCAGCAGCTGTCCGGCAGCGCCTGCCAGGAAGGCCGCAGCTGGGGTTACTCGCGCGGCCAGGTGTGGGTGAGCAACGGCTGCCGCGCGCGCTTCGGTACGCGTTGAGTTGCGGGGTCGGATCCCTGGCCAGCGGCCAGGGCTCTGACCCCGGCCAGGCATCCCGCATCCACGCATGGCGTGGATCTACTGGCGATCTTTCCGGGGTCGGAGCCCTCCGCAGGAGGGATCCGACCCCGTGATCACGGTGCGGGCGCTTTGTCGTCGCCCCAGGGCGGCGGCGGCAGATCGACCGGCTTGCTCAGGTCGAACTGCACGCGGAACCGGCGGCCCTCCGGGCGCGTCAGCTCATAGACGAACGTCTGGTCAGGATCGATCTCCATCGCCCAGGTGTTGTGCGTGGAAGCCAGCATGTCGGCACGGCGGAACATCGCCACCGAATCGGCATCGGCCGGGAACTGCTGACGTTCGGCAGTTCCCGGCGGCGTGCTGTCGCCACCGTACAGGGTGATTGCGTCGGGGCTGCCGTCTTCGTGGCGATGGTCGTGTTTCAGACGCAGCCCGTTCGGCGTGCGGGTCAGCACCCAGGTCCGCGAGTGGTCATCACCGACATGGAACGGGATGCGCAGCTCATGCGCCGGATCGGCGCAGCCGCGCACATGCATCACCAGGCGCTGCCCGGCGAACGGATCCTTGCCGGTCGGTGCCGGCGTGTCCTCCACCACCTTGCCGGCGTAGGCCTGGCCGCAATGTGCGGCGATGGCGGCCATGAACGCATCGGCCGGTGCGGTCGCCAGATCATGGGCGACCGTATCGGAGCGCTGCGTGCACGCAGCGAGGCTGAGCAGGAGGGCGGCGGTAGTGGCAACGGCAATCGGTCTCATGCCCCAACCCTAACGGCCATGGCCGATGGGCGCAAACCGCGCGCCAGGTCCGCTCAGCGCTCGGCAGACGGTGCTGCCGGCAGTGCTTCGGTCGCCGCCACCGGCGCGGCCTCGCCCTCGCCGGCTGGCTCCTGCTCCACCGGATCGACATCGAACGGGGTGCGGAACACCAGCGACGGCAGCAGCGTGGTCAACGCGGCATACAACAGCAGCGCGCCGAACAGCACCGCCGGAATCTGGAAGCGCTCGCGCATGATCGCCGCCAGCACCAGGGTGAAGATCAGCGTCGGTGCCAGCGCCAGCGAGACCCGCAGGCTGCTGCGGAAGCTCTCGCCGAACATCACCCGGCGCTGCAGCCAGACCACGCCGATGCGCAGCGGCAGCACTACCAGGGTGATCACGATGCCCAGCCCCAGCGCCTCGAAGGTGAGCGCTTCACTGGGCACCTTGGTACCAGCGTTGAAGAAGTAGAACGGCACGAAGAACGAGGCGAACAGGCGCAGCGCGTGCAGGTTCTCGTGCGAGGCCAGCAGCGGCATGCGCTGGTGCAGCAGGCGCGCGACCAACCCGGCGATGAACGCACCGACCAGGTAATACACTCCCAGCAGGTAGGTGATGTAGGCCGCCACCATGCCCACCATCACCAACAGCGAGAATTCCGAGCCGGGCGCGTGCGGCGCCACCCAGCGTCCCAGCGCGATGAACAGCAGCGGCAGGCCGACCATCATCGCCAGCAGGGCCAGGCTGGACAGCGCCATGTGGCCCGGGTCACCGGCCTGCAGCACGATGAACAACGCCGCCAGCGCCAGCAGCTCGCCGGCAATGGCCTTGCTGGTCACCCAGAACCGCTCGTCCTCGCTCAGGCCCAGCCGCGACAGCGAATCCATGATGAAACCGGTGGAGGGCGTCAGCAGCGCCAGCGCCAACAGGCCCGCAGCCTGCCACGGCAGCCCCGCATAGCACCAGGCCAGCCAGCCCACGCCGAACAACGTCGCACTGCGGATCACCAGGTGCGCCAACAGCGGCCACATGCCACGACGCAGCGCCTGCAGGTCCACTTCCAGGCCCGCGAACAGGAACAGCGAGGAAATACCCAGCGTGGCCAGCAGGCCGATCACCGCATCGTGGGCCTGGTCGCCCAGCCAGAGCATGCCGATGATGCCGAACAGCAGGCAGGTCAGTGGTGCGGGCAGGCTGAAGCGCTGCAGCGCGCGCGGGATCACCAGCAGCGCGAAGATCAGCAGCAGGTAGATCAACTCATGGCTCATCGGGGTCTTCCGTGGGGTTCGAACGCGCGCAGGATGCGCGCGCCGAACCGATCCGGCAAGCCACGATTGAATGACCCCGGTTACCTCATCCAATCAGTCGATCGGCGATCCGGCCCACCTGGGCCAGCACCAGGGCACGCTGCTCGTTGCTGATCGCGCCGGCCTGCAGATAGGCGGTCAGCACCCACGGCGCGCCGCCCGCGCGCGGCCACAACACGGCGATGTCGTTGCGCGCGTCCTCGCCATTGCTGCCGGTCTTGTCGCCCACCCGCCAGCGCTTGCCCAGGCCCGCACGCAGGCAGGCATCACCGGTTTCATTGTCGATCAACCAGTCGGCCAGCTGCTGGCGCGATGCCGGTTGCAGCACTTTCCCCAGCACCACACGCTGCAGCGAAGCAGCCATCGCCGCCGGCGTGGTGGTGTCGCGCGGGTCGCCTTCGGCGAAGCTGTTCATTTCCGGCTCCAGCCGGTCGCTGCGGCTGACCGCATCGCCGCTGGCGCGCAGGAACGCGGTGACCGCCGGCGGGCCGCCGACCACACCGAACAACAGGTTGGCAGCGGTGTTGTCGCTGGTGATGATGGTGGCCCGGCACAGATCGCGCACGGTCATGTCCTTGCCGGCATGGCGGCGGGTCACCGGTGCGTGCGAGAGCAGGTCGGCCTCGCGCACCGGCACGCGCCGGTCGAGCAGCGCAGGGGCGCGCTCGGCCTGGCTGAGCACGGTCGCGGCCAGCATGCTCTTGAAGGTGCTGCACATCGGGAAACGCTCGTCCTGGCGATGGCCGACGCGGCGGCCACTGGTGGTATCGAGCAGGGTCACGCCCAAGCGTCCTGCGCAGGCCTTCTCCAGCGCGGCGAAATCGCTGGTGGCGGTGATGGCGGTATCGGTCGGGGCCGCGGTGGAGGTCGCGCCCGCCGCACGTGCCAGCAACGGCAGGGCGAGCGAGGAAGCAACAGCGGCACCACTGAACTGCAGGAATCGGCGACGGGCGAGCATGCGGGGTTCTCCTGGGGACCGTTCGATTATTGGCGCCACCCTCCGGGCACGACCAGCGCAAAAAATCATCGCAAGGCATTAGATTAATTCATGCTTGTCGCATTCAACACCGTAATTGACGGCACTTACAGATAACGGGTTACGATCAGCCATCACTCCAGCTCACGACTGCGCAATGCTGCACCCCACCCTGCCGCTGAACGCGCTGCGTGCCTTCGAAGCCGCCGCCCGCCACCAGAACTTCACACGGGCCGCACTGGAGCTGTGCGTCAGCCAGGCGGCGCTGAGCCATCAGATCCGTGGCCTGGAAGATCGTCTCGGCATCCGCCTGTTCCATCGCCTGCCGCGCGGTGTCGCCCTCACCGATGAGGGTGCGGCGCTGTATCCGGTGCTCAACGAATCGTTCGAGCGCATCTCGGCCAGCATCGCGCGTTACACGGGCGGACCTGCGCGTGAGGTGCTGACCCTGGGCGTGGTCGGCACCTTCGCCACTGGCTGGCTGCTGCCACGACTGGCTTTGTTCGAGAGCGCGCATCCGGACATCGAGCTGCGCCTGCAGACCCACAACAACCGCATCGACCTGGCCGGCGAAGGGCTGGACCTGGCGATCCGCTTTGGTGATGGCGACTGGCAGGGCCAGGCATGCACGGCGATCCTCGATGCGCCGTTTGCGCCGCTGTGCGCGCCGGCGCTGGCACGGCGCCTGAAGCAACCGCGTGATCTGGGCACGCTGCCGCTGCTGCGCTCCTACCGCAGCGACGAGTGGCCGCGCTGGTTGCAGGCGGCGGGCGTCAGTGGCGTGGAAGCGCGCGGGCCGGTGTTCGATTCCTCGTTGACGGTCGCGATGGCGGCCGCCGGTGGCGCCGGTGTGGCGCTGCTGCCGTTGTGCATGTTCGAGCAGGAACTGGCCGAGGGACGCCTGCTGCAGCCGTTCGGCACCACGCTGGACCTGGGGCGTTACTGGCTGACACGGCTGCGCTCGCGTGCCGAACGTGAGCCGGCCAAGCGCTTCCGCGAGTGGCTGCAGGCGCAGGGATGAAACATAGGCGACGTGGGTAGCGCCGGGCCATGCCCGGCGAGCGCAACGGATCGGAAAAGCCGCCGGGCATGGCCCGGCGCTACCGGTGGAATCAGGACTCCAGCAGTTCCATCCAGGCCGCTTCGGCCTTTTCAAGCTGGGCGGCAGCGGTTTCGCGGTCACGGCCAATCACGGCCATGCGCGTGGCATCGGCATAGTTGGCCGGGTCGGCCAGCTGCCGGTCCAGTTCGGCCAGTGCGCCTTCCAGCTCGGCCACCTTGGCTTCGGCGGCAGCCAGCTTGTGCGGGTTCACCGGCTTCTTCTGCACCACCTGCGCCACCGGCGCGGTCTTGACCACCACCGGCTCTTCCACCTGCTCCATGCGCGCCTTGGTGCCCTGTGCCTGCGGGCGGGTACGCAGCCAGGCGGCGTAGGCATCGAGGTCGCCGTCGAACGGCTCGACCACGCCATCGGCCACGCGCCAATAGGTATCGCAGACCAGGCCGATCAGGTGGCGGTCATGCGAGACCATCACGATCGCGCCCTCGAAGGTGGCCAGTGCTTCGGCCAGCGCTTCGCGCATTTCCAGGTCAAGGTGGTTGGTCGGTTCGTCCAGCAGCAGCACGTTCGGCTGCTGCCAGGCGATCAGTGCCAGCGCCAGGCGTGCGCGCTCGCCACCGGAGAAGCCATCGACCGGCTCGAACGCGCGGTCGCCCGGGAAATTCCACTTGCCGAGGAAGTCGCGGAACGACTGGTTCGGCGCATCCGGGGCGATCTCGCGGAAGTGCTCCATCGGCGACTGGCCTTCGTGCAGCGACTCCACCGTGTGCTGGGCGAAGTAGCCGATCTTCAGGTCCGGGTGCGCCATGCGCTCGCCGACGATCGGTGCCAGTTCGCCCACCAGGGTCTTCACCAGGGTGGTCTTGCCGGCGCCGTTCGGGCCGAGCAGGCCTATACGCTGGCCCGCTTCCAGGCCGAAGCCGACGTTGTGCAGGATCACCGCGTCCTTGCCGTAGCCGGCCTCGACGTGGTTCAGGCGGATCAGCGAGAACGGCAGCTTGGCCGGCGGCGCGAACTCGATGCGGAACTCACGCTCGGCGCGCACGGCTTCGGTGCCGGCCAGCTTGGCCAGGCGCTTCATGCGGCTCTGCGCCTGCGCGGCCTTGCTGGCCTGCGCCTTGAAGCGGTCGATGAAGCTCTGCAGGTGGGCGCGCTCGGCCTGTTCCTTCTCGTGCGCGATCTGCTGCTGGCGCAGCTGTTCGGCGCGCTGGCGCTCGAAATCGGTGTAGCCGCCCGGGTAGAGCTTGGCGCCGCCACCGTGCAGGTGCAGGGTGTGGGTGGCCACGTTGTCGAGGAACTCGCGATCATGCGAGATCAGCAGCAGGGTGCCCGGGTACTTCAGCAGCCACTGTTCCAGCCAGTACACCGCGTCCAGGTCGAGGTGGTTGGTCGGTTCGTCCAGCAGCAGCAGGTCGCTGGGCATCATCAGCGCGCGCGCCAGGTTCAGGCGCACGCGCCAGCCGCCGGAGAACGAGGACACCGCGCGATGATGGGTCTCGGCCGGGAAACCGAGGCCGTGCAGCAGCTTGCCGGCGCGCGCTTCGGCATCGTAGGCATTGAGCTCGGCCATCTTCGTGTGCGCCTCGGCCACCGCTTCCCAGTCTTCGCGGGCGGTCGCCTCGGCCTCGGCGGCCAGCACCGCGGCCACTTCGATGTCACCGCCCAGCACGAAGCTCAGCGCCGGGTCCGGCAGCGACGGGGTTTCCTGCGCCACGCTGGCGATACGGACCTTGCCGGGCAGGTCGACGTCCCCCTTGTCGGCCTCCAGCTCGCCCTTCACCGCCGCGAACAGGCTGGACTTGCCAGCACCGTTGCGGCCGACCACACCCACCCGGTAACCGGCGTGCAGGGTCAGGTCGACATTGGACAACAGCAGCCGCTCGCCGCGGCGCAAGGCGAAATTACGAAGGGAGATCATCGGGGGAGGGGTCCATATAACCGAATGGAATGTGCTGGTGAGCACTGTTCCTGCGACGCAATTCTAGCGTTAACGAATACTTGACGCGCCCCGGGATGCGCGGCGGCAGGCCAACTCTCTCCCTCGTCGGCCCCGCGCAGCCCCCGGGCCCCACCTCCCGCCGCTGCCCTCTGCCGCTAAATGGTTGCTGCTGCAACGTTTTTTCCTGTTGCAACCATTTGACAGGCACTGAATATCCCGTTAATTCCTGCCTTGCGCACCGCAACAACCGCCGTCCGCCTCACGTCCGTGATGTCGATTCCGGTGCCGCCCCCGCCAACCGGAGCCCCATCCCGATGACCCACAAGACCAGCCTGATCGCCGCCGCCGTCGCTGTCGCACTCGGTGGCTCTCCGTTCGTTGCCGCTGCCCAGCAGGCCGGCACCGCCGCCAACACCCTGGACACGGTGATCGTCACCGGCACCCGCGTGGCCGACCGCACGGTCGCCGAGTCGCAGTCGCCGATCGACATCATCACCCCCGAAGCCCTGCAGTCCACCGGCACCAGCGAACTGGCCACGGCGCTGTCGCGCGCCCTGCCCTCGCTGAACTTCCCGCGCCCGGCCCTGACCGACGGCACCAGCGGCGTGCGCCCGGCTCAGCTGCGCGGCCTGTCGCCGGACCAGGTACTGGTGCTGGTCAACGGCAAGCGCCGTCATACCTCCGCGATGATCAACGTCAACGGCAGCATCGGCCGTGGCTCGTCGGCAGTGGACATCAACGCCATCCCGATCGCCGCCATCGAGCGCGTGGAAGTGCTGCGCGACGGCGCGTCGGCGCAGTACGGCTCGGATGCCATTGCCGGCGTCATCAACATCGTGCTCAAGGGCAGCGGCAGTGGCGGCAGCCTGGCGGTGGACTACGGCCAGTACTCGGCCGGCGACGGCAACAAGTACCAGCTCTCCGGCGATACCGGCGTCGAGTTCGGCAACGGCCGTGGCCGCGTGCACGTGGCCGGCCAGATCAGCCAGCAGGACGAGAGCAACCGCGCCGGCCCGTACCGTGGCACCACGCCGAACACCGGCAACTTCCCGAGCATCGGCCAGACCACCTTCATCGTCGGCGACCCGCGCGTGGATGCCACTGCGGCCTCGGCCAACGCCAGCTTCGACTTCAGCGACCACGTGACCGGCTACGCCAGCGCCCTGCTCAGCAACCGCGACATCACCTCGTTCGCGTTCTACCGCTCGCGCAACCACAACGGGCAGACCGCGCTGCTGGCGCAGACCTACCCGGACGGCTTCGTGCCGGAGATCAACCAGTACTCGAAGGACCGCTCGCTGGTGGCCGGGGTCAAGGGCAACACCGACAACGGCTGGACCTGGGACCTGAGCCTGAACCACGGCGAGAACACCCTCGACTTCCACACCCGCAACAGCATCAACTACAGCCTGGGTGCGACCAGCCCGCGCTCGTTCTACGACGGCACGCTGAAGTACCAGCAGGACATCTTCAACGCCGACCTGACCAAGTCGCTGGACTGGGGCCTGGCCTACCCGGTCACGCTCTCCTTTGGTGGTGAGTACCGCAAGGAGAAGTGGGACCAGAAGCCCGGCGAGCTGAACTCGTACACCGGCAGCGGCGCGCAGGGCTTCGGTGGCTTCACCCCGACCAATGAAGTGCACGCCGACCGCCACAACTACGCCGTCTACGCCGGCCTGGAAGCGGACCTGACCGAGAAATTCTCGGCCGGCATCACCGGCCGCTACGAGGACTACTCGGACTTCGGCGACCGCTTCTCCGGCAAGCTGTCGGCGCGCTATGCGTTCACCGACAAGGTCGCACTGCGGGCAACCGCGTCCAGCGGCTTCCGCGCGCCGTCGCTGGCGCAGCAGGGCTACCAGGCCGTCACCAGCCAGTTCACCAACGGCGTGTTCGTCGAACGCGGCACCTTCCCGACCACCAGCGCGGCCGCACAGGCGCTGGGCGCTTCGCCGCTGAAGGCCGAGACATCCACCTCCTACAGCCTGGGCCTGGTGCTGCAGCCGGTCGACCGCCTGTACATCACGGTCGATGCGTACCAGATCGACATCGACAACCGCATCGCACTGTCGTCCAGCATCACCACCAACGCCGCCAGCAGCGCGCTGCTCTCCAGCCTCGGCCTGCCGCAGGTGACCGCGTTCTCGTACTTCACCAACGGCCTGGATACGCGTACCCGTGGCGTGGACTTTGTGTCCAGCTACACGGTGCCGTTCAGCGCCAGCAGCCTGGAGCTTACCGCGGCCTACAGCCTCAATGACACCGAAGTGCGCCGCGTCGGTGGCACCCCGGCGGTGTTCGGCACGCTGGGTCTGAATCAGTCGCTGATCGGCCGCGACGAGATCGGCCGCATCGAGGACAGCTACCCGCGCGACAAGGCGATCCTGAGCGGCACCTGGCGTTCGGACCACTGGGAACTGGGCCTGGCCGCCACCCGCTACGGCAAGTTCACCGTGCGCAACTCGGCCACCGCGCTGCGTGACCAGACCTACGGCGATGCCTGGGTGGTGGATGCTTCGGCCAGCTACAAGCCGAGCAGCAACTGGACCCTGACCGTGGGCGCCGACAACCTGCTGGACAAGTACCCGGACCGCACCGAAGACCTGCAGAACTCCACCTTCGGCATGCTGCCGTACAGCAACTACTCGCCGTTCGGCTTCAACGGCGCGTATGTGTACGGGCGGATCAAATACACCTGGTAAGCGGTATCGGTAGCGCCGGGCCATGCCCGGCGCAGCTCTGGTAGTGCCGGTCGCTGGCCGGCATCCCCTCGCCGCGTCTGGAGGAGAGCCCCTTCCTGTTGAAGGGGCGCGCCGAAGGCGGGGGTAGAGGAGAAATGCGCGGGCAAACCCGCCGGCCACGGCACGTGCCCGGCGGGTTTGCCGTATCTGGCCTCATCGGTGAAAATCGGGGCATCCCCCCGATTTCTGCGAGTGCCGATGCACCATGACACCGACCTGATCAACATCGTGGCCGTTGGCCTGGGGCTCGCCTTCATCTTCGGCGCGCTGGCCAACAAGCTGCGTTTGTCTCCGCTGGTCGGTTACCTGGTTGCTGGCATCTGCGTAGGACCGTTCACCCCCGGCTTCGTCGCCGACCAGGCGCTGGCCAACCAGCTGGCCGAGCTGGGCGTGATGCTGCTGATGTTCGGCGTCGGCCTGCACTTCTCGCTGAAGGACCTGATGGCGGTCAAGGCCATCGCCATTCCCGGTGCCATCGGCCAGATCGCGGTCGCCACCCTGCTCGGCTGGGGCGTGGCCTCGCTGATGGGCTGGCCGGCCATCCATGGCGTCATCTTCGGTTTCTCGCTGGCCACCGCCAGTACCGTGGTGCTGCTGCGGGCGATGGAGGAGCGGCGCCTGCTGGAGACCATGCGCGGCAAGATCGCGGTCGGCTGGCTGATCGTCGAAGACCTGGCCTGTGTGCTGGCACTGGTGATGATGCCGGTGATGGCCGGCGTGTTCGGCCCCGATGCGGCCAAGGAATCGCATTCGCTGGGCAGCGTGCTGGCCGACATCGGCTGGACCTTCGTGCAGCTGGGCCTGTTCGTGGCGGTGATGCTGGTGGTCGGGCGCCGGGTCATTCCGTGGATCCTGGAACGCATCGCCGGTACCGGTTCGCGCGAACTGTTCACTCTGTCGGTGCTGGCGATCGCGCTGGGCGTGGCGTTCGGCTCGGCCATGTTGTTCGGTGTCTCGTTCGCGCTGGGCGCGTTCTTCGCCGGCATGCTGCTCAACGAATCGGAGCTGAGCCACAAGGCCGCGCACGATTCGCTGCCGCTGCGCGACGCATTCGCGGTGCTGTTCTTCGTCTCGGTGGGCATGTTGTTCGACCCCAACATCCTCGTCCAGCATCCGTGGCAGGTGCTGGCCACGGTGCTGATCATCATGTTCGGCAAGTCGGCCGCCGCGTTCTTCATCGTGCGCGCATTCGGCCATCCCACCAGCACCGCGCTGACGATCTCGGCCAGCCTGGCGCAGATCGGTGAGTTCGCTTTCATCATCGCCGGCCTGGGCGTGGCGCTGCAGATCCTGCCGAAGGAAGGCCAGTCGCTGGTACTGGCCGGTGCGCTGGTGTCGATCATGCTCAACCCGCTGGTGTTCGGCCTGCTCGACCGTTGGCAGGCCAAGCAGGAACAGCAGCCGCAGCCGGCGGAGCCGGAAGAGGCCATCGGTCCCTCGCGCGACCTGCGTGACCACGCCATCGTGATCGGCTATGGCCGGGTCGGCAGTGAGCTGGCGCAGGTGCTGCGTGATCGCGGCGTGCCGGTGCTGGTGATCGATGACAACAAGGAACACGTCGAACAGGCGCATGCCAAGGGCCTGGCGGCGATCCGCGGCAGCGCCGCCGCCGACCGGGTGCTGGCCGAGGCCCATCCGGAACGCGCCAAGATCGCGGTGCTGGCGATTCCGCAGCCGCTGGAAGCCGGTGAGGCGCTGGCAAAGCTGCGCGCCATCAACCCGGACCTGACCCTGCTGGCACGTGCGCACAGCGATGCCGAGGTGAAGCATCTGCTGGAGCACGGCGCCGACGGCACGGTGATGGCCGAGCGCGAGCTGGCCTATTCGCTGGCGGAGATGATCATGTCGACGCCGCCGTACCGGAATCTGGGGCAGCACAGCATTCCGGTGGTGTGACTGCTGTTGGTAGGTATCGACCTTGATCGGCCCGGTAGATCCACGCCATGCGTGGATGCTGTTTGATGAACTGCCGGAATGTTCGATTCCGAGGGTGATCCATCCACGCATGGCGTGGATCTACCAGGTCTGATGCCGACCGTCGGCACATGGGGCCGGCCTCCGAAAACATGAAAAATCCCCGGTCGACCCGCATCGACCGGGGATCTGGATCGCCACGTTGCCACGCCTTGGAGAGGCAGTTCCACCGTAGCGCATCGCGCGGCCGGTGGTGATCGCCTGTGGCGATATGCACCAAGCGCGCGGCTATCAGGCGCTGGCCAGGGCCTGCTCCAGGTCCGCGCGCAGGTCGCCGATGTGCTCGATGCCGATCGACAGCCGCACCGTGTCTTCGCTGACGCCGGCCTTGGCCAGTTCAGCTGCGTCCAACTGGCGATGGGTGGTGGACGCCGGATGGGTGGCCAGCGATTTGGCGTCACCCAGGTTGACCAACCGGGTGAACAGCTTCAGCGCATCCAGGAAACGCGCGCCGGCCTCGCGCCCACCGGGCAGGCCGAAGGTCAGCACGCCCGAGCCGTGGCCACCGAGGTAGCGCTGCGCGGCGGCATGCTCGGGATCATCCGCCAGCCCGGCGTAACGCACCCAGGCCACCTTGGCGTGCGCCTTCAGGAACTGCGCGATGGCCAGTGCGTTGGCGTTGATGCGCTCCATGCGCAGTGCCAGCGTCTCGATGCCCTGCAGGATCAGGAACGCATTGAACGGCGACAGCGCCGCACCGGTATTGCGCAGTGGCACCACCCGCGCGCGGCCGATGTAGGCGGCAGGGCCCAGGGCCTCGGTGTAGACCACGCCGTGGTAGCTGGGGTCGGGCTGGTTGAGGCGGGCGAAGCGCTTTGGCTGCGCAGCCCAGTCGAAACGGCCCGAGTCGATGATCGCACCGCCCAGGCTGTTGCCGTGGCCGCCCAGGTACTTGGTCAGCGAATGCACCACGATGTCGGCACCGTGCTCGAACGGGCGCAGCAGGAACGGCGTGGCCACGGTGTTGTCGACGATCAGCGGCACGCCGGCCGCGTGAGCGACTTCGGCGATGGCGGCGATGTCGGTGACATTGCCACGCGGGTTGCCGATCGATTCGACGAACACCGCCTTGGTGCGCTCGTCGATCAACGCGGCGAACGCGGCCGGATCGGCCGGGTCGGCGAAACGCGCCTGGATGCCGTACTGCGGCAGCGTATGCGCCAGCAGGTTGAGGCTGCCGCCATACAGCGCGCTGGAGGCGACGATGTTGTCGCCGGCCTCGGCAATGGTCTGGATGGCATAGGTGATCGCGGCCTGCCCCGAGGCCAGCGCCAGTGCGCCGATGCCACCTTCCAGGGCGGCCAGGCGCTGCTCCAGCACGTCGGTGGTGGGGTTCATGATGCGGGTGTAGATGTTGCCCGGCACCTTCAGGTCGAACAGGTCGGCGCCATGCTGGGTGTCATCGAAGGCGTACGCCACCGTCTGGTAGATCGGCACTGCCACCGCGCGGGTGGTCGGGTCGGGACGGTAGCCGCCGTGCACGGCCAGGGTTTCCAGTTGCCACTGCGGGTCGCTCATTGCACCAGGCTCCATCCGGGGAAACCGCCACCATAGGCCAGGCGCAGCCTAGCACTGAGAGCCACTGGCGATGACGTGCGTACCGGCGGTTATCAGGTTGGCCGGGATTCAGGCAGCCGTCATGGGCCGTTGCTAGGCTTCGCCGCCGGGCGCTCCTGCCCGGGCACGGAGGCCCCACGCGCATGCAGCCATCCCCTTGGACACCCACCGCCAACGGTACGCCGACACCGGTCCTGCTGGTGGAGGACGATCGCCGCCTGGCCGAACTGGTCAGCGACTACCTGCACGAACATGGCTTTGCCGTGCAGCACGTCGCCCGTGGCGACCAGGCCGGCGCGGCCTGCCGCCAGCATGCGCCGGAACTGGTGGTACTGGACCTGATGCTGCCCGGCCTCGGTGGCATCGACGTGTGCCGGCAGATCCGCAGCTTCTCCGACGTACCGATCCTGATGCTGACCGCCTGCGAGGACGACATCGAACAGGTGCTGGGCCTGGAATCGGGCGCCGATGACTATGTGCACAAACCGATCGAGCCGCGCTTGCTGCTGGCCCGCCTGCGCGCGCTGCTGCGCCGCCGCCACGGCAGCAGCAACACCGGCACGCCCTGCCGGCTGATGCATGGTGAACTGCTGATCGACCGCATGCAGCGCGACGTACACCTGCACGGCCAGCCGGTCGAGTTGGGCACCACCGAATTCGAGATCCTGTGGTTGCTGGCCAGCCAGCCCGGGCAGATCCTCTCCCGCGACCAGATCCTGCAGGCGGTGCGCGGCATCGGTTTCGATGGCCTGGACCGCAGCGTCGATGTCAGCATCGGCAAGCTGCGCCGCAAACTCGGCGACGATGCGCGCGAACCGCGGCGCATCAAGACCGTGTGGGGCCGTGGCTACCAGTTCAATCCATCGGCCTGGTCGGCGTGAAGCGGCTGTTCCTGCGCCTGTGGCTGCTGGTCGGCGCCAGCTTCCTGATCACCCTGCTGCTGATCAACCTGATCTTCGACCGCATCTACCTGCCCACCCAGCAACGGATCTTCGCCGAACAGGTGCGTGGCCAGCTGTACGCGCTGCGCCAGGGGCTGCAGGGCAAGGATGACGCCGCACAACAGCAGCAGTTGGCGCAGTGGCAACCGCATTACGGTATCGCGTTGGCGTTGATGCCCGCACCGCCACCGATCACGGCGGAAGAACGGCAACAGCTGCAACGCAACGGGATGATCGCCCGGCAGAAGTTCGAGATCGTCTGGGCGCCGTTGGATCCTGCACGCCCCGACGGTCGCTGGCTGCAGCTGCATCTGCCTGGTGAACCGCCCACTTCGCTGTACCTGACGCTGGTCGCGTACTCGGTGATGCTGGCGCTGTTCGGGCTGTGCCTGTATGCGTGGTCGCGCGTGCTCTGGCGCGACCTGGACGCGCTGCGCCTGCATGCCGACCGCATCGGCGCCGGCGACCTGCAGGCACGCGCGCAGGTCTCGCCGCGCTCGCAGATCCGGGTCATCGTCGAACACTCCAACCGCATGGCCGCGCGCGTGGCCGAACTGGTGCAGCGCCAACGCGACCTGACCCATGCGATCTCGCACGAACTGCGCACCCCGATCGCGCGCGTGGCCTTCGGCCTGGACCTGATGCAGGACAGCGATGATCGCGAACGTCGCGAGCGACTTGCGCAGGGACTCCACGGCGACCTGGCCGAACTCAACCGGCTGGTCAGCGAACTGCTGGCCTATGAGCGGCTGGAACACCCCAGCGAAGGCGAGCCGCTCCAGCGCATCGAAGCCAACGACTGGCTGCAGGCCTGCCTGGCCGATGTGCGTCGTGACGCCGAACGCGCCAGCCTGGTGCTGCGCGTGCTGCCCAGCGCGCTGCCGCGCGTGGACGCCGAGCCGCGCCTGCTGCAGCTGGCGTTGAGCAATCTGGTCGGCAACGCGCTGCGCCATGCACGTTCACAGGTCGAGGTCTCGCTGGTCGGCGTCGACGGCCGCGCCTGCCTGCGCGTGGATGACGACGGTCCCGGCATCGCTGAGTCCGACCGCGAGAAGGTGATCCGTCCGTTCACCCGCCTTGACGACAGCCGCAGCCGCGATACCGGCGGCTTCGGCCTGGGCCTGGCCATCGTCAGCCGCATCGCCACCCGCCACGGTGGTGAGCTGCACGTCAGCCGCGCCACGCTGGGTGGTGCACGCCTGGAAATGCACTGGCCGCTGGCTGCCAGCTGAACGCCCGAGGGCGCGATTACAGTTGATTACAACTCCCGCACAACTGCGGAGGGATCGGTCGCCGGCATTTCGCCACGCTGGCGACCCTGCAGCGCACGCCGGATGCGCGTGCTGCCTTCCTCCCATTGCCGAGAGTTTCCATGTCCCAGCTTCGCCGTTCCCCCACCCTGCTCTGCCTGGCCCTGCTGCCGCTGTTCGCGGCGCCGATCGCCCATGCCAAGGATGATCACTGGACCTTCGAAGTCGCCGCTGGCGGTGGCGTGACGCCGCGCTACAGCGGCAGCGAGGAGTACCGTGCAGCGCCATCGCTGTCCTTCGATGTCACCTCGCCGGGGGGCTGGTTTCTGGGCACCAGCGGCATCGGCTGGGGCACGTCCATCGGCGAACACACGCGCGTGCGTGCCTATGTCGGCGCCAGTGGCATCCGCAAGGACAAGGACTCGCTGCTTGGCGGCTCGGACTACCTGCGCGGCATGGGCGATATCGATACCCGTCCCCTGGTCGGCGTCTCGGCTGGTTATACGTTGGGCGAAGCCGTGCTGAGCGGTTCCTGGCAGTTCACCCGCAAGGATGAGGACAAGGCCGAGAACGGCCTGGCCACCCAGCAGGTGCACTTGAACCTGACCATGCCGCTGTTCGACCTGGCCGGCGGCGTGGTCAGCGGCAGCGTCTCCACCGACTACGGCAACCGCGGCTACATGCAGACATGGTACGGCGTCAGCCCGGAACAGGCGGCGCGTACCGGCTTTGCCGAACACAAGCCGAAGGCCGGCCTGGTCAGCGCCGGTGTCGGCCTGAAGTGGAGCCACCGCGTGGGCCGCAACGGCAACTGGTACATCTCGGCCGAAGGCACGCGCCTGCTTGGCGATGCCGCCGACAGCCCGATCGTGCAGAAGCCGAACCAGTTCGGGTTGATGAGCGGGTACACGCACCGCTTCTGAGAAGGCGCCGGGCATGGCCCGGCGCTACCGGAGAAAACGAGGCGCTGCGATCAGGCAGCGCCCCGCGTGATTCACGCCTTGGCGAACACCAGGTGACCGCCGTCGTTGCCGACTTCGATGGTGTCGCCGTTGACGAAGGCCCCGGACAGGATCTTCTGCGCCAACGGGTTCTCCAGCTGCGCCTGGATCGCACGCTTCAACGGGCGCGCACCATACACCGGATCGAAACCGACGTTGCCGAGCAGGTCGAACGCTGCATCGGACACCACCAGCTTCAATCCGCGCTCGGCCAGGCGCTTTTCCAGCCCACGCATCTGGATGCGCGCGATCTGCTTGATCTGCTGCTTGTCCAGCGGATGGAACACCACGATATCGTCCAGGCGGTTGATGAATTCCGGACGGAAGTGCGCCTGCACCACGCCCATCACCGCCGCCTTCATCTGCGTGTAGGCCTCCGGGCTGTCGTCGGCGCTCATGTCCTGGATCTGGTGCGAGCCCAGGTTCGAGGTCATCACGATGACGGTGTTGCGGAAGTCCACGGTGCGGCCCTGGCCATCGGTCAGGCGACCATCGTCCAGCACCTGCAGCAGGATGTTGAACACATCCGGATGCGCCTTCTCCACTTCGTCGAGCAGGATCAGCGAATACGGGCGGCGGCGTACCGCCTCGGTCAGGTAGCCACCTTCCTCGTAGCCGACGTAGCCCGGGGGCGCACCGATCAGGCGGGCGACGCTGTGCTTCTCCATGAACTCGCTCATGTCGATGCGGATCATCGCGTCGGCACTGTCGAACAGGAACTCGGCCAGCGACTTGCACAGCTCGGTCTTGCCCACGCCGGTCGGGCCGAGGAACAGGAACGAGCCGGCCGGACGGTTCGGATCGGACAGTCCGGCACGCGAGCGGCGCACCGCATCGGAGACGACCTTGATCGCTTCCTCCTGGCCGACCACGCGGTTGTGCAGCACCTCTTCCATGCGCAGAAGCTTGTCGCGCTCGCCTTCGAGCATCTTGTTGACCGGAATACCGGTCCAGCGCGAAACGACTTCGGCAATCTCCTCGTCGGTCACGCGGTCCTGCACCAGCTTGAAGTCCTTGTGCTCGGCTTCCTGGGCGGCGGCCAGCTGCTTTTCCAGCTGCGGCAACAGGCCGTACTGGATCTCGCTCATCCTGGCGAAATCCTGGCGGCGCTGCGCGGCCTCCAGTTCCAGCCTGGCCTGCTCGACCTGCTCCTTGATCTTCGTCGCACCCTGCAGCGCGGCCTTCTCCGACTTCCAGATTTCATTGAGATCGGAGAACTCGCGCTCCAGCGCCTCGATGTCGTTCTCCAGGTCGGCCAGGCGTTGCCGCGAGGCTTCGTCCTTTTCCTTCTTCAGCATCTCGCGCTGGATCTTCAGCTGGATCACCCGGCGCTCCAGGCGGTCCAGCTCTTCCGGCTTGGAGTCGATCTCCATGCGCAGGCGCGAAGCGGCTTCGTCCATCAGGTCGATGGCCTTGTCCGGCAGCTGGCGGTCGGTGATGTAGCGGTTGGACAGCGTCGCGGCGGCGACGATGGCCGGGTCGGTGATCTCCACGCCATGGTGCAGCGCGTACTTCTCCTTCAGGCCGCGCAGGATCGCGATGGTGTCCTCCACCGACGGCTCGCCCACGAACACCTTCTGGAAGCGGCGCTCCAGCGCGGCATCCTTCTCGATGTACTTGCGGTACTCGTCCAGCGTGGTCGCGCCGATGCAATGCAGCTCACCGCGTGCCAGCGCCGGCTTCAGCATGTTGCCGGCATCCATCGCGCCATCGGCCTTGCCAGCGCCGACCATGGTGTGCAGTTCGTCGATGAACAGGATGATCTGGCCTTCGTTCTTGGCCAGGTCGTTGAGCACGCCCTTCAGGCGTTCCTCGAACTCACCGCGGAATTTGGCACCGGCGATCAGCGCGCCCATGTCCAGCGACAGCACGCGCTTGCCGCGCAGGCCCTCAGGCACTTCGTCGTTGATGATGCGCTGGGCCAAGCCCTCGACGATGGCAGTCTTGCCCACGCCGGGTTCGCCGATCAGCACCGGGTTGTTCTTGGTCCGGCGCTGCAGCACCTGGATGGTGCGACGGATCTCTTCGTCGCGGCCGATCACCGGGTCGAGCTTGCCGCTCTCGGCGCGCGCGGTCAGGTCGATGGTGTACTTCTCCAGCGCCTGCCGCTGTTCCTCGGCATTCTCCGACTGCACGTTCTCGCCGCCACGCAACTTGTCGATGGCCGCCTGCAGGCGGGTCTTGTCGGCACCGGCGGCGCGCAGCGCCATGCCCAGCGTGCCGCCATCGTCCAGCGCGGCCAGCACGAACCACTCGCTGGCGATGAAGGCATCCCCATGCTGCTGGGCCAGCTTGTCGGTCTGGTTCAGCAGGCGCCCCAGGTCATTGCCCATCGAGACATTGCCGGCCTGGCCGGACACCTTCGGCAGCGCGTCCAGCGCCTCGGTCAGGCGCTCGCGCAGCACCGGCACGTTCACCCCGGCCTGGGCCAGCAACGGGCGCGTGCTGCCGCCCTGCTGGTCCAGCAGCGCGCTGAACAGGTGAACCGGTTCGATGATGCTGTTGTCGCGGCCCACGGCCAGCGACTGTGCGTCTGCCAGCGCCTGCTGGAAACGCGAGGTGAGCTTGTCCATCCGCATTGCGAATCCTCATCGGTCATCAGGGCCGGCCCGCGCCGGCGATGCTGGAAAGATGCGGTTGCCCCACCCGGTTTCAAGGGTGGCTGCGACTGCACCCCGAGGCCAGTCAGCCTGCGGCCAGCATGCCGGAGCGGGTGTGGTCGGCGCGTTGATCCGGATCAGTCATGCGCGGTGGACGAGTTCAGCGGGTGATCGCGGTGCGGATCGCGCGCAGCTGCTGCTTGACCGCCCGCGCCTGGGCTGCATCCATCCGCAGCAGCGCCTTCTGCCCGATCGAGCGCGACTGCAGGGTGGGATCGACAAAGCGGTAGCGGCCGCGTTCATCGCGCTGCACCACTGGGGGCTGGGCCAGTTCCGGGGTGTCCAGCAGGTGGTCGATCACCGCGACCAGGCGGTCGTTGAAGTAGCCCTCAGGCCGGCCCAGGTCCACATAGGCCTGCTGGATCAGCGGATAGAAGCGCTTGTAAGCGGTAGCCGTGGCCGCCGGGTCCAGCGCAGTGAACGCCTGCACGTAGGGCGCATAACGCGCCGCGTTGCTGGCGGCGATGCGTTCGCCACCCTCACCGGGCTCGACCTGCAGGTTGCCCGGCAGCGGCCGCGCGGCCAGCGCAGTCGGCGGCACGCTGGGCTTGTCCAGGTTGTCGACCTGGGTGACCAGGCGCTGGATCAGGTGATCGCGCAGCAGCAGGGTCAATGGCCCCTCGCCCTGGAACAGCTGGCTCAATGCACCCCAGGCGGCCGTATCGCTGTCAGCCAGCTTCGGCAGCGCCGGATCGGCTGCGGCCTCGGTATCCAGCGGATGCTTGATCGCGGGCGGTGCTGGCGCGGGTTCTGCGGCCGCCTGCGGTTGTGGCGGCGCGCTGGTACTGGCGGGGGATGATTGCACCGGCACCGAAACACCGTCTGCCAGGCTCTTCAGCTGATCGCGGAACAGCCAACCGCCCGCGCCACCGATCACCACCACACCCAGCACCCACGGCCAAACCGCCTTTCCACTCTGCATGATGCAGCACCTCGTTTCACACGCATGTAGAAGGTGTGACCCCGCCGATTCCAACGGGTTCCCCACCTGTTCCGCTGCCGTTCGGGTTCGGGCCTGCAGCAAAACCGCGCTCACGTCTGCTTTGCACGCTCCGCGCGAGGCTGTAGGTCTTGTCCTGTGGAGGCACTGCCATGCAGTACGCGCTGTATTACTGGACCGGCATCCAGGGCCGTGGCGAGTTCGTGCGGCTGGCACTGGAAGATGCCGGCGCCGACTACATCGACATGGCGCGGGTGCACGGCGATGCAGTGATGCAGCCGTTCCTCGACGGTGGCAGCGAAGGTGCGCAGCCCTTCGCACCCCCATTCCTGAAGGCCGGCCGCCAGGTCATCGCGCAGGTCGCGGCCATCCTGGATTTCCTCGGCCCGACGCTGGACCTGGTGCCACAGGCGGCCTCGCGGCGGATGCAGGCGCTGCAACTGCAGCTCACCATCGCTGATCTGGTGGCCGAGGTGCACGACACCCACCACCCCATCGCGGCCTCGAAGTATTACGAAGAACAGAAGACCGAAGCCAAGGCGCGCGCTGCGTCCCTGCGCGGCGAGCGGCTGCCGAAGTACCTCGGCTACTTCGAGCAGGTGCTGGCGGCCAATAGCGGCCGCCATGCACTGCGCGAGCATTCGTATGTGGATCTGTCGCTGTTCCAGCTGCTGAGCGGGCTGGATTACATGTTCCCGCGCCGCATGCAGGCACTCGGCCCCACCCTGCCCCTGCTGCGTGCACTGCAGGAGCGGGTGGCCAAGCGACCGAACATCGCCGCCTACCTGGCCTCGGAACGGCGGCTGGCGTTCAACACCAACGGCATCTTCCGGCATTACCCGGAACTGGATGGAGAGCGGTAGTGCCGGCCGCTGGCCGGCAACCACACGATGCGTCTGCAGCCCACCGCGTTGCCGGCCAGCGGCCGGCACTACCGTGGGGTCAGCTGCTTTCACCCAGCGACTGCACCGGCTGCTTCTGCAGCGACAACAACCCCAGCAGCAACGCCAGTGCCACGTAGGCACCAGCGAACTGCCAGCTGATGATGCGCGCCAGGCCGTCCAGGTCCCACGGCAGGTAGATGCCGCCGCGCGGGTCCACCGAGTGGATCAGGCCGAACAGGGTCAGCAGCGCCGCCACCAGCAGGAAGCCACAGGCGCGACGCAGGCGGCCGTCGACCATCGCCGCCACCGCCGAGATCCACAGCATCGAGGTGATGATGAAGCCATTGCCGAGGGTGAAGATCACCGCCAGCTCCGGCAGGCCATGCCCGTCGAGCTTGGTCAGCAACTGCGGCAGTTGGTCCGGTGCAATCCAGCCGGGTGCCTTGATCGCCAGCAGGTAGGCCACCGACGGCAGGAAGCCGAACACCATCGCGCCGGTATGGTGACGCGGCGTGGCCTGAAACGCCTGCGTGGTGATGTCGATGGCCACGTACACGATGATCGGTGCCAGCACTGCCAACGGCAGCCATTGCACCAGCCCGGAGATGATGCCGAGCATGCCCCCGATGCCGACGAACAGGCCGGTCAGCAGCGTATAGCCGCTGCGCGCGCCCATGTGCTTGTACGCCGGCTGGCCGATGTACGGCGTGGTCTGCGCAACGCCGCCGCAGACACCGGCCACCAGCGTCGCCACCGCTTCCACCAGCAGGATGTCGCGGGTGCGGTAGTCATCGCCGGCCGCACGTGCGCTCTCTGACACGTTGATGCCACCGACCACCATCAGCAGGCCGAACGGCAGCAACAGCGGCAGGTAGGTCATCGCCGTGGGCAGGCCCTCAAGGAAGCCCAGCGTCGGCAGCGGCAGCACCACCTGCGGCGGCACCCACTCCGGCACGTGGAAGCCCGGCGCGCCCAACCCGACCAGGCCGAGGCCGTAATACAGCACGGTGCCGAACACGAAGGCCAGCAGCACACCCGGGCCACGCACCGGCAGCTTGCCCTTGGCGATCAATACATACAGCAGCAGGCCCAGCGTGGTGAAGCCGACCAGCGGCGAGCGCAGCGTTTCCAGCAGCGGCAGCAGGCCCATCAGCACCAGCGCGATGCCGGCAATGGAGCCCAGCAGCGCCGCACGTGGCAGCGCGCGGGTAACCGCTTCGCCAAAGAACGACAGCACGAACTTGAGCACGCCCATGATGACCAGCGCGGCCATGCCCAGCTGCCAGGTGGCGATTCCCGCCGCATGCGGGTCCATGCCCTGCTGCTTGAAGGCGATGAAGGCCGGGCCGAGCACCAGCAGCGCCATGCCGATGCTGGTCGGTGCATCCAGGCCGAGCGGCATGGCGGTGACATCATCGCGGCCGGTACGCGCGGCCAGCCGGCGTGCCATCAGGGTGTACAGCAGGTTGCCGACCAGCACGCCGAAGGCGGTGCCGGGGAACATGCGGCCGAACACTACATCGGCGGGGAACTGGAAGATCCCGACCAGCGCCATGGCGATGAAGCCGAGAATGGAGAGGTTGTCGACGACCAGGCCGAAGAAACCGTTGAAGTCACCGGCGACGAACCAGCGACGTGGTGCGGCGGAAGCGGGAGCGGACATGGAAGGGGGGGTGGGGGTGGGGACCGCCGATGGTAGGCCCAGCGGGGCCGGCGCGCCAATTCCGTCGTGGAATGATGGGTTCCAGCCAACGGCGGGGCCCCTCGTGGCTGGGCGCAAATCGCAAATTCCTGGGCTGGCCCGGGCGGGTGGGCGTCGCGGGGGACGCCGTGAACCCATCCTTGGGGGCTTGGCCGCGGCATCCATGCCGCGGACACCCCCGCGACGCCCACCCGCCCGGCCCCTGACAGTTTCCTGCGTGTGCCAGCCACGGAAGAGAATCAAAAGATCAAAAGCAAAAGCAGGCTCTCGTTGTAGCGCCGAGACCATGCTCGGCTGCCATACGCGAAGCCTCTGAGCCGAGCATGGCTCGGCTCTACAGAAGATCATTCCGATCATTCTTTCGTTCATCCACGCATGGCGTGGATCTACCGTGTCGACCAAGGTCGACACCCATCAGGCACCGGCCATGCCATTCCGACAGATCGCAGGAATCTGTCGAAGGCGGGGTGGGTCCGGTTGCGGGGGTGTCCGCGGCATGGATGCCGCGGCCAAGCCCCCAGGGACGGGTTTACGGCGTCCCCCGCAACCGGACCCGCCCTGCCATCCCACGGAATGCCCGCTGTTGCTGTTGCTTCGGCTGTTGCTGTTGCTTCGGCTGTTGCATTGGCCTCTGCGGGTGCAGGGCGCAGCCCTGCATCAAACCCCAACCCTCACTTCTTCAGGAAGTTGTCCACCAGCAGATGCTTCACATCGTCGAAGCGGCCGTTCAACACCGCCTTGGCGGCATACAGCGCCGTACCGGCCACCTGCTTGGCTTCGATCTGCGGCGGCATCACCAGCTCGGCACGACTGGTATGCACGTCCAGCAACGCCGGGCCGCGCTGCGACAGGAAGTCCTGCACCGCTTCCTCCAGATCCTCGCTGCGGGTCACCGTGCGGCCGTGGAAACCAATCACCTCCGCAAGGCGGCCAAAATCCGGGTTCTTCAGGTCGGTGTAATTGTCCAGCAGCCCTTCGACCTTCTGTTCCAGCTCGACGAAATTCAGCGAGCCGTTGTTGAACACCACCACCTTGATCGGCAGGTTTTCCTGCACTGCGGTCAGCAGATCGCCGAGCAGCATCGCCAGGCCACCATCGCCGGACAGCGAGATCACCTGCCGGCCCGGGAACGCCTTCTGCAGGCCCAGTGCCTGCGGCATCGCGTTGGCCATCGTGCCGTGCAGCAGGCTGGTCAGCGTGCGGCGGCGACCATTCACCCGGATATGCCGCAGCACCCAGACCATCGGCGAGCCGCCGTCGGCGGTGAACAGTGCATCGTCGGTCGCATACTTGGACAGCAATGCGGTCAGGTGCTGCGGATGGATAAGCTCACCCTCACCCGGCTGTTCTTCCTGTTCGCGCTTCTTCAGCGCCTTGTCGCGACGTTCGACGCACTCATCGAGGAACGCGCTGTCGTCGCGCGGCGGCAGCATCGGCAGCAGCGCATCCAGCGTCGGTGCGATATCGCCGACCACGCCGAGGTTCACCGGGTGGCGGCGGCCGAGGTGGCTGCCATCGCGATCGACCTGGATGATCGTGGCCTTGTCCGGGTAGAACTGGCCCCAGGCGAAGTCGGCGCCGAGCAGCAGCAGCGTGTCGCACTCCATCAGCGTGTGGAAGCCAGATTCGATGCCGAAGATGCCGGTCATGCCCATGTTGTACGGGTTGTCCGGCTCGACGAAATCCTTGGCGCGCGAGGTGTGCGCGACCGGCGCCTGCAGACGCCGGGCCAGTTCCAGCAGCTGCGCGTGCGCACCCTGGCAGCCGGCACCGGCATAGACGCCGATGCGCTTGCCCTGCCCCAGCAGCTCGGCGATGCGCTGCAGTTCGGCGTCGGAGGGGCGCAGCACCGGCTGGGTGTAGTGCACCGAGAACGGCACATCGTGCTTCACCTCGGCCTGGCTGATATCGGCCGGCAGGATCACCACTGCCACGCCGCGGCGGCTGATCGCCGCCTGGCAGGCCAACGTGACCACGCGGCGGGCCTGTTCGGCGCTGTGCACCTGTTCGCAGAACACCGAACAACTGGCATACACCGCCTTGAAGTCCACTTCCTGCGGGAATTCCATGCCCAGCTCACTGGTCACCACCTGGCTGGCGATCAGCACCATCGGTGCACGGTTGCGGTTGCTCTCGAACACACCGTTGATGAAGTGCAGGCCGCCGGGACCACAGGAGCCCGCACAGGCGGTCAACTCGCCGCTCACCAGCGAATCGGCGCCGGCAGCGAAGGCTGCTACTTCTTCATGGCGCACGTGCACCCAGGCGATCTCGCTGCCATGCATCGCATCGGTCACATGGTTGAGCGTATCGCCCACGATGCCGTAGCAACGGCGGACACCGGCCTGCTGCAGGGCGTCCACCACGATTTCGGCCACGCGCTTGCTCATCGGATACATCCTCGAACGGGGGAACGTCCGAGGCTAGACCCGGTGAAGTGATGCCTCCGTGGGCAAGTTGCGCATCGCCTCGATGTGCAAACTGCGGGTAGACATCTCGTCAATCATTGACGTTGATCCAACCCTCCACCACGCCCTGCTTCGGGTTGCGGTAGCGCAGCTTCACCCAGCCGTCCTGTTCATCCAGCATTTCCACCCGATCGCCCTGCACCAGATAGCGCTTGGTGCTGGTCGCGCCAGGTCGGTCGAACAGGAACAGGCGTGCTGGCGCTACGTTGGCCTGCTGGCCACGCAGCGGTCCCTCGGGGCGTGCGCCCAGGCCATCGGCGATGGCCGTCTCCAACACGCGGCCATCGGCATCGTAGGTGCGCCAGACCGCCAGCGGGCCCTGCTCGTCGGTCTGTTCCCACTGCAGCGCGGCGTTCAACGTATCGCCCAGCATCAGCACGCTCTCAGAGCGGTACAGATGGAGCTTCGCGCCTGCAAACCGGTACTGGTCGGTGTACCACATCGGGCCGCTGCGACAACTGCTGGTGAGGGTGTGGGTGGCAATGTCCACGCTCAGCCCCATCAGGTCACCGCAACTATCCTTGCCGTGGGTGTCGGCCTGCAGCGCGCGGAAACCTGCACTGGCCGGATCGAAGCGGTACACCGCCACCGCTTCGTTGACCATGCCCACCGATGCACGCGCGACCAGCTCCGGGTAGCCATCGAAATCGACGTCCTCCAGACCCCACTGCGAATTGCCGTCGGCATCCGCCGCGCCCGCCAGCACCTGGCGCTTGCCTGACGGCGACAGCTGTACCGCGATGCTGCCATCCTGCTGGGGATCGGCGTGCGCCTGCACGTGAGCGGCCACCTGGAACCGCAGCGTTTCGCCGTCGTCGCTACTTGCCTGCGCCGACGGTGCCAGCACTCCCGCCAGCACCAGGCCCAGCACGCATTCCCTGCAATTCATCATTGCTCCCTGCGGCACCGCGGCGGCACCTTCAACTCAGAACGATACCTCGACCGGCTGCCGCGACCACAGCACCGATTGATGCTTGGTCTGCTGCTTCCACGCCAGGCGGATCGCTTCGATGTCGGCGCGGCGCTGCTGGGTGTCCTCGTGCAGCACCACCAACACCTTGGTGCGCAGGCGGTTGGGCGAGGCATCACCGCGGAACAGCCATTGGCCATAGGCATCGAACACGGTCAGGCCATCCGGGAAGCGCGGGGTCACTTCCTTGTCCAGGAAGGTGCGCCACTGCGCCTCGCTGATGGTATCGGCCTGCGGGCGGTTGCCGGCGCCCTGCTCCTCGCCCACGCCGAAGTACAGCTCGCTGCGCACCCAGCCGTGGCCGTCGGACGGGCGTGCGGCATCGCCCTTCAGTTCGGCGGTGGTGGCCGTGGCATAGGCGCTGGGCGCCTGCGAGGACAGGCTGGCACAGCCGCTGGTGGCCAGCAGCACGGCAAAGACGAGGCCAAGGTGTTTCATCGGTACAGCTCCGGGGAAGGGGGACAGGGCGAGCCGGCAGCGTACAGCGCCACCGGCCCGGCGTGCTGATGCCAGCAGGGCATCAGCTCATGCCGGACCGGCAGGGGCTTGCATCTGCACCGGCCATCACGCGAAGATAATATATCGCTTCATCCGGATGGATGTAAGTGAAACTATCTCCCCCTTCCCCGTCGTCGTTGTTGCTGGAGCCCCCCATGCCCGCCCGCCTGCCCGCGTCGCCGCTCGGCCTCGCCATCGCCCTTGCGCTTTCCTCCGCCGCCGTCCCGGCCCTGGCTCAGGACGCCACCAACCTGGACACGGTGATCGTCACCGGCACCCGCGCCGCCGACCGCACCGTGCTTGAATCCACCTCGCCGGTGGACGTGCTCACCGCCGAGGACATCCGCAAGGCCGGCGTGGTCAACGGTGAGCTGGGCAGCGCACTGCAGGCGCTGCTGCCGTCGTTCAACTTCCCGCGCCAGTCCAACTCCGGCGGTGCCGACCATGTGCGCGCCGCGCAGCTGCGTGGCCTGTCCCCGGACCAGGTGCTGGTGCTGGTCAACGGCAAGCGCCGCCATCACACCGCGCTGGTCAACACCGACAGCAAGATCGGCAAGGGCACCACCCCGGTCGACTTCAATTCGATTCCGGTCAGCGCGATCAAGCGCATCGAAGTGCTGCGCGATGGTGCCGGTGCGCTGTACGGCTCCGATGCGGTGGCCGGCGTCATCAACGTGATCCTCGACAACGGCGGCGACGGTGGCGAGATCGAAGCCAGCTACGGCGCCAACCACACTGACCTGAAGCCGATCGGGCGCACCCTCACCGATGGCCAGACCGGCAACATCAGCGCCAAGGTCGGCACCTCGCTAGGCGAGGATGGTGGTTTCCTGCGCGTCGGCCTGGAATACAAGCACCGCAACGGCACCAACCGCGCCGGCTTCGACCAGATTCCGCCGTGGGACCAGACTCCAGGCAACCTGGCGCTGCAGGGCAAGCGCAACTACGTGCTGGGCGATGGCAAGAGCAAGGACATCAACCTGTGGCTGAACACCGAGATCCCGGTCGGCCAGACCTCGACGTTCTACGCGTTCGGTACCTTCAACCAGCGTGACACCGAGGGCGCGAACTACTTCCGCTACCCCGACGGCGATGCCAACTGGAAGCAGGTCTATCCGAACGGTTACCGGCCGGTGTCCGAAGGCGAGAACCGCGACGTGCAGGCCGTGGCCGGCGTGCGCGGCCAGTGGGGCGAGTGGAGCTACGACGGCAGCGTGGATTACGGCCAGAACGACTTCACCTACCGCCTGCGCGATTCGCTCAATGCCTCGCTGGGCCCGACCAGCCCGACCCGTTTCAAGACTGCCGATTACGAGTACGCACAGACCGTGGGCAACCTCGACCTGAGCCGCGTGTTCACCCAGAGCGAGAGCATCAGCCACACCCTGGGCCTGGGCGTGGAAGCGCGCCACGAGCGCTACCAGACCCGCCCCGGTGACCCGGCCAGCTATGCGGCCGGCCCATTCACCGACCGCCCGACCGGTTCGCAGGCCGGTGGCGGCCTGACCCCGCAGGATGCAGCCACCCTGTCGCGCGATGTGGCCAGCGCCTATGCCAGCCTGTCCAGCCAGTTCGGCGAAAAGTTCTCCACCGATCTGGCCGCGCGCTACGAGCACAACGATGACTTCGGCGGCGAACTGACCGGCAAGCTCGGCCTGCGCTATGAATTCACCCCGGCGTTCGCACTGCGCGGCGCCATCTCCAACAATTTCCGTGCGCCGTCGCTGGCACAGATCGGTTACGAATCCACCTCCACCGGCTACAACGCTGGCGGCCAGCTGGTGCAGGGCCGCCTGCTCTCGGTCAACAATCCGATCGCGCGCGGCCTCGGCGCGCGTGACCTGAAGCCGGAGAAGTCGCTCAACACCTCGCTGGGCTTCACCAGCCGCATCGGCGAGCACTTCGACCTGTCGCTGGACTTCTTCCAGATCGACATCGACGATCGCATCGCGCTGTCCGAGAGCATCACCGGTGATGCGCTGACCGACTACGTGGCCGCCAACTACGGCGTCACCGGCCTGCAGAGCGCCAGCTTCTTCGTCAACGCCGCCGACACCCGCACCCGCGGCGCCGAGCTGGTGAGCAACTGGCGCCAGTCGCTGGGCGATGGCCAGCTGCTGCTGACCGGCACCTACGCCTACACCAAGACCACGCTGAAGAACGTACTCGCCACGCCGACCCAGCTGCGTGCGCTGAATCCGGACTACGTACTGTTCGGCATTGAAGAGACCAACACGCTCACCGATGCCACGCCGCGCACCCGTGGCAGTTTCTCGGCGGCATGGAGCAACGACCGCTGGTCGCTGAGCACGCGCGTGAACCGCTATGGCAGCGCCACCCGTGTGTTCAACTTCGGTGATGGCTACATTCCGCGCCAGACCTACCAGGCCGAATGGCAGCTGGATGCGGAAATCGAGTACCGCATCACCCCACAGTGGAGCGTCGCCATCGGCGGCCAGAACCTGACCGACAACTACCCGGATCGATCCAACAGCGACATCCACTACTTCGGCAACCTGCCGTATGACGTGCTGTCGCCGATCGGCAGCAACGGCGCGTACTACTACGGCCGCGTCCGCTATACGTTCTGATTCGCAGAATCGACCCGGTAGAGCCGGCGGGGTAGATTCGACTGGGTAGAGTCGACTGTTAGTCGACTATCGCGCGCAGCGCGGGATTTTCGCGATCTGCGCGAAGAGCAGTCGACTAACAGTCGACTCTACCCAGTCGACTCTACCCCGTCGCCGGGTCCAGGGCCGGCAGGTCAGTGAACTGTCGCCCTGCCTCGACCTGCCCTACACGCCCACGCTGGCAAGGTGGGGGCATGGCTGAACCGCTCCCCCTGCGTCCGCCACCGCCATTGCTGGATGACGCCTGTGCGTTGTTCCTCGATGTCGATGGCACCCTGATCGAATTCGCTGCGCGCCCGGATGCCGTGCAGCTGCTGCCGGATGTGCGTGAAGCCATCGGCCGCATCAGCGACCGCCTGGAAGGTGCCGTGGCACTGGTCAGTGGTCGCCCGCTTGAACAGCTGGATCAACTGTTCGCCCCCCTGCAACTACCCGCCGCCGGCCTGCACGGCCATGAGCTGCGTGGCGAAGACGGTCGTGTGCTGCGCGACGAACACGACGACGACACCGCCGAATGGCTGCACGCGCTGCATCAGCAGGCGATGCGCTTCGCCCATGGGCATCCTGGCGTGCTGGTGGAAGACAAGGGCGTCGGCCTGGCCTTGCATTGGCGCGGTGCGCCGCATGCCGCCAGCGATGTCCGCGCGTTCGCTGACCGCCACGTGCGTGGCCGCACCAGCTACCGCCTGCAGCCTGGCGACCATGTGGTCGAGTTCGTGCCTGTCGGCACCGACAAGGGCCGTGCCGTGCGCCGGATGATGCAGTACCTGCCCTTCCGCGGCCGCCTGCCGGTGTTCCTCGGTGATGACCTCACCGACGAATTCGGCTTCGATGCCGCCAACGGCCAGCATGGCTGGAGCGTGCTGGTGGGTGAACGTGAACCCAGCGCGGCGGTGTTCGCGCTGCCCGACATACGCAGCGTGCACGCCTGGCTGCGTGAGAATGCCTATTGACCCGGCCACCCCCACGGCCGCAACCGAGATGTACCGCGTGATGACCCAACCCGATCTTGATCTGGGCGTGGTCGGCAACGGCAGCTTCGGCGCCCTGGTCGACAAACATGCCCGCGTTGTCTGGAGCTGCCTGCCCACCTTCGACGGCGACCCCACCTTCTGCGCCCTGCTCGGCCCCAACCAGCAGACCGGCGGCGACTTCGCCATCGAGCTGGAGGACTTTGCCGACAGCGAGCAGGAATACCTCACCAACACCGCGATCCTGCGCACCGTGCTGCGTGACACGCATGGCGGCGCACTGGAAATCCTCGATTTCGCCCCGCGCTGGCGCCAGAACGACCGCTTCTACCGCCCGGTCAGCCTGATCCGCCAGGTCCGCCCACTGGCCGGCAGCCCACGCATCACCGTGCGTGCGCGCCCACTGGCCGACTGGGGTGCGCGCGTGCCCGAGTCCACCTGGGGCAGCAACCACGTGCGCTGGATCCTGCCCGAGCACGTGCTGCGGCTGACCACCGACGTGCCGGTAAGGTTCGTGCGTGATGGCCTGCCGTTCGTGCTCAACCATCCGATCCACCTGATCCTCGGCGTGGACGAATCGCTCAACCGCTCCATCAGCGGCTATGTGCAGGAAGCCTTCCAGCGCACCCGCGATTACTGGCGCGAGTGGGTGCGCTACCTGTCCATTCCGCTGGAATGGCAGGACGCGGTCATCCGCAGTGCAATCACGTTGAAGCTGTGCCAGTACGAGGACAGCGGCGCGATCATCGCGGCGATGACCACCTCCATTCCGGAAGCGCCCGGCAGCGTGCGCAACTGGGACTACCGCTACTGCTGGCTGCGCGATGCCGCCTTCGTCGTGCGTGCGCTGAACCGTCTTGGCGCCACGCGCACGATGGAACAGTTCCTCGGCTACATCTTCAACCTGGCCACCACCGATGGCACGCTGCAGCCGCTGTATGGCATCGGCTTCGAGGCCAAGCTGGACGAGAACGAAGTCCCCAGCCTGTCCGGCTATCGCGGGATGGGCCCGGTGCGTCGCGGCAACCTGGCCTGGGTGCAGCGCCAGCACGATGTCTACGGCAGCGTGGTGCTGGCCTCCACGCAGCTGTTCTTCGACCGTCGCCTGCAGGACCCGGGGGATGCGCACACCTTTGCCCGCCTGGAACCATTGGGCGAACAGGCATTCGCCCTGCACGACGTGCCCGATGCCGGTCTGTGGGAGTTCCGCGGCCGTACCGAGGTGCACACCTACACCAGCGCGATGTGCTGGGCGGCCTGCGACCGCCTGTGCAAGATCGCCGTACGCCTGAAGCGCGACGACCGGGCGCACTATTGGCGCGAGCGCGCCGATACCATCCACGCACGCATCATGGCCGAGTCCTGGAGCGAGGAGCTCGGCCACTTCACCGACACCTTCGGCGGCCACCGCCTGGATGCCTCGTTGCTGCTGCTGGCCGACATCGGCTTCATCGATGCGCTGGACGCCCGCTTCATTGCCACCGTCGAGGCCATCGGCCGCGACCTCAAGCATGGCAATTCGCTGTACCGCTACGTTGCACCGGATGACTTCGGCGAGCCGGAAACCAGCTTCACCATCTGCACCTTCTGGTACATCGATGCACTGGCGGCGATCGGGCGCATGGACGAAGCACGCGGGATGTTCGAGCTGCTCCTGAAACAGCGCAACCACCTGGGCCTGCTGTCGGAGGATCTGGCCTTCGACAGCGGCGAGGCCTGGGGCAACTTCCCGCAGACCTATTCGCACGTCGGCCTGATCACTGCCGCGATGCGCCTGTCGCGGTCCTGGCAGGAGGCCTCGTGAGTCGTCTGGTGGTGGTTTCAAACCGGGTGGCCGTGCCGGGCGAGAACCGTGCCGGCGGCCTGGCGGTCGGCCTGCTGGCCGCGCTGAAGGAACGCGGCGGGATGTGGTTCGGCTGGAGCGGCAAGAGCGTGCGCGATGGCAGCGGCACGCTGCACACGCAGAAAGACGGCGACATCGAATTCGTCACCCTGGACCTGAGCAAGCGCGAGGTGGATGGCTACTACAACGGCTTCGCCAACCGCACCCTGTGGCCGCTGCTGCACTTCCGCCTCGATCTGGTCGACTACGACCGCGGCACCCGCGAGACCTACCACAAGGTCAATGCGCTGTTCGCCGACAAGCTCGCGCCGTTGCTGCGCGAGGACGACATCGTCTGGATCCACGACTACCACCTGATCCCGCTCGGCGCGCTGCTGCGCGAGCGTGGCATCGGCTGCCGCATCGGCTTCTTCCTGCACATCCCGATGCCCTCGGCCGACCTGCTGCAGGCCATGCCCGATCACCTGCGGCTGTTCTCCGCGCTGTACGCCTACGATCTGGTGGGCTTCCAGACCCAGCGCGACGCCGATCGCTTCCAGACCTACCTGCGCCTGTTCGGTGGCGGCCGCGTACTCGACAATGGCGAACTGGAAGCGCCCGGTGGACGCCGCTTCCGCGCGGCCGCCTTCCCGATCGGCATCGACACCGAGCTGATCGCGCGGCAGGCCGGTACCGCCGCGGCCAAGGCGGCTGTGAAGAACCTGCGCGCCAGCCTGCGCGACCGCCAACTGGCCATCGGCGTGGATCGCCTGGACTATTCCAAGGGCCTGCCCGAGCGTTTCCTCGGCTTCGAGCGCTACCTGGAGCGCCATCCCGACCAGCGGGGTTCGCTGACCTACCTGCAGATCGCCCCGGTCTCGCGCGGTGATGTCACCGAGTACCGGCAACTGCGCAGCCAGCTGGAACAGATCGCCGGCCACATCAACGGCGGCCACGCCGAGCCGGACTGGACGCCGCTGCGCTACGTCAACCAGAACTTCACCCACGCCACGCTTACCGGCTTCTACCGGGCGGCGGCAGTGGGACTGGTGACCCCGCTGCGTGATGGCATGAACCTGGTGGCCAAGGAGTACGTGGCCTCGCAGGACCCGGACGATCCCGGCGTACTGGTGTTGTCGCTGCTGGCCGGGGCCGCCGACGAACTGAAGCAGGCACTGCTGGTGAACCCGCACGATCTGGACGGCGTGGCCGACGCCATCGCCACGGCCGCGACGATGTCGCTGCGCAGGCGCAAGGAACGCTGGCACGCGATGATGGAGCACCTGCGCACCTACGACATCAACCACTGGCGGCGCAGCTATCTGGACGCCTTGGAAGGCTGAGCGACCACCGTCGCTGCGGGCCGGTTCGACACGTCATCGACGTGTCGGCACGGCCCGCAAATTGTCGCTTTCAGCACGAAAGTAGATGCGAATGAAACCATATCGTCGCACCCGCAATGCGACCTTCCGGCAGCCGCGTGCAACACCGAACCTTGTGTGAAGCCCACTTCGCACAGGGGTTTTCCCGGCTTCATCACGCCTGCCGCTCATGCGTCCGCAAAAACGAAAGCTGCAGCGCGCACCGGTTTTCATTCCGCATTGACACCCGCTCCCCAAAGTGACGCCCCCGGAACGACCGCACGCCATCGCCACCGCGTTTGCGAGGCGTCGCGCACATCACACCTGGGGAGTCACCGCATGTCCGCTTACGACCGTTTCATCGAAGATGCAGCAACGCGCCTTGAACTGGGCCATCGCACCCGTTGGGTGATCGAGGTGATCACCGCCTGGGTGGCCTCGCATCCCCACGGTCTGGACGGCGTACAGCAGCGCTTCGAACAGGCCGGCCTGGCGGCCCGCTTCCACTCCTGGCGGCACCCGGCCACCCTGCGCCTGCCCATCGTTGCCAGCGAAATGGAGCGCGCCCTGGGGGCGCACACGCTGGCCATGATCGCCCACCGCAGCGGCATGTCGCCCGGGCCGTTCCGTGTGGTGATCTGCCACCTGCTGCCCGGCGTCGTCACCCTGATGTCCGCACCACACGCCGCCGACGAAGTGGCCACTGCCGCCGTTCCAGCACGCAGGAACGCCGCGCCCAGGCGCATGCGCAGTCTGGTGCCCTCGCGTGCGATGTACGGCATGGCCCTGCGCAGCCTGCTTTGGACAGTGGCGATCGCCGTGGTGCTGGGCCTCACCACATGGTTGTTGCTGAAAGCGCGCACACCGCTGTGGACGGTGCAGGACACGCCCGCGCAGCATGAAGCACACCTGTCCCTCCTTCAGCACGGCACGCAGGTACAGGTGCACGGGCGCCTGCCCAGCGAGAGCGACCGCCGCCGCGTCTGGAACGCGCTTTCCGCAGTGCATGGCGCGCGCAACCTCGGCGGTGGCATTGCACTGGACCCGCACACGCAGGCACCGCGCTGGCTGGACCGCCTGATCGTGGATCTTCCCCATCTGCGGGGCGACGGCCTGCACCTTGTGTTTGACGGCACCCGGTTGCGGATCGATACCCGTTCCATGCAGGAGCCCGAGCGGCTGGCCATCTCGCGGCGGTTGCGCCAGGACTTCCCGGCGCTGGAGATGAGCGGGCTGTGGGGCCCGGGCCTGGCCGCGCTGGCGCAGCTGCCGCCGGACGCTGCCCCCGCACAGCGGATGGCCGCGTTGAACCAGACCACGCTGAAATTCCGCGCAGGTTCCTCCGAACTGACCGGCGACTCGCGGCAGACGCTGGAAGCCGTCGCCAACGCACTGCGTGATACGCCAGCAGGCACGCGCGTGGAAATCGGTGCGCACACCGATAGCCGCGGCCAGGCCGAAGCCAATCTGCATCTCAGCCAGCAACGTGCCGAAGCGGTGTCGCAGGGGCTGCGGGAGCTGGGGGTGGAGCCTGACACGCTGGTCGCCGTGGGCTACGGCCAGGAACATCCCGTGGCCGACAACCGCAGCGACAGCGGCCGCGCGCAGAACCGCCGTATCGATTACCGGCTGCTCGACTGAGCCTGCCGACGCTGCAGGGTTGAAGCACCTGCTCCTGTAGAGCCGAGCCATGCTCGGCTGCCTTTTTCGTAGCCTCGACGGGAACAGCCGAGCATGGCTCGGCTCTACAGACGTCCGGTGATCAATCCAGGAACCGCGCGAGGTGTTCCGGCGCCGGCAGATGGCACGCATCGTGGCGTCCGAACCAGCGGTAGCGATTACGCGCCAGCAGGCGATACGCCGCGTCCCGCCAGCTGCGCGGCAGCAGGCGCAGCACGCCGCTCAGGCGCCAGGCACCGCCCAGTCCCGCCAGTACGCGCAGGATCGCATCGGTATCGGTCCACGCGCCCTGTGCGTCCAGCAGCAGGAACGACGCCGGGTCCTGCGGATCCAGCCCGTGCGCATGCAGCAGCGCGCTGCCCTGCATGCCCTGCATCGCGGCGAAGCGGTAGCGCCCCGCGCGATCGAAGCGCAGCAGGAAGCGCACCCATTGGTTGCACAGCGCGCAGACACCATCGAACACGATCACCGCGCGGCCGGTCTCGGTGGCAACCTCACTGCGGTTCGAGCCAGCCTTCATAGCGGATCAGGGCTCCGGCCCAGGGCAAGGTCACATCGACCAGGAAAGTGTAGCGCTGGCCGTGCCACGCTTCACGGCAGCGCACGCCACCGAACCAGCGTGTTGGCAGCGGCAGCAGGCCCAATGCCCAGACCCGCCGCACCGTCCAGTCGATGCCGCCATCGCGGGCCTGCAGGCCGAACGCGAAACGCACTGCACCCAGCTGCTCGTGCAGATGCCCTTCGTGCTCCCACAACCGGGACACCATCGGCCAGCGTCCGAAGCGTCGCGCCCATTGCTCGCCCTGCCCGTGCGCGCTGAACGCTACCTCGGTCGGCAGCGCATCGCCATTCTTCGGCAACCGTGCCACTGCGGCCAGCAACGGCACCAGCCAGTGCCGTCCCCGCACGATCCGCGCCTGCCCTGCATAACGGCAGGGCAACGGCGCAGCATGCAGCGCCTGCACCGGCGCGGCCAGGGTGGCGAAGGCCGGCCCCAGCACCCGTGCGAACAGGGGCGTACTCAGGGTGCGATCCAGGCCAGCGTCGCCATGCGTCCGGTACGACGATCGCGCCGGTGCGAGTACAGGTCCGGATCGGCCATGGTCGACACCGTGCCGCCGTATACCTGCGCCGGGTCCATGCCCGCGGCCTGCAGGCGCTGCCGCGCCAGCGCGAACAGGTCCACCTTCCAGTGGCCTGCGCGGGTGGCCACGAAGGCCACCTCGGCGGCCGGATCATGGCCGACGAAAGCGTGGTAGACCTCTTCTCCGATCTCGTAATCGGCCGGCCCGGCAGCCGGTCCCAGCCATGCGCGCAACTGCCCGGGCGGCGTCTGCATGGCGGCCACGGTGGCCTCCAGCATGCCGTCGGCCAGGCCACGCCAGCCGGCATGCGCCGCGCCCACTTCGCTGCCGTCGGCGGCGGCGAACACCACCGGCAGGCAGTCGGCGGTCAGGATCGCCAGCACCACGCCCGGCACCGAGGTTACTGCGGCATCGGCCACCGGCTCGCTGGCGCCGGGCACCGGTGGCGTGCTGAAGCGCAACACGGTGCTGCTGTGCACCTGGCGCAGCCAGTGCGGCGCGGAGGGCAATGCCAGCCCCTGCTGCAGCAGCTGGCGGTTGTGCTCGACGTTGGCCGGGGCATCACCATCGGCCGCGTGCCGGTTGCCCAGGTTGAACTGCGCGAACGGCGCCGGCGAGATGCCCGCGCCATGCCGGCGCGTAGTCAGCGCATGGACGCCCGCAGGCGCCGGCCAATCGGCCCACAGCAACGGCAGCGCGGCGTCCATTACCAGCGGTCCCGCTCGCGCGCGGCGAAGGCTTCGCTGTCTTCGCGCAGCACCTTCATCAGGTGCAGCATGTCCTCCGGCACCGGCGCGGTGTTGCGCACCGGCTCACCGGTGATCGGGTGCGTGAACTCCAGGGTCTCGGCATGCAGGGCCTGGCGCTTGAAGCCACGCAGCGCGGCCACCAGCTCATCGCTGGCACCCTTGGGCAGCTTCAGCGCACCGCCGTACAGCGGGTCTCCGATGATCGGATGGCGAACGTGCGCCATGTGCACGCGGATCTGGTGGGTACGCCCGGTTTCCAGGCGGCACTCCAGCGCGGTGTGCGCACGGAAGCGCTCACGCAGCCGGTAATGGGTGATCGCCTCCTTGCCGTCCTCGCGCACCGCCATCTTCAGGCGATCGCGCGGGTGGCGGTCGATCGGGGCATCGGCGGTACCGCCGGCTACCAGCGCGCCCATCACGATGGCCAGGTACTGGCGGTGCACGTCGCGTGCGGCCAGCTGCTCGACCAGCGCGGTCTGCGCTTCCAGGGTCTTGGCCACCACCATCACGCCACTGGTGTCCTTGTCCAGGCGGTGCACGATGCCCGCGCGCGGCAGCACCGCCACCGACGGGTCGCGGAACAGCAGGGCATTGACCAGGGTGCCGCTGTGGTTGCCTGCGCCCGGGTGAACCACCAGGCCGACCGGCTTGTTGATCACCAGCAGGTGCTCGTCCTCGAACAGCACGTCCAGCGGGATGTCCTCCGGCTGGGCATCGGTCTGGGTTTCCAGCACCACGTTGAGGGTCACCACCTCGCCGCCGCGCAGCGGATCGCGCGGGCGCACCTGGGCGCCGTCCAGCAGGACCTCACCGGCCTTGATCCACTCGGTCAGGCGCGACCGCGAGTATTCGGGGAACAGTTCGGCCACCACGGCGTCGAAACGGCGGCCGGCAGCGGTGTCGGGGACGATGGCCTGGCGGGCCGATTCAGAGGGTTGTTCAGACATGGCAGGGGGCATTCTTTGAAATTTTGGGGTCCCGGCGGCCGGTTTCAGTCGCTGGACAGGACACTAGGCTATCATCGACCCTTCGTATTCCAGCCGCGTCCCGCCTCGACCTCATGATCCGACGCTCCTCCATGCTCTCCGCGCCCGTCCGCCTCACCGCCCTGCTGCTGGTGCTGGTCATCGCCGCCACCGGCTGCCACCGTGGCGCCAAGAAGGGCGATCGCCCCGATGAAGGGACGCCGGTCGAACAGTTGTACGAGAAGAGCCACAAGCTGATGCAGGGTGGCAACTGGAGCGGGGCTGAAACCAGCTTCCGCCGCCTCGTGGCCCAGTATCCGTACGGCCCGTATACCGAACAGGCGATGATCGAAACCGCCTACGCGCAGTACAAGGCCGGCAAGCACGACGATGCGGTGTCCAGCATCGACCGCTTCATCCGTACCTACCCGACCCACCGCAACATCGCGTACCTGTACTACCTGCGCGGTCTGGCCAACTCCAACCGCAGTACGGTTTTCCTGCGCCGCGTATGGTCGTTGGACGCCAGCCGCCGCGACCTGTCCACGCCGCACCAGGCGTATTCGGACTTCAACATCGTGGTCGACCGCTACCCGAACAGCCGCTACGCCGCCGATGCGCGCCAGCGCATGCTGGAGCTGCGTGACGTGTTCGCCCAGCACGAGCTGGACAACGCCCTGTACTACATGCGCCGCGGCGCCTGGGTCTCGGCCGCCGGCCGCGCCAACTACCTGCTGGAAACCTATCCGCAGAGCGCGTTCCAGTACGACGCCGTCGCCGTCCTGGCCGATTCCTACACCCACCTGGGCAACAAGACCCTGGCCGACGACGCCCGCCGCGTCCTGCAGCTGAACCAGCCGGACCACCCGTGGCTGGAAGGCAAGTGGCCCAAGTACCCGTGGATGATCCGCAAGCTGAACCCGTTCGCCGGCGAGAAGTCCGCCAGCACCGGCCAGCGCAACGCGCGACTGGAAAAGAAGTAAGAAGACGAAGGGCCCCGCAAGGGCCCTTTTTCCATCCGGTGGATCCATGCCATGCGTGGATGGATGGCAGGCGCGCCTCTGGCCCCGCGCACTAGGAATTCTACGAATCCCCGGCCAGTGCGACTTCGGTCCCAACCGGCGCGGACATCGCCCGCCAGACTGCCCTGCAGTGGCCATTCCGGCCTGCAAGGAGCGCTTCGATGTCCCGACCCCACCGCCGTTTCCGGCCCCTGCCCGTGTTGATCATGGCGGCCCTTCTGATGCCGACTGCCGGCCCGCTGGGTGCCGCCCCGCAGGCACCGGGTGATCTGCTCTCTGCCGCCCCCTACCGCGCCTCGTGGGTGCCCTCCAGGGCCACCCAGGCCTACAAGCTGCACTACCGCACCCCCGACCATCGCGGGCAGCTGGCCGAAGGCACCGGCCTGCTGTATCTGCCCGCCGGTGCGCCCCCCGCCGGGGGCTGGCCGCTGGTGTCATGGGCACACGGCACCCAGGGCATCGCCGACCGGTGCGCTCCCTCGGTTTCCGGGCCTTACCAGCCCGAACGCGACGGCCGCTTCCTCGATCAGTTCCTGGCACAGGGGTATGCGGTGGTCGCTGCGGACTACCAGGGCCTCGGCAGCCCCGGCAACCATGCCTACCTGCATGTCCGCACGGCGGCACGCAACACCATTGATCTGATCAGGGCCAGCCGCCAGTACCTGGGCAATGCAACGCTGTCGCCGCGCTGGGTCTCGGTCGGCCACTCGCAGGGCGGCGCTGCAGCGCTCACGGCAGGCCACATTGCCGCCTCCTACGGTGGGCCGTCGTTGCAGTACCGTGGCAGCTTCACCACCGGCACGCCCACCGCGGTCGAGCTGACTGCCCTGGTGATGAAGCCGGACAACCGAACGCCCAATCCCGGCGCACTCAATGCCTACCACGCGTACCTGCTCGACGGCCTGCTGCAGGTCGCGCCGCAGATCGACCGCGTGCTGAGCGACACCGGCCGCGCCCGCGTAGCGCTGGCCCGCGGGCAGTGCCTGGGCGAACTGGCCGCAAACCTGGAAGGCGCCGATACCGGCTCGATGTTCACCGCACCACTCACCGCCGTACCGGGCATCTGGTCCGTGCTGCATGACTATCCGGGCGTGCCGCGCAAGGGCTTCAGCCAGCCGCTGATGCTGGGCCATGGCAGCCAGGATCAGGACGTGCCCTATCTGACCACCCTGCTGTATGCCGCAGGCCTCGCGCTGCGCGGCGAGCCGGTGGCGTTCCGGCGCTACCCGGTCGACCACCGCGGCACGCTGGATGCAGCGGCGGCGGATGGCCTGGCGTTTGTGCGTGCACGGCTTGAGGACGGCCACTTCAGCGACGCTGCGGAAACCGCCGGCCTCGAACAGTTGCTCGACGAAGCCCGGTAGATCCACGCCATGCGTGGATGATCTTCGACCATCGTGCGGACCAAGGTCCGCACCCACCGGAGAGGGGCCAACGGGTTGCCGGCCATCGGCCGGCACTCCCTGTCGTCTGCTGGACCGGACCTCAGCCCTTGTAGCCGTTGCTGATCGGGTAGCGACGTTCGCGACCGAAAGCACGACGCGACACCTTCGGGCCTGGCGCGGCCTGGTGCCGCTTCCACTCGCTGATGCGCACCAGGCGCAGCACGCGGTCGACCACGGCCGCGTCGTAACCGGCGGCAACGATCTCCGTGCGCGACTGCTCCTGGTCGATGTAGCGGTACAGGATGCCGTCCAGCACGTCGTAGGCCGGCAGCGAGTCCTGGTCCAGCTGGTTCTCGCGCAGTTCGGCCGACGGCGGGCGGCTGATCACCGCCGGCGGGATCACCGGTGCACCGCCCACGGTATTGCGCCACTTCGACAGGCCGAACACTTCGGTCTTGTACAGGTCCTTCAACGGCGCATAGCCACCGCACATGTCGCCGTAGATGGTGGCGTAGCCCACCGCGTACTCGCTCTTGTTGCCGGTGGTCAGCAGCAGCCCGCCGAACTTGTTGGCCAGCGCCATCAGGATCACGCCACGGCTACGCGACTGCAGGTTTTCCTCGGTCACGTCCGGCGTGGTGCCCTCGAACATCGGCGCCAGCGATTCCATCAGGCCCTTGAACGCCGGCTCGATCGAGACCGCTTCCAGCTTCACACCCAATGCCAGGCACTGCTCGGCGGCCAGGTCGTTGGACAGGCCGGCGGTGTAGCGCGACGGCAGGCGCACGGCGGTTACGTTCTCCGCCCCCATCGCGTCTACCGCCATGGCCAGCACCAGCGCCGAATCGATGCCACCGGACAGGCCCAGCCACACCTTCCTGAAGCCGTTCTTGCGGCAGTAGTCCTGGATGCCACGGGTCACCGCGCGCCAGGCCAGCGCGTCCATGCTCTCGTCACCATCGTCCATCCACACGTGCGGCATGAAGCGACGGGTTTCGCCGTCGTACTCCACCACCAGCCACTGGTCGACGAAGGCCGCCGCCGCCGGGTGCACGGTACCGTCACCATCGGCCACCACCGAGGCGCCATCGAACACCAGCGCATCCTGGCCACCGACCACATTGAGATAGGCGATTGCCGCGCCACTCTCGCGGGTACGTGCGGCCAGCACCGCATCGCGCTGGGCGTGCTTGCCGCGCTCGTACGGCGAGGCATTGGGTACCACCACCAGCTGCGCGCCGGCGCGCACGGTATCGGCCAGCGGCTCGGCGAACCACAGGTCCTCGCAGATCAGCAAACCCACCGGAATGCCGTTGACCTCGAACACGCAGCTGCCGCCGTCCGGATCGACATCGAAGTAGCGGCGTTCGTCGAACACGGCGTAATTGGGCAGCTCACGCTTGCGGTAGGTCTGCTCGACCAGCCCATCACGCAGCACGCTGGCGGCGTTGTAGACCACCGCGCCAACCGCCTGCGGCCAGCCGACCACTGCGGTGATGCCGCGGCAGGCCGCGGCGATGCGCGTCATTGCCTGCTCGCACTCGTACAGGAAGCCCGGGCGCAACAGCAGGTCTTCCGGCGGATAGCCGCTCACCGCCAGCTCGGGGAACATCACCAGCTCGGCGCCGTACTCGTCGCGCGCCTGGCCGATCATCTCGATGATGCGCTCGGTGTTGCCGGCGACATCGCCGACCGGGAAGTCGAACTGCGCCATCGCGATGCGGATCGAAGCCATGGGAATCCAGCCTGTGGTTGCAATGCCGCCATTGTAACGCCGGGGTCAGATCCCTTTTGCGCCGCAAAAGGGATCTGACCCCACCCCAGACGCACAAAGGCCGCCCGGAGGCGGCCTTTGTGTTTTGCAGCAGTCGGCGGGAAGAGCAGTCGACTAACAGTCGACTCTACAGTTCCCCCGCCCAGCGGTCTTACTTGACCAGCTTGGCGATGGCAGCGCCCAGGTCGCCCGGCGAGCGGACGGTGACAACACCGGCAGCTTCCATGGCAGCGAACTTGCCTTCTGCAGTGCCCTTGCCGCCCGAGGCGATCGCACCGGCGTGGCCCATGCGCTTGCCGGCCGGAGCCGACGCACCGGCGATGAAGCCGACGACCGGCTTCTTCACGTGGTTCTTGATGTACTCGGCGCCGGCTTCCTCGGCGTCGCCGCCGATTTCGCCAACCATGATGATGCCTTCGGTCTGCGGGTCTTCGTTGAACAGCTTCAGGCAGTCGACGAAGTTCAGGCCGTTGATCGGGTCACCACCGATGCCGATGCAGGTGGACTGGCCCAGGCCGACTTCAGTGGTCTGCTTGACCGCTTCATAGGTCAGGGTGCCCGAACGCGACACGATGCCGATCTTGCCCGGCTGGTGGATGTGGCCCGGCATGATGCCGATCTTGCACTCACCCGGGGTGATGACGCCCGGGCAGTTCGGCCCGATCAGCACGGTGTCCGGATGCGAACGGGTCAGCACGTTCTTGACGCGCAGCATGTCCAGCACCGGGATGCCTTCGGTGATGCAGACGATGACCTTGATGCCGGCAGCAGCGGCTTCCAGGATCGCGTCAGCCGCGTACGGCGGCGGCACGTAGATGACCGAGGCATTGGCGCCGGTGCTCTGCACGGCGTCGGCAACGGTGTTGAAGACCGGCAGGTCGATATGGGTGGTGCCACCCTTGCCCGGGGTCACGCCGCCGACAACCTGGGTGCCGTACTCGATCATCTGAGTGGCGTGGAAGGTGCCCTGCTGGCCGGTGAAGCCCTGCACGATCACCTTGGTGTTCTTGTTGATCAAAACAGACATTGGAATTCCTTGGTGTCGGTATCAGGCGGCGTTCTTGACAGCTTCAACGATCTTCTTGGCGCCATCGTTGATGTTGTCAGCCGGGATGATGGCCATGCCGCTGTCACGCAGCAGCTGCTTGCCTTCTTCCACGTTGGTGCCTTCCAGGCGCACCACGACCGGAACCTTGACGCCCACTTCCTTCACGGCGGCGATGATGCCTTCGGCAATCATGTCGCAGCGGACGATGCCGCCGAAGATGTTGACGAAGATGCCTTCGACCTTGTCCGAGGACAGGATCAGCTTGAAGGCTTCGATGACGCGCTGCTTGTTGGCACCGCCGCCCACGTCCAGGAAGTTCGCCGGCTCGCCGCCGTTGAGCTTGATGACGTCCATGGTGGCCATGGCCAGGCCGGCGCCGTTCACCATGCAGCCGATGTTGCCGTCCATGGTGACGTAGTTGATGTCCAGCTCCGAAGCGATCACTTCGGTCGGATCTTCCTGGGTCTTGTCGCGCATGGCGACCAGGGCCTTCTGGCGGAACGCGGCGTTGTCGTCGCTGTCGAACTTGCCGTCCAGCGCGTACAGGTTGCCGTCGTCCAGGATGGCCAGCGGGTTGATTTCAACCAGGGCCAGGTCCTTTTCGTTGAACAGGCGGTACAGGTTCACCATGATGCTGGCGAACTGGCCGGCCTGCTTGGCGGTCAGGCCGAGCTTGAAGCCGAAATCACGGCCGTGGTAACCCTGCACGCCTTCGACGAAGTCGACGTTCAGCGAGTGGATCAGCTCCGGGGTTTCAGCAGCGACCTGCTCGATCTCCACGCCGCCTTCCGAAGAGGCGATGTAGGTGATGGTCTTGGTGCCACGGTCGACCAGCACCGACAGGTACAGTTCCTTGACGATCTCGCCTGCGGTGGTCACCAGCACCAGGTTGACCGGCAGTTCAACGCCGGCGGTCTGGTAGGTGGCCATCTTGGTGCCGAGCATCTTGGCCGCAGCGGCCTTCACGTCGTCGGTGGTCTTGCAGAACTTGACGCCGCCAGCCTTGCCGCGGCCGCCAGCGTGGATCTGCGCCTTGACCATCCAGGGGCCCTGGCCCAGGGAGTTGGCAGCGGCAACCGCTTCGTCCGGGGTCGCAGCGACCTTGCCGGCCGGGACCGGGATGCCGTACTCGGCAAGCAGTTGTTTTGACTGGTATTCGTGGAAATTCATGCGTCACCGTGGGAATAGGAACGACCGCACGCAATTCCTCAGGGCCCCGGCGGGGCGCCGGCATGGACCGCGGCGGGCCCACTATTGTGGCCGAGCCAGCGCCGGGGCGCAAAGAAGTCTGTACAAAACGCCGGACGCGGGCAGATTTCCACCGTCATTCAGGCAGTTGCGCCCGGGCCGGGGCTGGCCACCGGTGTCCGCACCGGGCCAAATGCGCGATCCGGGTCACTTCGGCGGCGCCCGGCCGGGGGCCCTATACTGCCCTTCGCAAACGCGACGTGCCGGCCCGGCTTCAGGGGGCGCCGGCCAGGCCCGCCGCAGAATCCAGACCCAGGCAGCCAGAAGGGGAGTTCCGGCGTGTCACCCAGTGCTTCATTGATCGACCGCATCGAATCGATTCCGCGGCGTGAACTGTATTTCTTCGCGCTGTACCGGGTGCTGATCGCTACGGTCATCGCCGCCCTGCTCTACAGCCCGTTGTCGGCCATGGTCGGCGAAGCCCATCACCCGCGGCTGGCCGACGTCGTTGCGGTCATCTACCTGGCCCTGTCGCTGCTGGCCCTGGCACTCGGCCGCAACGAACGCTGGCTGCGCCCGATCGTGGTCAGCGGCGTGCTGGTGGATATCGTGGCCGCCACCCTGCTGTCGCACGCCCTGCCCGGCGCCAGTGCCGGCATCTCGATGTCGCTGCTGTTCAACATCGCCGCCGCCGCCACCCTGCTGCCGCTCAGCCTTGGACTGGGCCTGGCGCTGGCCGCCAGCCTGGCCACCGGCGTCGAGTACACCTGGAAGCTGCTGGAAGGCGGCGACCCCACCCGCACCCTGGCCGAACTGGCGATGTTCGCCACCAGCTACCTGGCACTGGCCTTCATCAGCTACCAGGTGGGCAACCGCGCCCGCCGCAACCAGCAACTGGCCAACCAGCGCGGCGACGAAGTAGCCAACCTGTTCCAGATCAACGAACTGATCATCCGCCGCATGCGCACCGGCGTGCTGGTGGTGGACGCCGACAACCGCATCACCCTGGCCAACGAAGCCGCCTCGATGCTGCTGGGCGACAACGACGGCAACGGCGAAAGCGGGCGCCTGGACCTGGCCAGCGCCGCACCGGAACTGGCGCGCAGGCTGCAGCGCTGGCGCAATGGCTGGGCACAGGACGAACTGCCGCTGCAGCTCAACCCCGACCAGCCGGAAGTGCAGCCGCGCTTCGCCCGCCTGCTGGCCGGCAGCGACCTTGCGCTGGTGTTCCTGGATGATTCCAGCGTGGTCTCGCGCCGCGCCGAATCGCTCACCCTTTCCGCCATGGGCCGCTTCTCGGCCAGCCTCGCCCACGAGATCCGCAACCCGCTGGCGGCGATCAACTATGCCGTGCAGCTGCTCGAGGAAGGTACCGGCTTCAACGAGAGCGACCGCCGCCTGCTGCAGATCATCCGCCAGCAATGCCAGCGCACCAACGGCATCGTCGAAAGCGTGCTGGGCCTGGCACGGCGCGAGCGTGCCACGCCCGAGAACGTGGACCTGGTCGCTTTCGTGCGCCGCTTCGTGCTGGAGTACAAGCAGGGCCAGACCCTGGAGACCGACAGCATCGAACCGATCATCAGCGATACCTCGGTGATGGCCCAGGTCGACACCAAGCACCTCTACCAGGTGCTGACCGTGCTGGTGCACAACGCGCTGAAGTACGGCCGCATCGGCCAGCAGCCGGCACGGGTGCGGCTGCGCGTGGCCCAGCACGAACGCAGCGCGGTGATCGACGTGATGGACCGTGGCCCAGGTATCCCCGAGAGCGTGGCCGCGCAGCTGTTCCGACCCTTCTTCACCACGTCCGAGCATGGCACCGGACTGGGCCTGTATATCGCGCGCGAGCTGTGCCGGGCCAACCAGGCCCGCCTGGACTACATCGCGGTGCCGGCCGGTGGCTCCTGCTTCCGTCTGGTGCTGCCCGGTCCACATACGCTGCTGCCCAGCTGATTCCCATTCTGTGCGTCAAACATTTGTCGCTTCCAGCCCCCTCGTTTATCTTTCACGCCCATGAATGAAACCCGCAGCGCCCTCGTCGTCGACGACGAACGCGACATCCGCGAACTGCTGGTGCTGACCCTCGGCCGCATGGGGCTGCGCATCAGTACCGCCGCCAACCTGGCCGAGGCACGTGAGCTGCTGGCCAGCAATCCGTACGACCTGTGCATCACCGACATGCGCCTGCCGGATGGCAACGGCATCGAGCTGGTCAGCGAGATCGCCCAGCACTACCCGCGCACGCCGGTCGCGATGATCACCGCCTTCGGCAGCATGGACCTGGCGGTGGAGGCGCTGAAGGCCGGCGCGTTCGATTTCGTCAGCAAGCCGGTGGACATCTCGGTGCTGCGCGGACTGGTCAAGCACGCGCTGGAACTCAACAACGCCGAGCGCCCGGTACCGGGCCCCAACGCCGAACAGGGCGGTCGCCTGCTCGGCCACTCACAGGCCATGGATGTGCTGCGCACCACCATCGGCAAGGTCGCGCGCAGCCAGGCGCCGGTCTACATCCTCGGCGAGTCGGGCGTCGGCAAGGAGCTGGTCGCACGCACCATCCATGCCCAAGGTGCACGCGCGGCCGGCCCGTTCGTGCCGGTCAACTGCGGCGCCATTCCCGGCGAGCTGATGGAGAGCGAATTCTTCGGCCACCGCAAGGGCAGTTTCAGCGGCGCGCACGCCGACAAGCCCGGCCTGTTCCAGGCGGCGCACGGCGGCACCCTGTTCCTGGACGAAGTGGCTGAACTGCCACTGCAGATGCAGGTGAAGCTGCTGCGCGCGATCCAGGAAAAGTCGGTGCGCGCGGTGGGGGCGGCCAACGAGGAGCCGGTGGATGTCCGCATCCTCTCGGCCACCCACAAGGATCTGGCCGAGCTGGTCGAGGACGGGCGCTTCCGCCACGACCTGTACTACCGCATCAACGTGATCGAACTGAAGGTGCCGCCGCTGCGCGAGCGCCGCCAGGACCTGCCGGAGCTGGCCGCCGCCGTGCTGGCCCGATTGGCCCGCAGCCACGGCCGTGCCACCCCGCTGCTGGCGCCGTCGGCGCTGGAAGCGCTGGCGCAGTACGCGTTCCCGGGCAATGTGCGCGAGCTGGAGAACATCCTGGAACGTGCGCTGGCCCTGGCCGAGGAAGACTGCATCGGCGCCGATGACCTGCGCCTGCCGCAGCACGCGCCGCGTGCACCCGGCAGCGCGGCGCCCGCCGAAGCGGTGGCCGACCTGCAGCCGGGCAGCGCCGCCCTGCCCTCCTACATCGAGCAGCTCGAGCGCAGCGCCATCCAGCGTGCGCTGGAAGAGAACCGCTGGAACAAGACCCGTACCGCCGCGCAGCTGGGTATCACCTTCCGTGCGCTGCGCTACAAGCTGAAGAAGCTGGGGATGGAGTAAGGGCCGAGCCCACGCTCGGCTGCGCGGTGGTCGGGACCGCGTAATCCACGCATGGCGTGGATCTACTGCAGGACCATGCCCGGGTGGGTGCGGACCTTGGTCCGCACCGCTGCCTGCCATCCACGCATGGCGTGGATCTACCGCATCAATCCTTGGTGACGCGGTTGATCTCGGCCAGGCTGGTGATGCCCGCCGCGGCCTTCTTCAGCGCCGACTGGCGCAGGTCATTCACCCCGATCTGCTGCGCCGCCTCGGCAATCTGCAGCGCATTGCCACCGGCCAGCACGATGGTGGCGATCTCATCGGTCATCGGCATGACCTGGTAGACGCCGGTCCGGCCCTTGTAGCCCTCGGTGCATTCGTCGCAGCCCACGGCCTCGTACAGCTCGATGCCCGCATCCAGCTGCGCCTGGGTGAAGCCTTCGGCCAGCAGCGCATGTTCGGGCAGGCTGGACGGTCGCTTGCAGTTGCCGCACAGGCGACGCGCCAGGCGCTGGGCGATCACCAGCGTCACCGAGCTGGTGATGTTGTAGGGCGCGATGCCCATGTTCATCAGGCGCGCGATGGTCTGCGGCGCATCGTTGGTATGCAGCGTGGACAGCACCATGTGGCCGGTCTGCGCGGCCTTGATCGCGATCTCCGCCGTTTCCAGGTCGCGGATTTCGCCGACCATGATGATGTCCGGGTCCTGTCGCAGGAACGAGCGCAGCGCCGCGGCGAAGGTCATGCCGCGCTTGTTGTTCTGCTGCACCTGGTTGACGCCGGGCAGGCGGATTTCCACCGGGTCTTCGGCGGTGGAGATGTTGCGCGTCTCGTCGTTGAGGATGCCCAGCGCGGTATACAGCGACACGGTCTTGCCCGAACCGGTCGGGCCGGTCACCAGCACCATGCCGTAGGGCTTGTGGATGGCATCCAGGAACAGCTTCTGCTGGTCCGGCTCGTAGCCCAGCTTGTCGATGCCCAGCTTGGCCGCGCTGCCATCGAGGATACGCAGCACCACCTTCTCGCCGAACAGGGTCGGCAGCGTGCTGACACGGAAGTCGATCTGCTTGGTCTTGGACAGGTTGAGCTTGATGCGGCCGTCCTGCGGGACGCGCTTCTCGGCGATGTCCAGCTGTGCCATCACCTTCAGGCGGGCGGCGATGCGCTGGTTCAACTTCACCGGTGCGCGCGCGACCATCTTCAGCAGGCCATCGATGCGCAGGCGCACGCGGTAATCATCTTCGTAGGGCTCGAAGTGGATGTCCGAGGCGCCCTTGCGGATCGCATCGACCAGCACCTTGTTGACGAACTTCACCACCGGGGTGTCGTCGCCCTTGGCGTCGATGCCGGAATCGCCGCCGGTAGCGCCGAGATCCTCGTCGCCGGCCGCCACGTCCAGGTTGCCCATGCCATCGTCATCGCCCCCCAGGGCGTCGCCGAGGGTGTCATGGCTGGCGTGCCACTGTTCCAGCGTGCGGCGGATCTGGTCCTCGTCGACCAGGATCGGCTCGACCACCAGGTTGGTGTGGAACTTGATCTCGTCCAGCGAGTGGGTCGGGTTGCTGGTGCCGACGAACAGCCTGCCACCGCGCTTGAACAGCGGCAGCACGTTGTGCTTGCGCAGCAGCTCCTCGCTGACCAGGCTCATCGCGTTCTGGCTGGCGTCGAAGGTGGACACGTCGAACAGCGGCATGCCGAACTCGACCGCGTTGGCGGCGGCCAGCTGCGAGGCATTGACCAGCTTGTTCTGCGCGAACCACGTTGGCAGTGGCTGGCGGGCGGCCGCGGCCTTGGCCATGGCGTCGCGGGCGGTGGCCTCGTCCAGGGCCCCGTCCTGCACCAGGCGACGGGCCAGGCCGGTGATGCCGACAAGATTGGCGGTGGTGACAGCGTTCATATGAATCCTTGGCTCATGGGGTCATGCCATGCCGTACGCCTTGCACGGACACCGCACGGGGCAGCAGAACCCGCCGCGACCCAACGGCCACCGGCATCGCCAATCCATGAGCAACACTGCCTTGCCCGGCACTCCCGGCCCGGCAGGCACGATCCTGACTCCCCCGGGGATGATAGCCCCGTCAAGGGGCAGCCAGCATCCCATTGAAGCGCTGAAGTGTGATCAGCAGCCGGTCGGCCTATAGCGCGCTTCGAACGCGCTGCCATCGCAGCTCCAGATGCCCTCGGCCGAGCGGCGCAGGATCAGGTCCTTCCCTTCCAGCGCGCTGTGGCCCTTCAAGGTGCAGCTGATGTGGCCGACACCGGATTCACTGAGTTCGGCTTCGACGTTCGAGCAATGGGCGTTCTGGGCGACACCGATGTAGTTCGGCGTGACCAGGCTGGCCGAACGGCCCTCATTGACGAGGATTTCCACGTTGGTCTTGCCCGGCGTGATGTCGGCCAGTGCGGCGGTCAGCTGGGTGCGTACGACGTAAGGCTGGAACGCCACCGTCGCGATCGCCGCCAGGATGGCGATGATGGCCACCACGATCATCAGCTCGATGAGCGTGAAGCCCTTCTGCGTGTTCATGACTCCCCCTGTTTAGTCCAGCAATCCCCATTGCTGCTTGCTGACCGGATGCCATAGCCCGGTCAGCACAAGGCCCGCCGAAGCGGGCCTTGTGTAACTCGCGGGAATGCAAGGAGCCGCAGCTCCAGGCACCCTACGCATCAACTAGATCAGGGCTTGGCGGCGCCGCAACCCTTCGGGATGAACTTCTTGTCCATGCCGGTGACAACGCAAGTAAAGCCACCCGGGGTGGTGATTGCGCCGGAGTCGTTCGTCACGGTATCGGTGTAGTTCAGAGCCAAGGTCGCACCTTCGCCGATGCGGCTACCCGGCTCACGGATGGCGCAGATCATGCCGGTGTCGGCCACGGTGATGGTCTCGCAGGAACCCGTGTTGGCCGCCTGGAAGCCAGCAGTGCCCAGAGTCGGTGCACGGCCCGCGCTCTTTTCCATCTCGAACTGGGTCTTGTGCGAAGCCAGGTCGGCCAGCGCAGCGGTGACCTTCGACTTGGCGGTGTAGTCCTGGTAAGCCGGCAGAGCGATGGCGGCCAGGATGGCGATGATCGCGACGACGATCATCAGTTCGATAAGGGTGAAGCCCTTCTGGTTCTTCATTTGGTACATCCCCAAGATAGTGGTGGTTGAGTTCAGTGCACGGGATCGGACCGGGCTGTGCCGGTTGAGCGGGCCCCATGCCCTGCGGGTGGATCAACGCAGGTTGCGTGCCAACCCCGGCACGCCTCCCCCTGGATTTCCCCGCGCCCATGATGGCAGCAATTTCGCGGATGGGAACCCCCCGCTTCCGAATCTGCGATGGACGCGGCAATGTGACGCAGTACGTCACCTTTGGTCGGCACCCGGCACGAAATCGCACGCTGGGGCCCCTGCCAACTGCCCATCCGGCCTTGAACCCGCTACCATCGATGGCTAGTTACCCGCCTGGGGATGGCGGGTCTTGGGGAGCCAACATGTCTGTCAGTCGCAGTGCGATCAAGAAAGAGCCGGTGGCGCGCGCCACCATTGAGCTGCAGCCGTTTGTCTGGGTGGGGACCGACAAGCGGGGCGTGAAGATGAAGGGCGAGCAGCTGGCCAAGAACGCCAACCTGCTGCGCGCCGAGCTGCGCCGCCAGGGCATCAACCCGGGCCAGGTCAAGCCCAAGCCGAAGCCGCTGTTCGGCGCCTCCGGCAGCCCGGTCAAGCCGAAGGACATCGCCTTCTTCAGCCGGCAGATGGCCACGATGATGAAATCCGGCGTGCCGATCGTGTCGGCGCTGGACATCATCGCCAGCGGGCACAAGAACCCGCGGATGAAGAAGCTGGTGGACACCATCCGCACCGACATCGAGGGCGGCTCCTCGATGTACGAGGCGGTCAGCAAGCACCCGGTGCAGTTCGACGAGCTGTACCGCAACCTGGTGCGGGCCGGCGAAGGCGCCGGCGTGCTGGAAACCGTGCTGGACACGGTGGCCACCTACAAGGAAAACATCGAAGCGCTGAAGGGCAAGATCAAGAAGGCGCTGTTCTACCCGATCATGGTGGTGGTGGTGGCCATGCTGGTCAGCGGCATCATGCTGGTGTTCGTGGTGCCGCAGTTCGAGGACGTGTTCAAGAGCTTCGGCGCCGAGCTGCCCGCCTTCACCCAGATGGTGGTGAACCTGTCGCGGTTCATGGTGTCGTGGTGGTGGCTGATATTCCTGATAGTGGTGGGCTCCGCTGTCGGTGCCATCATGGCCTACAAGCGCTCGCCGAAGATGCAGCATGCGATGGACCGGTTCGTGCTGAAGGTGCCGGTGATCGGGCAGATCATGCACAACAGCGCCATCGCCCGCTTCTCGCGCACCACCGCGGTGACCTTCAAGGCCGGCGTGCCGCTGGTGGAGGCGCTGGGCATCGTGGCCGGCGCCACCGGCAATACCGTGTACGAAGAGGCGGTGCTGCGCATGCGCGACGACGTCTCGGTGGGTTACCCGGTGAACATGTCGATGAAGCAGACCAACCTGTTCCCGCACATGGTCATCCAGATGACCGGCATCGGCGAAGAGGCCGGCGCGCTGGACGCCATGCTGTTCAAGGTGGCCGAGTACTATGAGCAGGAGGTCAACAATTCGGTGGATGCCCTGAGCAGCCTGCTGGAGCCGATGATCATGGTGTTCATTGGTACCATTGTGGGCGGCATGGTGATTGCCATGTACCTTCCCATCTTCAAACTCGGCGCCGTCGTCGGATAACACATACATGGCTTTTCTCGACCAGCATCCTAGCCTCGGCTACCCCGCCGCGGCCGCCTTCGGACTGCTGCTGGGCAGTTTCCTGAACGTCGTCATCCTGCGCCTGCCCAAGCGGCTGGAATGGCAGTGGAAGCGCGATGCGCGCGAAGTCCTGGAGGAACCGGACTTCTATGAACCGCCCCCCCCGGGGATCGTGGTCGAGCCGTCGCACTGCCCGCACTGCAAGCACAAGCTGAGCTGGTACGAGAACATCCCGCTGTTCAGCTGGATCATCCAGGGCGGCAAGTGCCGCCACTGCAAGGCGCCGATCTCGCTGCAGTACCCGCTGGTGGAGGCGATGACCTCGCTGCTGGTGGTGGCCTGCGTCTGGCAGTTCGGCTTCGGCTGGCAGGGTTTCGGCGCCATCGTGCTGACCTGCTTCCTGATCGCGCTGTCCGGTATCGACCTGCGCACCCAGCTGCTGCCCGACCAGCTCACCCTGCCACTGATGTGGCTGGGGCTGATAGGCAGCATCGACAACCTCTACATGCCGGCCAAGCCCGCCCTGGTGGGCGCGGCGGTGGGCTACCTGTCGCTGTGGACGGTCTGGTGGCTGTTCAAGCAGCTGACCGGCAAGGAAGGCATGGGCCACGGCGATTTCAAGCTGCTGGCGGCCCTGGGCGCCTGGTGTGGCCTGAAGGGCATCCTGCCGATCATCCTGCTGTCCTCGGTGCTGGGCGCCATCATCGGCTCCATCTGGCTGTACAGCCGGGGCCGTGACCGCGCCACGCCGATTCCGTTCGGCCCTTACCTGGCCATTGCTGGCTGGCTGTACTTCATGTGGGGTGCGCCGCTGGTGGAGCAGTACATGGTGATGAGCGGGCTGCGCTGAGGGGAGTCCCCATGAGCCGCTACGTGGTTGGCCTGACCGGCGGCATCGCCGCCGGCAAGAGTGAGGTGACCCGGCGCTTCGAGGCGCTGGGCATCGTGGTGGCCGACGCCGACCTGGCCGCCCGGGCCGTGGTCGCCGCCGGCAGCCCGGCCCTGGCCCGTATCGCCGAGCGCTTCGGCGCCGGCATGCTGCTGGCCGATGGCGCCCTGGACCGGGGCCGCCTGCGCGCCCACGTCTTCGCCGATCCGGCCGAGCGGACGGCGCTGGAAGCCATCACCCACCCGGCCATCCGCCTGCTGATGCAACAGCAGTGCGAGCAGGCTGAAAGCCCTTATGCGATTGCCGCCATTCCGCTGCTGACCGAGGTCGGTGGGCGAAAGGCCTACCCCTGGCTGGACCGGGTACTGCTGGTGGATGCACCGGAAGCCGTGCAGCACGCCCGCCTGATGCAGCGCGATGGCATCGACGCCGCGCTGGCTGACCGGATGATCGCCGCCCAGGCCAGCCGCGCGCAGCGATTGGCACTGGCCAATGACGTGGTGATCAATGATGGACGGCCGGAGGACCTGCAGGCGCAGGTGGAACAGCTGCATGCGCGGTATCTGGGGTTGGCCGGGGGGTGAGCCCTGGTTGCCGGCCAGCGGCCGGCACTACCGGAACGCATCCACGCATGGCGTGGATCTACCGGAGCGCATCCACGCGTGGCGTGGATCTACTGTAGAGCCGAGCCCATGCTCGGCTCCGGAAAGCCAGGGCAGCCGAGCGCAGGCTCGGCTCTACACGAGGCAGGCGCTTACAAGGGCTTCGGCGAGAACGTCAGGGTGGCGATCACGCCGCGCTCGCCACCGGGGCGCACGCTCACCTGCCAGCCGTACAGGTCGCACAGACGGCTGACGATCGACAGGCCGATGCCGCCGCCCTGCGAATGGCCGGCGTGCGTGCCGCGGTAGCCGCGCTGGAACAGCTTGGCTGCATCTTCCTCGCTCAGGCCCGGGCCGCTGTCGGTCACCGATACCGAATTGGTGCCCACGAAGACGCGCACTTCGCCATCCTGCGAGTACTTCACCGCGTTGCCGATCAGGTTGCCCAGCGCCACCGACAGCGCCGCCTCGGGTGCATCGATCACCAGGTTGCGCTCGCCTTCCAGCAGCAGCTCCAGCGGCTTGCCGCCCAGCTGCGCGCGGTGCGCATCCAGCAGCTGCTCGGCCACGCGCGCCACGTTGCTGGTGCCCTGCCCGCGCTCGTTGCGCGACAGCAGCAGCAGCGCACCAATCAGGTCGCTGCACTGCTGTTCGGCACGCTGGATGCGCTGCAGGCGCTGCAGCACCTTCTCGTCCAGGCCGGGCCGGGTCAGCAGCAGCTCGGTGGCCCCGCGGATCACCGCCAGCGGCGTGCGCAGTTCATGGCTGACGTCTGCATTGAACTCGCGGTCGCGCTGCACCACTTCGGTCAGCCGCGAGGAATAATCGTCCAGCGCCTGTGCCAGCTGCCCCACCTCGTCATCGGGAAAGCGCGGCGCCAACGGCTCGGGATCACTGGTTCCGCCACGGTACGCACGCAGCCGCGCGGCCAGGTCCGACACTGGCTTCATCACCTTCGATGCCGACCACCAGCCCAGCACCAGCGACAGCACGCTGAACACCAGCACCGACAACACCAGCGCGCGGTTGAGCTGCTTGCCACCGCGCACGCTGTCGGTCATGTCATAGGCGAGGAAGAACCAGGCGTCGGGCGTCTTCCGCACGGCCAGCTTGTAGGAATAGGGTTCGCCGTGTTCGTCGCCGCTGACGCTGTGGATGCCATCGGAGAAGCCCGCCCACTGCGCGCGCTCTTCGCGCACCCGGTCGAACTTGTCCTTGGAATAGGCATATGCACGGATCTGCAGCACCGGCGCGTCCGGGTTGTGGCCCGGATGTTCGTAGTAGCGCCGCGCGTACTCGTCGATGTTGCGGTTCATCAGCTCTTCCACCAGCTGGTTTTCCACGCGCAGGCGGGCCCAGTTGGTGGCGAACGCGAACAGTGTTGTCAGGCAGAAGCCCAACAACACGAACGAGACGATGATGCGGCTGCGCAGGCGCCGCCTGTATGGCGTGCGCCGGCGCTCCCCCTTGGCTGCCACGGAATCAGGCTTCCGGGGTGGCGATGCGGTATCCGATGCCATGGCGGGTCTGGATCAGCGGCACTTCAAACGGCTTGTCGACCACCGCACGCAGGCCATGGATATGCACGCGCAGCGAATCCGAGTCGGGCAGTTCCTCGCCCCACACGCGGGTTTCCAGCTCCTGGCGGGTCACCACCGCCGGCGCCGCTTCCATCAGCGCCTGCAGGATCTTCAGCGCGGTCGGGTTGAGCTGCAGCAGCTTGCCCTGGCGGCGCACTTCCAGCGTGTCCAGGTTGTACTCCAGATCGCCGGTTTCCAGCACGCGGGTCTGCACGCCCTTGCCGCGGCGCGACAGGGCGTTCAGACGCACTTCCACTTCCTGCAGCGCGAACGGCTTGATCAGGTAGTCATCGGCACCGGAATCGAAGCCGGCCAGCTTGTTGTCCAGCGAATCGCGGGCCGTCAGCATCAGCACCGGGGTCTGCTTGCGCGCTTCGTTGCGCAGCTTGCGGCAGACTTCGATGCCATCCATGCCTGGCAGGTTGAGATCCAGCACGATCGCGTCGAACTCGTGCACCACGGCCAGATGCAGGCCGGTGACCCCGTCAGCCGCGAAGTCCACCGTATGCCCCCGGTCCTCCAGATAGTCGCCCAGGTTGGCCGCAATGTCGCTGTTGTCTTCGATTACCAGGATTCTCACTGTCACCTCTAATTGACTGTACTGCCGGCGCGCATGACCTGCCTCATGTCCTGCTGAGCCCGTTCCTTCTGCCGAGCGCGCTCGGCAACGGTCATGCACTGCGTCGTGGTCCGATTGGAACCGATGGGCTTTTCACGTTGGCATATTAGACGACTATCTTCACGCGCCTGTGTCAAAACCGTGTTCACGACCTGCTGATCGTTGAAGACCTGGGTTTGCACCGGTTCAGGCATGGAATCGCGTGCCGGGTATTGCTCCACCGCCGCCCGCATGCGCGCCAGGGCGTCGTTGACGCGGGTGCGCTCGTCCTGCTTGAGTTCCGAATAGGTTTCGCCGTCCTTGAGCTCCACCTCGATACGCGCGATCTGTTGCTGCAGCGGCTGACCGGGCACGAACACATCCTTGCCCCTGGATGCCGATGCGGTACTGACCAGGACCAGTCCTGACAACAGGACGGCCGACATCAAAGCCTGTTTCATGGCAAACAAATCCTTGTCTGTGGCGAATCCCGACTCTATTCGCACCGCCTTCACGCCAGCAAGTGCCAATGGTCGGGCCGCAGGGGGCCCTAGCGCGAGGTTTCCGGATTCAAGTTGTTGAAGGTGCGCTGGTCATTCAACAGCGCCTTGCCCTTCTCCGCGATCCGGCGCCGTTCGGCCACCGTCAGGCAGCGGCTTTTGGGCATGTTGCTGCCGGTGGTGCGCGTGTACTGGCAGACCTGCCGGCTGTCATCGTGGGCGCGGGTCAGCAGCGTATTGATGCGCTCCTGGTCGTTGAAGACCTCACCCTGCACCTGCGGCGGCAGGTCCTGCAGGCTCTGGCGGTCACCCATCCGCGCGGTGATCCGGGCCAGTGCCTGGCGCACCTCGCTGCGGTCATCAGCGGAAATCTCGCTGTAATCGCCATCATCCAGGGCCTTTTCGACCTGTCGCACCTGCTCGGCCACCGGCGACTGCCGGTCCATCTGCACAACGGATTTCTCCGGCTTGGCCGCAGCAGATCCGGCCAGGCCCAGCAACAACGCGATCATCGTGATGCGGTACATCGCCAGCCTCCGATCCATCCAGGAACGATGGGGGCCACTCTACGGCCGTCACGCTGCCTCCACAAGGGACACCGGGCAGGCATAAAAAAGACCCAGGCGGTGCCCCCGCCTGGGTCTGAAGTTGTATCCCGATACCGATCCTGCTGAGAGGCAGAGCTGCGGTTCGCTGAAGCCTACGCGCGGGCCGATTAAAGGCTTGTTAAAGCCGGCCTCATCCGCCCATGAGAATTTCAAGCAACTGAAATTTCAAGGCTTTTTCAGCTTCTCGACGTGCTCGATGATGCGCGTGGCCACGTCCACCCCGCAGGCAGCCTCGATCCCTTCCAGCCCCGGCGTGGAGTTGACCTCCAGCACCAGCGGGCCGCGCGCGGAGCGGATCAGGTCCACCCCGCACACCGACAGGCCCAGCGCCTTGGCCGACCGCACCGCCACCTGCTGCTCGGCACGGCTGGCCTTGGCAGCCACCGCGGTACCCCCGGCATGCAGGTTGGAGCGGAAGTCACCTTCCGGCGCCTGACGCTGCATCGAGGCCACCACCTGGTCGCCGACCACGAAGCAGCGCAGGTCGGCCCCCTTGGCTTCGCCGATGAACTCCTGCATCAGGAAATTGGCATACAACCCGCGCAGGGCCTCGACAATGCCGCGCGAGGCGCTGGCCTTCTCGGTCAGGATCACGCCCCGCCCCTGGGTACCCTCGTTGAGCTTCACCACATGCGGCGGCGGGCCCAGCATGGACAACAGGTCGACGGTGTCGTCGGGGTTGTCGCCGAACACGGTGACCGGCATGTCGATGCCCTTGGCCGCCAGCAGCTGGTGCGCACGCAGCTTGTCGCGCGAACGCAGGATCGCGTCGGACGGATTCGGGGTGCGTGCGCCCATCAGTTCGAACTGGCGCAGTACTGCGGTGCCGTAGCGGGTGATCGAGGCACCGATGCGCGGGATGACCATGTCCACGCCGGTCATCGGCCGGCCCTTGTAGTGCATCGAGAAGCCATCGGCGGCGATGCGCATGTAGCAGCGCAGCGGGTCCAGGATGCGAACGGTGTGGCCGCGCGCGCGCGCCGCCTCGACCAGCCGGCGGGTGGAGTACAGGGAGCTGTTGCGGGACAGGATGGCGAGCTTCATCGCGGCAGGATCGGGCGGCAGGCGCGCAGCATAGCGCGGGTGTGTGGCGGGTGGATGATGCCGCGCGGACGGGCGCTTCTGCATGGCTGGCAGGGCTGTGCGAAGATGCCCTGCCGGCTACAGGACAGGACACGGCCGGCCCATGCAAACCAAGGAGAACCACAGATGCGAATGGGAATTCCGCTGTTGTTGCTGTTTGGCCTGGTGGGAGGCGCCGCAGATGTGCAGGCTGCGCCGACCCATGCAGTCTCCCGGCTCTACTTCGATGCCAACAACACCCTGATCGGCCAGGGCCTGCGCTACTGCACCGGCAGGACCCAGCACCAGGGCGTTGCGTCTCATGCCAATACCCGCTGGATCGATGTTTCCTACGCCTGCCAGGGCGACTCGACCGACGTTTCCTACGGCAGCTGGGTGCCTGCTCAACTGCGGCAGGATTTCTGCACGCTGTATGACGCCTGCACATCGCTGATGCCATGGCCGGAACCCAGCCTGCCCGGCACCCTCGGCAACGGTTTCTACTCTGACTGACAGCCGCCGTACCGTCTTCGGCGATGGCAGCGCCGTCGCCGCAGACTCCACCCGCCATGCCCCGGAAACGCCATGCCGCTGACGATCCTTCCGCGCTTCTCCGAAGTGGATGTACTCGGCCACGTCACCAACACCGCCCTGCCCGTCTGGTTCGAGGAAGGTCGCCAGGAGATCTTCCGGCATTTCAGCCGCGAGGCCAGCATGCGCGACCTGGCGCTGATCCTGCGCCGCTACGAGATCGACTTCCTGCGGCAGATACAGGCGGGACACGAAGTGCGCATCGAGACCCGGATCGAGAGCATCGGCCGCTCCTCGCTGTCGATCGTGCAGCAGGCGTTCCAGTTCGAGGCTCTGGTGGCCAGCGGGCGCTGCGTGATGGTGCACTTCGACTACACGACCAACGCCTCGCGCGAGATCGATGCGGAGCAGCGCCAGGCGTTGTCGGGGCTGTTCACCGAGGAATATGCGCAGTCGCTGCGGGAAACGAGCGCGCGCGCCGCCGGGGCCTGATCAGCGCGAGGGAAGGCGCAGCCTGAAGCGCCCATCACGGGCGCGCAGCGCCAACCCGGTTTCGCGCCATTCCACAGGCAGCTCCAGGGCTGTGTGGGGCGTGGGGTACCGATGGACGGCATCGGACTCCCAGCGTTCCTCATAGGCTTCGCACTGGAGTGTGCCGTCGTCGTCAACGTCGATCACATTGATCCAGGCCACGCTCCGGTCCTTGCCGAAGCCCCCCATCGCATGACGGGCAAAGGCCTGCCAACGCCCCTGCCAGCAGGCAAGCCATACGCCCTCGATGGGCCGCAGGTTCTCATCAAGCACACTGCCGGCCACCACCAGGCAGCGTCCCGACGGGCTCGCGATCACCGTCTCCAGATCACAGACGTGGCGACCACTGGATGCCCCGTCAAGGTAGAGGGAATACGGGCAGATGCACGCGAACAGGGCCGGATGCGCGGTCACGCGCAGATCATCGGGAAGCAGCGGGACCGCGCGCAGCACCCGGGCATCAGGCAGGACGTGCCTCAGCTCCCGCGGCACCCCGGCGGCCAGCGCCGGATGTCCCTGCTCCAGCCATAGGCCCCGGCAGGGATGCAGCTGGGTCACGCCGCCGGACTGGCTGCGCAGCCACGCCTCCGCTCCGGCATCCCCATCGGACTGCTGGCGCTCGCTCAGCTGCTGCCGGAACAGGCCGGGAGCAGCCGCATGCACGTGCATCGCCTTGCGGCGCTCGTCGTAGACGAACACCGCTTCGCATCGATCAACATACCCGCTGGCCAGGCGCAGCGCGCTTCCCGGCAGGTCCAGCCATTCACCGCTGGCATCACGACTGCCCCCGGTGGATACGCCTTCAACGATGGCGCCATCGCGCAGCATCTGCGTGCTGTACGCCGGCCCGCCCATGCCCAGCTCGCCCCAATCCAACAGCACATCATGTGCGGGCGGCCGCTCGGCAAAGGGCTTCATCGCTCGCGAGCGCAAGCGTGAACCGCCCACGGCATCGCCGACCAGATCGATTCGCTGCAGCGCGCCCCCCAGCGCAAGGCACACGGCAAGGCCGACAATCACGCCCCAAGGTGACCACCAGGCCACGCAGACGGCGACCCAGGCCAGGAACGGCAACCACTGGGTGTAGCGCCTGACGGCGCTTCGATCAACCGACATGCGGATGACAGGGGCGCAGTTGAGAACCGTCCACGTCTTCAATGCCGATCTGATCGATTGCGCCCGATGCGGGTTCAAGCATCCTGCACTCCAGGAACTGCACCGAATCGATTCTCTTCCTCGCTCCCGGGAAGCAGCATGACCGGAAAGAGCACGAACACCCCCAACGGAATGAACGCGATCACGGTGTACCAGCCTGACTCGTCGATATCGTGCAATCTCCGCACGGCCAGGGCCAGCATCGGAGGCAGGAAGACGATGACAGCGCAGACGGTCATGACCCATCCCAGCTTCCACAGGATCTCGGATGTTTCCCAATCGAACGACAGGTAGCCGACCAGCCAGTAGCCGCGATCCATCACGCTGTAGCTCACCGCTATCACGAACCCGGCAAGCAGCGAATACGACCAGAACTCCCTCCGGTCGGATCGTCCGGAAAAATCAAAGCATCGCCTGATGGGCACAAGTGCAGCGATCATTCACGCTCCGGGCAACGGATGATGGGCGTCAACAGCTAACGATCTTTTAGCATTCCGAAGCCAAGCATCAACTGAATCCTGCAGCTCGACCAAGCCCGGAAGGCCATAGCAGCTGCGGCTGCAGCAGGGGAATTCCTGTCCTGCAGGCTCCGTGCAAGGGCGGTCGACAAATGAGTCTGATCTTCGGAACGGCATCGCCAGCAACTGCTACTAGCCTCCCAGCTTTCCGGTCACCGAATAGAGAGGCTCCAACAGCCATTCGTAGAGCTTGCGGCGCTCCCCCATGATATCGGCCTCGAGCTGCATGCCTGGACGAAGCGGCTCCATCGTTCCATATGCCAGCACTCCTTGCCGATCCAGGGAAACAAGGACTCGATACAGGGACTGCTTTGCATCACCGTCCTTCTGGGATTCCGTCAGCGCGCTGCGGGAGATGCGGATGACCGTTCCCTCGTGGGCACCAAACTTCTGGTAAGGATAGGCCTGGTAGCGCAGGAGAACCCGGTCCCCCGGCTTGACGAAACCAACGGCCGAACTGGGCACCAGCAGCTGTGCTCGAAGCTCGGAGCCTTCGGGGAGCAGGCTGAGAATGGGCTGTCCCGCCTGCACTGCCTGGCCAGCCTCAACGAGTCGATTTGCCACCAATCCGGTTACCGGCGCGCGAAGGAGCAGCTCTCCATCGGCCTCCATCCGGACGGTCTCCTGACTCAGCTCAGCCAGATCACGCTCGGACGCCGCCTTGGCGGAGTGCCGTTGATGGGGAATTTCTGCCAGCCTCTGCTCCAGTTCGGCCAGGTTGCGCCGGATCGAGGTCGCTTGGCGTTGCAGGGCTTGTTGTGCGTTGACCGCCTCGAGCATCGACTGCTCTTGCTGATTGATCTGAACCACGCTGACGTAGTGCTCATCCTCAACGCTCCGGTATCGGTCAAGCGTCTCTCGACCAATTCTCACCTGCTCGCCGCGGGTTCTGATCTCCACCTCGATCTGCGAAAGCTCGCGCAGCATCGCAGCGCGCTGGGCTTTCGCACCCTCCTGCTGTGCTGCGAGCTGCCTGTCCTGGAATTCGCTCATCGCCTCCACGCTGGTCATGCGGGAGCGTTGCTCCTCAAGCAACGTTGATACGGCATCCTGTCCGGAGGAGGTGACCCGCGGCACGTTGATCGTTAGCAGCCCATCCTGGCGCTGGACGTGATCCCCTTCCTCAACATCCAGTTTCGCAACCACGCCTGCCGACGGAGCGACCACGGTGGAAAGCCCGAGATCGGGCACAAGCTCACCCGAAACCCTTGATCTGCGTGAGTACTCGCCCAGGCAAAGAAAGCCGACGATGGCCGAGGCCGCGATCACGGCGAATACCGCAAGAAACCAGAAACGGAGCGGTTGTGCCAGGGACACGCCACCGAGCCAGCTCCGGCGCTGGGCGTCGATGGCTTCCTTGCGGAAGAGGCCACTCATGCAGGGACCTCCTCGACGCCATCCCGATCCGCTTTGACGGAGCCTGGCGCATCCTGCGTCAACACCTGTGCCACTGCTCCCGCATGCATGACCAGCACCCGGTCAGCGCTGGCGATGGTTTCTGGACGATGGGCGATGATCACCCGGGTCAGCTCAAGCTGTCGGACGGCTTCATTCACCAGCCTCTCCCGCTCAACATCCAGATGGCTGGTTGCCTCGTCCAGGAAGAGCAACTGTGGCTTGCGATACAGTGCGCGAGCGAGGATCACCCGCTGTTTCTGTCCTCCGGAAAGCGTCGTACCCATGTCGCCGATCAAGCTGTTGTAGCCCATCGGCATCGCTGCGATGTCGTCATGCACAGCCGCCATCTGTGCGGCCTCGCGCACTCTGGCTTCATCATGATGATCGTCCTCGAAGGCAATGTTGTCGCTGACACTTCCGGCGAAGAGCTGGTCATCCTGCATCACCGCTCCGATCATGCGACGGTAGTCACTCACGCTTATCCTTGGCAACGGTACGCCACCAATGCGGATCTGGCCCTCGGTCGGCTGCAGCAGCCCCAGGAGTATCTTGATCAGCGTGGACTTCCCACAGCCCGAAGGGCCAATGATGGCGACCGACTCCCCGGCATCCACCACGAAACTGCAGTTCTTCAGCACCCAGGGCTCACCGGGGGCGTAGCGGAAACCAAGCCCCTCAACCTCAATGCGGAGTCCATCCGGAAGCATGTTGCCCGCGCTGGAAGAGTGGTCCTCCGGCTCGGTGAGAACAATGTCGGAGAGCCGCTCGCCGTGCAGGCGCAGCATGCGGAACTCCACCCACTTGTCGATCAACGCCCCCACCCGCTGTGAGAACTGATCCTTGTAGGCGAGGTAGGCAATCAGCATGCCCACGGAGAACACGTTGCTCATGGCCAGCAGCGCACCGAGCCAGACCACCGCGATACGTTCCATGCCAAACAGCAACTGATTGGCACCACCGAAATTCAGCCCGAACTTTGCCAGCCAGATGTCATGGTTGACCGTCTCGTTCATGAGATTGAAGTAGCCGGCTTGTCGAGCCGATTCCCGTCCCGCCACCTTCACCGACTGGACTCCGCGAATGGACTCGAGGAGATGGCTCTCCTGCCGAGCCGCGGCGATCAACTGCTTCTCCGTGCCTCGCCGGAGGGACGCAAAGGCACAGGCACGCGTGATTGCATACAGAACAACCGCAAGCAGCGTGACCAGCGCAAGCTTCCAGCTGTAGAGCAGCATCATTCCCAGCGTCACCGCCGCCATGAGCCCATCAATGAGCGCCTCTACGAAGCTGGTCGTCAACGTTTTCTGGATGGCTTGAACGCTTCCCATCCGTGAGGTGACATCGCCCAGATGGCGCTTTTCGAAGAAGTCCAAGGGCAAACGCAGCAGGTGTTGAAAGACGTTGCCGGTCCATTGCAGGTTGAGCCTGTTTGACAGATAGATGACCGCTCGGCCTCGGATCTGCCCGATACAGACCTGCAGCAGCAGTGCCAGCGCGAATCCAATGCCCAGCACGGTCAGCAGGTCTCTGTCGTAGGCGACGAGCACTTGATCCACGGTCCATTGCATGAAGAACGGCGCTATCAGGACGAACAACTGAAGAGCAATGGACAGAAGCAGCAGCAGCCCCAAAGCCTGCCACAAGCCCTGGATCTTCCCGGTCAGCTGTGCAAGCGAGATGGCTGGCGGGCGAGGGCTGACCCGGAAATTGGTGGTTGGATGCAACTCCAGTGCAATTCCGGTGAAATGGCGCGAGACCTCCTCCAGAGAGAGCTTGCGCTTGCCAAAGGTTGGATCCAGAACAGTGACGCCACTGCGCCCCACTTTGCTGATTACGACGAAATGGTTGAGATCCCAATGCGCGATGCACGGCAACTGAAGTTGGTTCAGATGCTCCAGGTCCAAGCGCAGGGGGCGGCAACGAAAACCGAGTGCCCCACCAATTTCGATGATCTGAGCAAGCGTTGCCCCTTTGAGTGAAAGGGCGTATCGGCGACGGAGTTCCCGGAGTCCGACGCCGTTCCCATGATATGACGCAACCATGGCCACGCAGGCAAGCCCGCATTCGGCTGCCTCCGACTGGATTATCGTATCAATAGCCTGACCCCTCCATGCGGCAGTACCTTTGCGTTTGAAGCGAAAATCCCGGAAGAACGGAAGAACGGGTGGGTTCCGCCATCTTCAGCCACCACCGCTGCCCGATCAACAGTCGAAATCGCTCACGGGAGAAACCTCCCTGCATGCCAGGCGCCTCGGGAGCAGGCCCACCAGGCCTCCGCTCACGACTGGATTCCGTAGTCCCTGAGCGTTGGATAGAATATGACCCACTGCGTTATCGTAAGATTGATGGTGCCGTGCACAGTTGCCAGCTGGGTCGTGCTCAGCCTGAATTGACAAGCCAATACGCAGAGAAGTATCGAAAACAGGAAAGTTGAAACAAATGCGCCCACGTGGACTGCAGCAAAAGCGATGCTGACCAGGATGGCGCCCAACACGCGCCCGAAATAGTGGGATACGCCATCAAAGAGCAGGTGCCTCACAACTTTCTCCTCGAAGAGAGGCCCTATGATGCAGCTCGACACCAATCCCAGAATATAGAACCTGATTGGGATTTCGCCAAATGGGATGAACTTTGTATAGGGTATTGCGGGAACCCCGATGACTAGAACCCAGATCATCCCTCCGGCGATTCCAACAGCCACCAAGGCAGCTCCGAGCCGGAACGTCCAATCTCTCCGGGGTTCACTGGGAAGTAGCCAGACGCAGACAATGAAGGCGATCAGTTCAACCATCGCCCTTGATCCGAAAACGTCAAAATGGCTCAGAACCCCCTGCGCTGCACCGACGCCCACAATTGCAATTGCAGCCACGAATATTTTGTTTTCTGCTATGGGACGAGGCTTCCAGCGCGCGACCTTTGTAATCAAAATATTCTCCAAAGGACCCAGGCCCGAACCCGGGCCTGGGTCGATGCTTCCGCCTCTACATCATCATGAACCGTGCATCGAAGGCTTGGCCTTGAGCTGACGCCGCGGAGACGGGCGATCAGACTGCCCGGATCATCGAGCCATGAGGTAATGGTAGATCAAGCCAGCAGCGCCGATCCCACTGAATGGCGCAACCCTTCCATACATATAGGCAGCCTCTCCAAGGTCGTGGAGGGTCCCGCTGATATGGGTGCCTTCGCTGGAACCAACCTGGAAGTTGATACCACGCGTACCACCTGAAACTTCTGCAAGTTCAAAATGCCTGAGATCACGCATAGAGCCTCCATTTCATGGTTGTCGGGACTTCCATCTTTCCGAGCCCACGCTGGGCGTCGGGCTGGAGCCATGCCACAGCGACAGTCACTCGTCTCGTTGCGACGGTCGGACTGAAGCAGGGCTCCCATGGCAAAACGAGGGAAGGCAGTATCTCCCCCAGCCGTTCCACTGGTGACGTTCACATTACATTCACATCGCGCCATAAGTGGCAGGGCTGGCCTGTCTGCGCTCTGGGGGCACGCTCCTTCGGCCGGGTCGACAGCATTCTTTCGGGCTTGCCCCGGGATGCGATGAGATGCGGTTGCCTCAATGCCCAACGTGCGTTCCGCTGCGCAGCTTCATGCCTCTGATGATCAGATCCCTGCGCCACCAGTACATGCCCGCCCGCCGGCAGGCTCATGGAGAAGACGAACGAGGAAGCGCGAGCCGATGACGGCATCGCAAATCGATGGGCGCAAGAACGCGACCCTATAGTCCGCTGGGACGAGAAAGACGCGGTGGCATGGGAAAAAACGACACCTCGAACGACACCTGACCAGCTCGTTTGAGTGCTCGTTTGAGTGCTCGTTTCTCTGCCGGTTCACCCGTGCGCCATCAACAACTCAGGCGCAGATCCGGTGACGACATGGAGCGGGCGATGGGAATCGAACCCACGTCAGTAGCTTGGGAAGCTACAGCTCTACCATTGAGCTACGCCCGCGTTGCGGTGGAAAGTCTATGCGCTGGGCCCCGTGTTGCGCAATGGTGCCCATCGCATCAGCCCGGAGCCAAAGCCCTCCCGTTGCCGGGAGGGCCGACCCCGCCTGGTTTCTGCTTAGAAGCTGCCGCTGAAGTTGGCGAACAGCGTTGCGTCCTGGGCACGCTTCTGCCCGGCCGAAGCGCTCAGGCCGAAGTTGCTCTGCAGCCCGAACAGTTCGGTGCGGGCACCCAGCACGACGGTCGCGTAGTCCTTGTCGAACTTCAGGCCCGGCACACGGTAGCTGCCCAGTTCCGGCAGGGTCTGCAGCCACGCGCTGCCCTGCTTGGTGTCTTCGAACTCATGGTCGTAGGTCAGCTGCGCGTACGGCTTGAGGGTGCCGCCATCGAAGCGGGCCTGCCAGCCGATGCGGCCAACGGTCGAATCAACGTTCTGGCGGTCGTAACCCAGCGCGGTAGCCAGGGTGCCGGCCGCAGCGCTTTCGGTGTAGCCATCGATCTTCACCTTCTGCCAGATCACCGAAGCGATCGGACCGTGGCGGAAGCCGCCTTCGGTGCCGAACTCGTAACCGGCGTTCAGGGCGGCGGTCAGGTTGCTGCCGTCCGGCGAACCACCGTGCTCGCGGGTGGCCGGGCCCAGCTGGACCTTGCGGTTCACGTCGTACGACAGCCAGGTGTAGCTGACCTGGCCGTTCACCCAGATGCGATCGCCGTACCAGCCGGCGAACAGACCGGCGGTGGTGTCCTTCTGGGTGAAGTCGCCACGGCTGTTGCCGAAGTCGGCGTTGAGGCGGCCGAAGCCGGCGAAGCCGCCGACCACCATGCCGTCGCGCGCCCAGTCGATGCCGAACAGGCCGGCCGGCGCCAGGCCGTCGTACAGATCCGCATGGTCGTAGCGCTGCAGGTCACCGCGCACGCCACCCCACCAGGACAGGCCGTCGGCCGGACGACCGCCCAGGTGCATGCTGACCTGATCGGCACGCGAACGACCGATGGTCTGCGCCGAGTGGCTCAGCACCTGCTGCAGGCGCGGGGCTTCCAGCACCGAGACCGCGTACTGGCCCAGCAGCTGGTGGCCCGCCGTGGTCGGATGCACGCCATCGGCGAACAGATAGGTGTTGGCCGCATCCGGGCTGACGTAGCTGGTCGGATTGCAGCCGATGATGCTTGCAGTGGAGTTGTTCGGATCGATCTTGCAGGCGGTGCTGGTGACGTTGGTGAAGCCGTACATCGCCGGGTTGGCTGCCACTTCGCCCAGCACGGTGAAGGTATCAAGCGGGATGAACTCGATGCCGGCCTGCTTCAGGCCACCGTACAGGGCCTTGTTGTAACCGGCCGACAGCGCGGTGGCGGTGGCGGCATTCGGGCCACGGAAGGCCGGGGTCAGGCCGACGTTCGGCAGGTTCGGCACCAGCACGTACTGCGCACCGGCCTGCTTCAGCGCGCCGACCAGAGCGATCTGGTCGGTGACGGCCGCGCCAATGATGGCCTGCGCCTGCGCCGGATTGCCCGCGGCGGCGAACAGGTCGTTGGCACCGCCCCAGACGGTATACAGGGCGTTTGCGTCAGCCTTGCCGCCATTTGCGGCAAGGTAACGGGCAGCCTGCGACTTCAGCGACGGAATGGCACCCAGGCCACCCGCCTCGTCGACCGATACGCGGGCGCCACCGACAGCATAGTTGTCACCCTTCTGGCCGTTGCCGTTGGCACCGCCGTTGAGGCCGTAGTAATTGGCGACCTGCTGCGACCACACCCAGCCCGGGTTGGTGGTGAACTGGCCGGTGACCGGCTGCACGCCCGGATCGAGCAACGGGCGGAAATAGCCGGCATCGGTGAGGCTGTCACCGAAGAACACGGCCTTGGAATACGGGGATTCGCCTGCCATGGCCGGAAGCGCGGCCAGCGCGATCGCGGCCGCCATCAGGGAGCGGATCGGGTGTTTGCTGAGCTGCATGTAGGAAACTCCTGTGGGGAAATCGTTGGGGACCCGGCGGACGTACGCCGGCGCACGGTGAATGGTTTCACTGCGCCGCGTTTTGCTCACGCTGCGCCGCCGCATGGATTGTCGCCCGATCGCCGGGAAACCTGCTGTGCCGGAGCTGGCGCCCCGTTCAATTTGCAAGCGTTCCGATCCCGGCGGGCTATCGGCGACAATGCGCGGATGAACATCCAGCTCAATGGCGAACCCCGCACCCTGCCCGCTTCGGCGACCCTCCACGACCTGCTCGAGGCCGAGCAGTTGCTGCAGCGCCGGGTGGCCGTGGAGGTCAACGGCGAGATCGTCAGCCGCAGCCGCCATGGCGAGCACGTGCTGGCCGACGGTGATGTGGTGGAGATCGTGCACGCGCTGGGCGGGGGCTGAGGTAAAGCCTCCGCGCTCGCCGGGCATGGCCCGGCGCTACCCTGCACCGGCCTCCCGGTAACGCCGGGCCATGCCCGGCGGCGTCGAAGCAACGACCCCATCTTCAGGCGGATAAGCGATAATCGCGCCATGAACGTTCATGTCTCCCCCGATTCGCTGGTGATCGCCGGCAAGACCTATGGCTCGCGGCTGCTGACCGGCACCGGCAAGTTCAAGGATCTGGAAGAAACCCGCCTGGCCACCGAGGCTGCAGGCGCCCAGATCGTCACCGTGGCGATCCGCCGCACCAACATCGGGCAGAACCCGGGCGAGCCCAACCTGCTCGACGTGCTGCCGCCGGAGCGCTACACCATCCTGCCCAACACCGCCGGCTGCTACACCGCCGAAGATGCCGTGCGCACCTGCCGCCTGGCCCGTGAGCTGCTGGACGGCCACAACCTGACCAAGCTGGAAGTGCTGGGCGACCAGAAGTCGCTGTACCCGGACGTGGTGCAGACCCTCAAGGCCGCAGAACAGCTGGTCAAGGACGGTTTCGAGGTGATGGTCTACACCTCCGATGACCCGATCCTGGCCAAGCGCCTGGAAGAGATCGGCTGCGCCGCGGTGATGCCGCTGGCCGCGCCGATCGGTTCGGGCCTGGGCATCCAGAACAAGTACAACCTGCTGCAGATCATCGAAGACGCCAAGGTGCCGATCATCGTCGACGCCGGCGTGGGCACCGCCTCCGACGCGGCGATTGCGATGGAGCTGGGCTGCGATGGCGTGCTGATGAACACCGCCATTGCCGGTGCACGCCACCCGGTGCTGATGGCCAGTGCCATGCGCAAGGCAGTCGAGGCCGGCCGCGAGGCCTTCCTGGCCGGGCGCATTCCGCGCAAGCGCTATGCCAGCGCGTCCTCGCCGATTGATGGGTTGATCGGCTGATGACCAATCCTTTCGACAGCGCCGGTTCCAAGGCCCCGCCCAAGCCCTTCACCGTTAGCGAAGGCCGCCGCGAGGTGCGCAGCTTCGTGCTCCGCCAGGGCCGCTTCACCCCTGCCCAGCAGCGCGCGTTCGACGAACGCTGGCCGCGCTTCGGCATCGACTACAACGGCCAGCCGCGTGACTTGGACGCCACCTTCGGCCGCCCGGCGCACAAGGTGCTGGAAATCGGCTTCGGCAACGGTGCCGCGCTGCGCTTCGCCGCCCAGCACGACCCGTCGCGCGACTACATCGGCATTGAAGTGCACGCCCCGGGCGTGGGCCGCCTGCTGAACGCGCTGGCCGAGGACAACGCCGACCACGTGCGCCTGTACCACCACGATGCCGTGGAGGTGCTGCAGAACGAGATCGCAGACGGTGCGCTGGATGAAGTGCGCATCTACTTCCCGGACCCGTGGCACAAGAAGCGCCACAACAAGCGCCGCCTGCTGCAGCCGGCGTTCGCCGACCTGCTGGTGCGCAAGCTGCGCCCGGGTGGCCGCCTGCACTGCGCGACCGACTGGGAAGACTACGCTGAGCAGATGTGGGACGTGCTCGATGCCACTGCCGGCCTGGTCAACCGTGCCGGCCCGCGTGGCAGCGTGCCGCGCCCGGACTGGCGCCCGCAGACCCACTTCGAGACCCGCGGCCAGAAGCTCGGCCACGGCGTCTGGGACCTGTTGTACGACCGCACCTGATCAACGCCTGAGGACACCGCGCCCCACATGGATACCGCGCTGACGCTGACCAACGACATGAAGCTCGTGCTCGGGCTGGTCGGCTTCACGATGGCGATGTTCCTGTTCGAGCGCATCCGCGCCGATGTGGTCGCGCTGGTGGTGCTGGTGGTGCTCGGCGTCACCGGCCTGATCGCGCCGGAGGAGATCTTCGGCGGCTTCTCCGGCAACGCGGTGATGAGCATCATCGCCACCACCATCCTCGGTGCGGGCCTGGACCGCACCGGGGCGCTGAACCGGCTGGCCGCGTGGCTGCTGCGGCGCGGCCATGGCGTGGAGCAGCGGCTGCTGATGATGACCACGGCCATTGCCGGCCTGAACTCATCTTTCATGCAGAACCCGTCGGTGATGGCGCTGTACCTGCCGGTCGCCTCGCGACTGGCAGCGCGCACGGGCCTGACCCTTCAGCGCCTGCTGCTGCCGATCTCGGCGGCGATCGTGATGGGCGGCGCGCTGACCATGGTCGGCAACTCGCCGCTGATCCTGCTGAACGACCTGCTGGCCTCGGCCAACAACAACCTGCCCTCGGGCCTGGCCACCATCGAGCCGCTGCGCATGTTCGCGCCGCTGCCCATCGGCGTGGCCCTGCTGATCGCCTCGCTGCTGTACTTCCGCTACTACGGCGACCGCAAGCTGGTTGAAGAAGAAAGCCTGGTCAACGACGGCGTCACGCCGGCACGCACCGAGAGCTACTTCGCCAAGACCTACGGCATTGAAGGCGATGTGTTCGAGCTGGTGGTCAGTGCCGAAAGCCCGCTGGTCGGCATGACCCTGGGCGAGGCCGAGAACCTGCACGATGCGCCGCTGCTGCTCGCCCTGAAGACCGGCAACGACACTCGCCTGGCGCCGCCGGCGGAGATGCGCATCTGGGTTGGCAGCGTGCTCGGTGCGATGGGGCCGCGTGACCAGATCAACGACTTCGCGCAGAACCAGTTCCTGCGCATGTCCTCGCGCCTGAAGCACCTGGGCGACCTGTTCAACCCCAGCCGCGCCGGTATTTCCGAAGCGGTGGTGCCGCCGACCTCGAACGTGATCGGCAAGAGCGCGGCCGATCTGCGCCTGCGCAAGGAGCGCGGCATCAGCCTGCTGGCGATCAACCGCGACAAGCAGGTGATCCGCGAGGACGTGCGCGATGTGCAGCTGCGCGCCGGCGACATGCTGGTCTTCCACAGCATCTGGACCGACCTGGCGCAGGCCGCGCGCAGCCGCGACTTCGTGGTGGTGACCGACTATCCCACCGGTGAGCAGCGCCCGCACAAGTTCAAGATCGCGATGGCGATCTTCGCGCTGACCATCCTGATCGCGCTGACCAGCAAGCTGCCGGTGGCGCTGACGCTGATGACCGGCGTGGCCGGCATGCTGCTGACCGGCGTGCTGCGCATGGACGAGGCGTATGCCTCGATCAACTGGAAGACGGTGTTCATGATGGCCGGGCTGATTCCGCTCGGCTGGGCGATGGATTCCAGCGGCGCGGCGGCGTGGGTAGCCGGGCACACGATCGACAAGCTGCCTACCGGCATTCCAGTGTGGGTGCTGGAGGTGGCGCTGGCGCTGTTGACCACGGCGTTTTCGCTGGTGATCAGCCATGTGGGCGCGACCATCGTGATGGTGCCCATTGCGGTGAACCTGGCGCTGGCGGCGGGTGGCAACCCGACCGCGTTCGCGCTGATCGTGGCGCTGTCGGCGTCCAACAACCTGATGACGGCCTCCAATCCGGTGATCTCGATGATCACCGGCCCGGCCAACTACACCCCGCGCGAGATGTGGCGGGTCGGCGGACCGCTGTCGCTGATCTACACCTGCGTGGTGGTGTTGATGATCAACCTGATGTTCTGAGGGTTGGGGTTTGTTGGCAGGGCTGCGCCCTGCACCCGCAGAAGCCGAAGCAACAGCAACAGCAACAGCGTGCATTCCGTGGGATGGCGGGGTGGGTCCGGTTGCGGGGGACGCCGTGAACCCGTCCATGGGGGCTTGGCCGCGGCATCCATGCCGCGGACACCCCCGCAACCGGACCCACCCCGCCTTCGACAGTTTTCCGCGTGCTGTCGGAACGGCGTCTGCTCTGGTGGGTGTCGACCTTGGTCGACACGGTGGATCCACGCCATGCGTGGATGAATCTCGGGATACCCATTGATCCTGTGGGTGCGAACCTTGGTTCGCACACCGGTTACATCAGGCCAGGTAAACCTGCCCGTCACGCACGTCCACCGGCACCGCGCGCAGGCGGTCGCCCTTGCACGGGCCGGCAATGCAGTCGCCGCTGTCCAGTGCGAACGAGGCGCCATGCGCGGCGCATACCAGGTGGCCCTCGCGGCTCTTCAGGAACTGGCCAGGGGCCCAGTCCAGGCGGCGGCCGGCGTGCGGACAGATGTTCAGGAAGGCACGGACCTGCCCGCCGTCGCGGTACAGCACCAGCGACTCGGCATCGCCATCGACCACCGCTTCGACCTCGGCAAACGCGCCATCGGCAATGGCTTCAAGGGCGATCAGGGCAGCGGCGGTAGTCATGGCGAAGGCTCGGACGGTAAACCGGAATTGTCGCATGCCTGCTCAGGTGACTGGCTGCGACATGAACACAAGTCATTGATCCGTAATAAGCACAGGCTATATTTAACGAGTTTTTCACTCAATGACAGTGGCGCGTCCCGATACTCTGGTTTCGCTGATCCCAGCCTATCGAGCCGCCATGTTCAATCGCGCATCCGCCTTCAACCAGTTCCGCACCCTGTTCGCGCCGCGCAAGCCGCGCCATCCGTTGGTGCGCGTTGCCGTGGGCCTGCTTGGCCTGGCGATCCTGGCCGCGATGGTGTTCATCGGCGTGTTCGTCGGTGCAGCGATGATCCTGGTCGGCCTGGCGTGGAAGCTGCTGGCCTCGCGCAAGCCGGGCACTGCGCGTCCGGTCGACCCGACCGTGGTCGAAGGCGAGTACCGCGTAGTGCGCAAGCCGGTGCTGCCGGCCTCGCGCTGATCTGCATCTTCCGCGCCCGCTGACGGCGGGCGCCATGCGTTCTAGACTGCGGGCACGCCCTTCCTGGATGCCCGCATGTCCGATGTCTCCGATGTGATCCCTGCCGTAGCCCTGCCGCGTGTACCGGTGGCGGGCGGCGGCAGTTTCCCCGTGCACCGCATCTACTGCGTCGGCCGCAACTTCGCCGACCATGCCCGCGAAATGGGCGCAGCAGTGCCAGCCGCCGATGACCGTGGCCGCCCGATGTTCTTCAGCAAGCCGGCCGATGCGATCGTGGTCGGCCACGACGATGCCATCCCCTATCCACCGGCAACCACCAACCTGCACCACGAAGTGGAACTGGTGGTGGCGATCGGCCGCGATGCGCCTGCCGGTGAGCTGGCCGTGGCCGATGCCGAAACACTGGTCTACGGCTACGCCGTCGGCCTGGACCTGACCCGCCGCGACCTGCAGGCTGCGGCCAAGGACAAGGGCCACCCGTGGGATGCCGCCAAGGGCTTCGATGCCTCCGCGCCGATCAGCGAAATCGTCCACGCCGAGGAAGTCGGCGACCTGGCCGCGCTGAACCTGTCGCTGGAGGTCAACGGTGAAGTGCGCCAGCAGGCGCTGCTCGACCAGATGATCTGGAACGTGCCGGAGATCCTGCATGAGCTGTCCAAGCTGTGGCAGCTGCGCGCGGGCGATCTGGTGTTCATGGGCACGCCGTCCGGGGTGGCTGCACTGAAGCCCGGCGACCGCTTCAGCGCGCGCCTTGAAAACGTGGCCGAGCGCCACGGCGTGATCGCCGGCTGACATCACCTGCGCTACCCTGCGCGCTGTCCACTTCCCCCACCGGAGAAAAACAACAATGGGAATGCTCACCGAGTTCAAGGAATTCGCGATGCGCGGCAACGTCATCGACCTCGCCGTCGGCGTGGTGATCGGCGCAGCCTTCGGCAAGATCGTGACGGCGCTGGTGGAGAAGATCATCATGCCGCCGCTGGGCTACCTGATCGGCCGCGTGGACTTCTCCAGCCTGGCCTGGACGTTGTCGCCGGCTCACCTGGGCCCGGATGGCAAGGAGATTCCGGCCGTGGTCGTTGGCTATGGCGACTTCATCAACACCATCATCCAGTTCGTGATCGTGGCCTTCGCCATCTTCATCGTGGTCAAGGCGATCAACCGCCTGTCGCGCAAGCAGGAAGCCGCACCGGCCGCACCGGCCGAGGAAGTGGTGCTGCTGCGCGAGATCCGCGACAGCCTGAAGAAATAAGGTGGTAGCGCCGGGCCATGCCCGGCGGGACGCCATCTTGCCGCTGCGCTCGCCGGGCATGGCCCGGCGCTACCGCAGAAGCCTGCGAAAGCCCCGCCCCGGCGGGGCTTTCGCTTTGCCGGACGTGGCGGAAAACAGCGTTCGCGCCAGCCATGACCTCCCACTCATGCGCGGGCCTGAACGACTGTTAAGCTCCAAGGCTTGGTCCCTTCCGGAGTTGCCCATGCGTCGCCGCGTCCTTGCCATCGCATCCTCCCTCGCCCTGCTGGCCGCTCCGGCCTTTGCGGCGCCGCACACCACTACCCTGCCCCCGGCATCGCTGGCCACCGCTGCGCAGCTGCGCGACCAGGCACTGGCCGACGACACCGGCTGGAAGGTGGTCGAATCGCTGACCACCGAGATCGGTCCGCGCATTGCCGGCGGCGAAGCCGACGCCCGTGCCGTGGCCTGGGCCGAAGCCAAGTTCAAGGCACTGGGCTTCGACAAGGTGTGGAAGGAGCCGGTGACCTTCCCGAAGTGGGAGCGCCGCAGTGAACACGCCGCCGTGACCGGCAAGAACCCGCAGCCGCTGCAGATCACTGCACTGGGCGGCAGCCCGGGCGGCACGGTGGAAGCGGAGGTGGTGCGCTTCGCCGACCTGGCCGCCCTGCAGGCCGCCCCGGCCGGTTCGCTGAAGGGCAAGATCGCCTTCGTCGATTACCAGATGCTGCCGTTCCGCGATGGCCGCGACTACGGCCGTGGCGGCGCGATCCGCAGCAAGGGCCCGTCCGAGGCGATCCGCAAGGGCGCGGTTGGTTTCCTGATGCGCTCGGCCGGTACCGATTCGCACCGCGTGCCACACACCGGCATCACCCGTTTTGACGATGGCCTGACCCCGGTGCCGTCGGCCGCACTGTCGGTGCCCGATGCCGACCAGCTGGCCCGCCTGCTGGCCCGTGGCAGCACCACGGTGAAGGTGGCGCTGGACTGCGGCTGGGATGGCACTGCCACCTCGTACAACGTGATCGGCGAGATCACCGGCCGCAGCCTGCCGAAGGAAGTGGTGGTGATCGGCGGCCACCTGGATTCGTGGGACCTGGGCACCGGTGCGGTCGATGACGGCGCGGGCGTGGGCATCACCATGGCCGCTGGCCACCTGATCGGCCTGCTGAAGCAGGCACCGAAGCGCACCATCCGCGTGATCGCCTTCGCCAACGAAGAACAGGGCCTGTACGGCGGCAAGGCCTACGCCGAAGCACACGCCAAGGACGTGGCCCTGCACCAGCTGGCCGCCGAGAGCGACTTCGGTGCGGGCCGCATCTATGCCTTCAATACCGGTTCGCCGAATCCGGAAGGCTCGCGCGAGGCGACCCGGCAGATTGCCGAGGTGATGAAGCCGCTGGGCATCGAGTACCAGGCCGACAAGGGTGGCCCGGGCCCGGACGTCGGCCCGTTGGCCGCCAAGGGCGGCGCATGGGCGTGGCTCGCACAGGATGGTTCGGACTACTTCCACCTGCACCACACCGCCGACGACACGCTGGACAAGATCGACCCGAAGGCACTGGCACAGAACGTGGCTGCCTATGCGGTATTCGCGTATCTGGCCGCGGAAGCCGATGGTAGTTTCGGCAGCGAAGCCAAGGCGACCACGCCGCCGAACGAGTGATGCGGTAGCGCCGGGCCATGCCCGGCGAGCGCAGCGGCAGGAGCGGTGCGAACCAAGGTTCGCACCCACCACGGCAGATCCCGTATCGGTAGCGCCGGGCCATGCCCGGCGAGCGCAGCGGCAGGAGCGGTGCGAACCAAGG
>NZ_JCAFUL010000010.1:0-210550 GCF_059371315.1 Stenotrophomonas sp. YJH_SMC_8 | reverse complement strand
TTCTACCAGTCGCTGCGGGCCCGCGGCAAGGAAGGAAACGTGGCCATCGTGGCGGTGATGCGGAAGATGCTGGTGATTCTCAACGCCCGCGTACGCGACGCCCGAAGCAGACCGATCCCCGCCTAAGGACAGTCGCGGCGTTCCTCCGGAGGCTGCCGGCCAGCGGCCGGCACTACCGTGCCCGCTTGCCGGAGAGATCCAAGCCTCCCCAGCAACACAGTTGCTACAGGGACGTACTTGCGGCGTCCCCCGCGAACCCACCCCGCCCGGCCAAGCAAGGCTTTTGCTTTACACGACCCACCCCACCCACGAGGGGCTGCGCCGTTCGCCGGAAACTACGCCGAAGGCGCAGGCTTCTGCCGAAGCAGGCTGACCGCCAGGCCACCCACCACCAGCACACCCAGTCCCAGCAGCGCCCACAGCAACCACGACTTCCAGTCGTGCTGCGGCTTCAGCGCCGCGTCTCCCGCCAGCGGCTCCGGGCTGCCTTCCAGGCGCGCCAGCGTCGGTTGCCATGACGGGTCATTGCGCTGGCGCAGCTCCTCGATCAGCACACCGATCGGCGCCTCCATCCTGCGGGCAGTGGTGCTGCCCACCGCCAGTGCATAGGGCGCCGCGCCCTGGCTGAGGAACACCAGCACTTCCGGCTGGTAGCCCAGGCGCAGGGACGGCGCAGTCGCCGATTCGGCAGGATTCGCAACCAGCTTCCAGTAGCGGTCGCGATGCACGCCGCCCAGTGCCTGCGCGGCTGACTGCTGGCGCGGGCCCTGTGCGCCCTGCTGCAGCTGGTAGGCAATCCACGGCGCACTGCGGCGCTGCCACTCCGCACTCTCGTCGTCGCGGCTGAACAACGTCCACTGCACCAGGCTGTTGTCGGTGCTGGCCACGTCCGCACGGGCGACCGGGAAACGGCCATCCATCTCGAAGGTGTATTCACCCTTGCCCGTCGAGGTCGGCTCCAGCGACAGCCACTCCCATGGCAGTGTGGCCGGCGCCGGCGGCAGCTCGGCCAGTACGCTGCGCAGCGCCGGCAGGCGTGCATCGCCCTGCGCCAGCACGCGCAGGTAGCGCGCCTCGCCGTCCACCTGCAGGCGGCGCTGCAGCAGGCGCTTGCCAGCACGCTGCAGGTCGACCAGCGGGATATCACGCCCGATCGGACGCCAGTGCTGCAGGTCGTCGCTGGCATCCAGCTGCACCTGTGCCTGCAGCGGCTGTCCGCTGTCAGCCCAATCCAGTACCAGCGCCGCCACCGGCTGCTGGCCGAGCACGCTGGCGTCGATCAGCCAGCCACCCTGCCCGCTCGCCGCCGCACCGCCACTCACGCGTGCCTCGACGCGACGCACGCGGCCATCGGTATCGCGCTCGGTCAGCAACTGCAGATCGTTGCGCTGCGCTTCGGCCAGCGGCGGCAGTGCGAACCAGGGCAGTTCACGCTGCACCGGTGGCTGCGCCAGCGGCTGATCGGGCGCCAGCAAGGCGGACGGCAGCGATTGGCCTGCGGCATTGAACACCTGCAGATCGCTCAGGTCCGCGGTACCGGCGCGACGGTAGATCGCCGGCTCCAGCACGACGCGATAGGCACCGGACTGCGCGCTGGACAAGGTCAGCGGCCACTGTTCGGCGTACTGCGTACGGTAATCGGCGGCTTGTGCCGCGACGGCGGCCAGCAGGCCGAACATCGCCGGCAGCAGCGCCCTGCTCCACGTCTTCATTGTTTTTCCTCCACGGTCGGCGCCGCGCTGGGCGGTGCCGGTGCCAGATAACCCACGACGGTGCACAGCAGGCCGTAGGCGATGAACGATGCGATGCCCAGCAGGTTGCCAAGGTGCTGGCGATCGACAATGACCAGCTTGGCCAGCACCACGCCCATCAGCACGGCACCGACCATCCACAACACACGCTGGCCGCGGCGCGAACCCCATACCCAGGCGATCACGCCGAGCACGCTCCACAGCACGGTCAAGCTGGTCTGCGCCAGGCTGAAGCGCATCATCGACGCGTTCCACGACAGGCCGCCCCACTGGTGCACGCCATGCAGCACCACGCTGGTCAGCGCAACGAACGTTGCCAGTGACAGCAGCGGCATGCGGATACCCAGCAGGGCCTTCGGCGCCTGATCGCTGTACAGCCAGCGCGCGAGCAGCAACAGGCTCAGCCACTGTCCGATCTCGGCCGGGTTCAGCACCGGCAGCCACAGCAGCGGGGAAGCATCGCCCGGCAACAGCTGGCCCAGCAGCCAGCCGATCGACAGCAGGCCGAACAGCACGCACTGCAGCGGCGTGCGCACGCGGTCGAACGCTTCACCCAGCGGCCAGCGCAGCGTATTCCAGCGCCACAGCGACAGCGCCGCCATCAGCAGCCACGGCAGCGTGACCAGCAGCGTCGTCCAACCCTGCGCCAGACCTGCCTCGCCACCGCCCCACAGGGCCAGCAGCGAAAGCAGCGAGGGCCACAGCAGCCACCACAGGAACTGCGCGATGCGCGCCACGCTGTCACCGCCCTGGCGCAGGCACAGCAGTGTGCGCACACCGAGCACGGCGAATACCGCCCAGGCCAACGCGCCGTAGCCGGCGAACGGCTGGTGGTGCGCGTCGCTCTGCATCAGCGCCAGCGGGAAGCCCAGCGCCAGCATCGCCAGCGAGGTCACGCCCAGTGCGCGTGCTGGCTGGTGGCGCTGCGTTTCGGCCGCCAGCCATGCGGTGACCGCAGCCAGCACCAGCAGCGCATCCACTTCGATACGGTACGGGAAGAAGCGGGTGATCTCGTGCACCAGGCCGCCCAGCCACCACAGCAGGCCCCACAGGTAGTAGACCAGTGCGACCTCATGGCGCGGCCGGCGCTGGTAGCTCCAGGCGGAGGCGAAACCTGCCAGCGCCAGCAGCAGCGCGCCGATGGCAGTCGGGTTGAGCAGGAAGCGGGCATCTTCAAGCCAATGATCGGCGCCGGCCACGAAGGCGAACGCGGCGCCCATCTGCAGCAACGCGCCAGACACCTGCGGCAGCCAGCGCTTCTGGCGCAGGCCCAGCCAGGCCAGGCCAGCGCCTTCCAGCGCGAACACGGCACCCGTGGCGCGTGCCGACAGCGCCAGCGGCACTGCCAGCGTGGCAAAGCCCACCGCCAGCACCGCGTGCGACTGTGCCAGCACGGTGTACGACGCACGCCGGATCAACGCCCACGCCAGCACCGCGTAGATCGCGGCCAGGCCCAGCGCGCACAGTGCCAGCGTCATCGGCTGCTCATGCAGCATGCCCGCCTGCAGCGAGAACGCGACCAGCGGCGTACCGAACACCAGGCTGCCATCGACCAGGTCGCGGCGGCCGGCCGGCTGCCGGCGTGCGTACAGCAGCGGGATCAGCAGGTAGAAGGCAAAGAACAGCAGCAGGAACGGTTCGGTACTGCTGAACTTGTCCGGGGCGTACTGCAGCACGCCCCAGAACGTACCGATGCCGAAGGTGAAGGCAAAGCCCAGCAGGTTCAGCGCGCGCCACGGGCGGAACCAGGCGATGGCGAAGATGCCGGCGTTGAGGACCGCGTAGTAGCTGAACAACCCCACGTGGTTGCCGCTGCCGGTGGACAGCCACAACGGCGCCATGAAGCCGGCCAGGATGCCCAGCACCGCCAGGGTGCGCGAGTTCTGTACCACCGCCAGCACGCACAGGCCTGCCACCAGCGCGATCGAGCTGACGAAGGCAAAGCCCGGGGTGACCAGTTCGAATCGCTTGAAGGCGGCGAAGATGGTCAGCAGCAGCACGCCGATGGCACCGCCCTGCAGCGCAAGCGCGAACATGCGCCTGCGTTCGCGCTGGTGCCAGCCGAAGGCCAGCAGCCCCAGCGCGCCCACGGTGACCCCGGCCAGGCGCAGTTCGATCGGCAGCACCAGCCAGCCCTGGTCACTGACGTACTTCAGCAGCGCGGCGACACCGGCCAGCAGCACCAGCATGCCGATCTTGACCGGCACGTTGCCCTCGGTGAACCAGCGCTTGATCGCACCGATGCCGCGTTCGATGAAATTCGGCAACACCGGTTCTGGCGGCAACGGCGGCAGCACCGGCACCGGCGGTGGCGCAGCAGGACGAGGGGCAGGCGCCTCATCAGTGGACGCAGCCTCTCGCACTGGCGGCTGCGGGGGCTCAGGTGAGGGCGGCACAGCCGCAGCGACCGGCCGCAGGAACGGCGGATCGGCGCCGGCCGAGGGCGTGACCACAGGCCGTTCAGGCGCAGGCGCGGCGGCGGCAGGCCTGCCGGTGGCAGGCGCGGCGGCCATTGCGCTTTCCAGTGCGGCCACGCGGCGGCGCAGGCCGGCGATCATCACCAGTGCCACCACCAGCAGCAGCGGGATGGCCAGCAGGACCAGTACGACCAGGGCGATCAGAGCTTCCATTGCGTGCTTCCATTGCGTTCCCGCGCCCCAGCGGCAGCGGTCGACCGGCCCATGCTACGACAGGGCTGGCCCCATAAACGACGAACCCCGGCCAGGCCGGGGTCCGTATGCGATCTTCGCCGGCCTTACTTGGCGGCGATGACCTTGGCCATTTCCAGGCACTTGTTCGAGTAGCCCCACTCGTTGTCGTACCAGGTGACCAGCTTGACGAAGGTGCCGTCCAGGGCGATGCCGGCGTCGGCGTCGAACACCGAGGTGCAGGTCTCGCCGCGGAAATCGGTGGCCACCACCTTGTCTTCGGTGTAGCCCAGGATGCCCTTCAGCGCGCCTTCGCTCTGTGCCTTCACTTCGGCGCAGATCTCGGCGTAGGTGGCTTCCTTTTCCAGCTCGACGGTCAGGTCGACCACCGACACGTCCGAGGTCGGGACGCGGAAGCTCATGCCGGTCAGCTTCTTGTTCAGTTCCGGAATGACCACGCCGACGGCCTTGGCCGCACCGGTGGACGACGGAATGATGTTTTCCAGGATGCCACGGCCACCGCGCCAGTCCTTGTTGGACGGGCCATCGACGGTCTTCTGGGTGGCGGTGGCCGCATGCACGGTGGTCATCAGGCCGCGCTTGATGCCCCACTTGTCATTGATGACCTTGGCCAGCGGCGCCAGGCAGTTGGTGGTGCACGAGGCGTTGGAGATGATCGCCTGGCCGGCGTAGGTCTTGTCGTTCACGCCGTAGACGAACATCGGCGTGTCGTCCTTCGACGGGGCCGACATGATGACCTTCTTCGCGCCCGCATCGATGTGCTTCTGCGCGGTTTCCTTGGTCAGGAACAGGCCGGTGGCTTCCAGCACCACGTCGGCGCCGACTTCATCCCACTTCAGGTTGGCCGGGTCGCGTTCCTGGGTCAGGCGGATCTTCTTGCCGTTGACCAGCAGGTCGTTGCCCTGCACCGCCACGTCGGCCTTGAAGCGGCCGTGCACGGAGTCGTACTTGAGCATGTACGCCAGGTAGTCCGGCTCCAGCAGATCGTTGATGGCCACGATTTCGATGTCGTCGCCGAAGTTCAGCACCGCCGAGCGCAGGACGTTACGCCCGATGCGACCGAAACCGTTGATACCAACCTTGATTGCCATGTTCTCAAGCTCCTGCGGCCGCGACGGGTGCGGCGGGATGGATAGGGCCCACAAGTCTAGCAAACCGGGGCTGGCCACCGTGGGCCAGCCCCCGGGCCAGAGGGCCGGCGGACAGGATTTGATCCGGATCAAAGCGTTAGCGCGGCGTGAGGCCGAGACTGTCGCCATCCACCCAGCAACGAGATCACCCCCATGCGCAAGACCTCCCCCCTGATCCTGGCCGGCCTGGCCGCCGCCCTGTCCCTCGCCGCCACCCCGGCCATGGCCCAGTCCAAGGGTGACTGGACCGTCTCGGCCGGCATCCACCAGGTGGCGCCGAAGTCGAACAACGGCTGGCTGGCCGGCCACACCCTGAAGGTCGACGTCGACAACGACATCAAGCCGACCATCACCGGCGAGTACTTCATCGCCGACAACCTGGGCATCGAAGTACTGGCCGCGCTGCCGTTCAAGCACGACATCAACATCAACGGCCTGGGCCGCGTGGGCAGCACCAAGCAGCTGCCGCCGGTGGTGACCCTGCAGTACCACTTCAACAGCAAGGGCAAGGTCTCGCCGTTCGTCGGCGCAGGCGTGAACTACACGACCTTCTTCAGCGAAGACACCACCGGTGCGCTGGCCGGCAGCAAACTGAAGCTGCAGGATTCGTGGGGCCTGGCCGCGCATGCGGGCATCGACTTCGCGATCGGCGAGAAGGGCGCCCTGCGCGTGGACATGCGCTGGATCGACATCGACAGCAAGGTGAAGCTGAATGGCGAGAAGATCGGCACGGTCAACATCGATCCGCTGGTCTACGGTGCGTCGTACGTCTTCAAGTTCTAAGCGTGTGCTGGGGGCGGGGGCTTCGGCCCCCGCTCGCCCGCCACACGCAATACCCTCGCAGCATGTTGCCCCGGTCATTGCCGGGGCTTTTTTGGGGACGACGCCAGCTGGCTATGGAAATGCCGTGTCAGAACAAATTGACTGCGACCATCGCCTAGAGATGGCACACTCAAACCCCTGAAAAGAACGGACTCGATCATGAAGGGTATCTGGCTCGCACTCGCACTTCTGCTTGGATCACCTGCGGCCCTAGCAACGACCGTTGCAGACGGTACGTTTGTCATGATGTCTGGCGGGGCATGTGATGATTTTTCCCCAGATTGCTATCTGGAAGATCCCGTCATTGCTGAAAATGTGATCAAGCAGCTTGCGGCAGTTGGCGTGACGCGCTTCCTCGTGCCGTCGGCAACCTTGGACCAGCTGAGAGTCATTGCAGCTCCGATCAGTGCACGAGGTCTTGAGTTCTATACGTATGAGCGCTGGACCTTCGAAGCTGCAACCCAGACAGGGAAATTCAACTGCCAAAAATACACAGACGAACGAATTGATCCAGTCTTGGTCAAACTTCGCGCTGAATTTGGCAAGAGCTTTGCAGGACTTCACTTCAAGGACGAACCGCCAGAGATGGACATTTCGCCTCTCGCAGAAATGAGTCAGTGCGTGAAAGCCGAGCCTCGCTTGGCCGGCATGAAGATCTTTATCAATTTGTTCCCACTTCACGCCAATGCCGGCGCTTATGCAGGTTCTGACCATGCGGGCGCCATGCAGCCCACGGAGTATGGCGTCGATTGCACCACAGCAAACATATCTCAGCCAGAAAAAACAGTGAGTATGGTGGCTCGCTATTCCGAGTTTGCACGTCGGCTATCTGATGAAGTGCGCCCAGACTATTTGTCGTTCGACATTTACCCGTTCAGCCCATCACTCAGGAAGTGCCCGACGGCAAGAGATCTCTTGCTCTCCGAAAATATGTCGATTATTTCGAACCTCGCAAGATCCAGGGGCCAGACATCCATCGCCTATCTTCAGAACGTACAGTCTGCCCACCCATCGCTGAGTCAGGATCCGTTTGAATACGCCAGCTTTCACGACCTGAGATGGTTCACAGGCTGGGCTTTTGCGTTCGGGATGAGAGGCTTTTCGAACTTCATCAGCCACGATGCCAGCAATACGACTGGCATGCCAAATGGCGGTAACTTGCTCGGAATGCTCGACAAGCAGAACAATCCGCGAAATCTCTTGTCGGACCAGCAAAGCACTTTTGGCGTGACCAGGCAGGTTCAATCCACATTGAACAGCGTCAGGTACCTTGGCTTTGCGGACAACAAACTGGGAGTCCCATCTGGTCAGATTTCAGGATGGCTGTCCAATCCTTCGTTTCTTGTCGGCGAATACGGGAACGATGATCTTTCAATCGCCTACCTTGTCGTTGCCTCTCGTGCACCCAGACAGACAGCTACCGGGCGTATCGGCCTCAACAAATGGTGGCAGAACGTTGAAAAGCTCGACTTCGAATCAGGTCAGTGGCGACGAGTTGGTACTGGAACAAACGAGATCGGTGTCGCCATAGACACGATACCTCTCGAGCTTTACCGCCTCACCCCGTGAAATCGAGGGTTTCGATATTGGTCAGGGCACATCCACGCATAGCGTGGATCTACTGATCCGGCGCCACTTCCACCCGGTTGCGGCCGCTTTCCTTGGCGCGGTACAGCGCCGCATCGGCACGCGCCAATGCCTGTTCCAGCGTATCGCCACCATCGTCATGCCAGCGTGCCACGCCGATGCTCACGCTCACCACCGGGGCCGCATCCGAATCGGCATGCGCGATCGCCAGCGCCTGCACCTGTTGCCGAAGCTGCTCGAACGGCGCTGATTCCGGTTGCCCCGGCGCCCAGTGCCCCAGCGCCACGAACTCTTCGCCGCCGTAGCGTGCCACCACCGAGTCGCTACCACGCAGCTGAGCAGCCAGGGTCGTCGCCACCGCATGCAGCACGGTGTCACCGGCGGGATGGCCGTGGTGGTCGTTGTAGCGCTTGAAGTAGTCGATATCGATCATGGCGATGCGCAGTGCGCCACGCGCATGCGACGTACGCAGATAGCGCTGGAAGATCTGGTTGGCCTGGCGATCGAAGGCGCGCCGGTTCAGCAGTCCGGTCAGCCCATCATGGTTGGCCAATGCATCCAGGCGCTGCTCGGCCCGCCACGTAGCACGCGCCTGCCGTTCGGAAATGTAGCTGCCGACAATGCCGGCCAGGTTGCTGGCCAGCACGAACATCACGCTCTGCAGCATCTGCGCCCAGTGCCGGCCCACCTGCAGCTCGGCCAGCACGAACGCCAGCGCGATCAGGGTTCCGGTCAGCGTCGCCACCCCGAAACGCAGCCCGCACAGGAAGTAGTTCAGCAACAGGAACAGGCTGATGCCTTCGTAGGGGTAGTTCACGCCGGCACGGTGCGCGGTCCAGATCATGGTCACCAGCGCCAGCCCGCTGACCAGCACGACGCTGCCGCCCAGCCACTGCAGATGGCGCCGCAGCACCGGCACGAAGGTCAGCGCGACGCCCAGCAGCAGTGCCGGCAGCAGAACGCCCAGCCGCCAGCGCAGCACCGGCGCGTGCACGTCCGGCGGCAACCAGTAGGTATCGAGCACGGCAAAGCCCAGCGAGAACGCGCCGGCCACGGCGCAGGCCCAGCGCATGCGCCAGACCACCTGGGCATTGAACGCGTCGGCAAATCCGCCGTCATCCGGATGACCGACCATGATGCGCCTGTCCGTGATCGCCATCAGCCCCTCCCCCGCGTGTGCCCGGGTCACCCTAGCGGCCGATGCATCAAGACCGTGTGGCGAACACCCGGCCCGGTAAAGCCCGTGCCAGCCCCACACCGCTAGAATGTACGCATGAAAGCCCTGCACTCCCTGTTCCTCGCCGCCGCCCTGGCGCCGGCCCTGCTGTCCGCTTCCGCCCCGGCCCATGCCTGGGGCGCACAAGGCCACCGCCTTGTCGCCGAAGTCGCCGACGCCCGCCTCAATCCCACCGCCCGCGCCGAAGTGGACCGCCTGCTGGCCACCGAGCCAGACGCCACCCTGGCCAGTATCGCGCCCTGGGCCGACCAGCTGCGCGCCAAGGACCCCGGCCTGGGCCGTCGCTCGGCCGGTTGGCACTACGTCAACATCGCCGAAGACAACTGCCATTACGAAGCACCGAAGCACTGCAAGAGCGGCAACTGCATTGTCGAGGCGCTGAAAGCACAGAGCGCCATCCTCGGCGACCGCAACCTGACCGACGGCGAGCGCCTGCAGGCGCTGAAGTTCGTCGTGCACCTGGTGGGTGACATCCACCAGCCGATGCACGCCGGCTACGCCCACGACAAGGGCGGCAACGATTTCCAGCTGCAGTTCGGCAACCGCGGCACCAACCTGCACTCGCTGTGGGACAGCGGCATGCTCAACACCCGCAAGCTGGACGATGCCGGCTACCTGCCGCTGCTGCAGAGCCAGCGCGCGCCGAAGCTGGCGCGCCAGTCCAACCCGCAACGCGACCCGCAGACCTGGGCCGAGGCCAGCTGCCGCATTTCCACGCAAGCTGGCGTTTATCCGGCCACGCGTAAAATCGGTGATGAATACACCGAGCGCTACCGGCCGCTGGCCGAAGCGCAGCTGCGACTGGCCGGCGAGAACCTGGCGCAGTTGCTGAACCGCGTGCTCGGCACGCGCTGAGGAGCGTTCCAATGTCAGTCCAGGTGCAGTCGTTCTTCCACCGTGACAGCAATACCTTCAGCTACCTGGCCAGCGACCCGGCCAGCGGCGAGGCGGCGCTGATCGACCCGGTCCTGGACTACGACCCGGACACCGACGCCAGCAGCGAGTCACCGCTGCGCGAAGTGCTGCAGGCCATCGAACAGCAGGGCCTGCAGCTGCGCTGGCTGCTGGAAACCCACGCCCACGCCGACCATGTGTCGGCGGGGCGTCGGCTCAAGCAGCGCTTCCCGCAGGCCACGCTCGCCATCGGCGAAGGCATCCGTGCGGTGCAGGCGACGTTTGCACCGCGCTATGGCCTGCAGCTTCCTGCTGCGGATGAAATCTTCGACCACCTGTTCAGCGATGGCGAAAGCTTTGCCGTTGGCGAGCTGCATGGCCAGGTGATCGCCGTGCCCGGCCACACCAGCGACAGCATCGCCTACCTGATCGGCGATGCACTGTTCACCGGCGACTCGCTGTTCATGCCCGACGGCGGCACCGCCCGCTGCGACTTCCCGGGCGGCGATGCCGCGCAGCTGTACCGTTCGATCCAGCGCCTGCTGGCCCTGCCCGATGCGACCCGCGTATTCGTCTGCCACGACTACGGTCCGGGCGGTCGTGATTTCGCCAACGAAACCACCATCGGCGAACAGCGCGCGCACAACATCCACGTGCATGACGGCGTGGCCGAGGCGGAGTTCGTGAGCGTGCGCCAGGCCCGCGATGCGACGCTGGCCGAGCCGGCGCTGATGCAGCCGGCGGTGAAGGCCAACATCCAGGGCGGGGCGTAAGCCCTCGCCCCGGAGCCGGACATCACCCGCACACTGCAGGGCTGTTCTGTGCAGCAGTGGGCGCAATGCCACTGCGAATGCGCGCAATGACGACGCTGCGGCCGGTTGCCGGCGTGTTCTTCAGCAAGGTGCACACTGCAGGCCCCTGCCTGCGGTAGAGCGTCGCAGCCATCCCGCTGATTTCTTCACTGGCCATGCCATCGGCCACGATCATGAAATCGATCAGTGCCTGCAGCTGCGCCCGCGTCAGTCGACCACCATCGCGTTCCACCATCGCGTGTACGGCAGGGATCACACGGTCTTCGATGAAGGGTTCGTCTGCATTGCGCGCTGTGTCAGCACGCGCGTCGTGGACGGCGATGAACCGGGTTGCGATGACCACCATATCGGCGCCCTGGTCCCGCTCCATGGCCAGGCAAGGCGTCATATGCAGCCCCAGGTACACCAGGACGATGGTACCGAGCGCTCTGATCATTCGTAGATCACCTCGTGATAGACGGTTTCCTGCAGCAGGTCATCCTGCGCCGTGCCCACATACATCTGCCGTGACAGCACGTGCTGCGCATCGAAGCGGATACGCACGTTGTAACTCTCCGACGTGTCGCCGCCCTGCAGGTCCAGCACACCGCCGCCAGCATCCGCCTTCAGGGTTCCGCGATGCAGATCAAAGAGATCGCGGTACACCGAGTACGCCACGGGAACCGGCTGGCCGTCCACGCGCAGTTCCAGATGCGTGACCTCGCGGCAGGGCGAGGTGGTCCCGCCGCACGCAACACCGCTTGCGGCCGGTGCATCGGCCGTGCGCATGGCAAGCGTGGCTTCCACCTGCCTGGTCGGAGACGCGTCCGACAGGCTTACCTTCGACGTCTGCGTCAGTACACGCGAGGAAGGGTCCTTCAGTTCCTGCAAGGCCTGCCGCAGGCGCTGCAGCTGTTCCGCGCACTGCACCGGCGCTTCCGGTGAATCGGCACAGGCCGCCTGCAACTGCAGCGCATCCACCTGTGCAGCGGTGATTTCGCCGCGATCGACCTTCATTGCCACCGCGCCGACCAGAAGCGAAAGATCACCGCGCTCTCCCCCATCGAGGATCGCCTGCCGTGCAATCAGCAGGAAGGCCGGCGGCTGGGCGGCGAGCAGTTCGGCGATGCAGGGCGATCGCGGGCGGACCTGCAGCGCTCCCCGCAGATACGCCGCGCGTGCGGGCTCGCCCAGCGCTGCCAGGTAGCTGCCGGCCGAGCAGGCCGGCGGACCGTTTCGATACGCGTCCAGGTCATGGTTGTCCTGCCCATGCGGCGTGCAACCGGCCAGTACGCAGGAAAGCCCGGCCAGCATGATTGTCCAGATCTTCATCCCCAGCTTCCGTTGCCGTATCGCCCGCACTGTACGCCTGCGCGGGCGACGGCGCCTGCCTGGCCGCGCATGGCCGGGCACTACCGCCCCTGCGTACGCACCACATGCTGGCCCTTCACGACCTCGAAGGTGAAGGCGTACTGCAGGGTGACGGCCACCGGCTCAACCCGCTCGGCGCTGCGGCAGTCGCCGCGATCGGCCGGCACCTTGCCTGCTGCGAAGTGGCAGACCGCGGCGGACGAGTACTTCCACATCGCAATCGCCTCCTGCGCGGCCTGCAGCAAGGGCGCATTCTCCGGCGCGCCACCCGCACTGCATTCGCTGCGGTCGGTCAGCGGCATGCTGCGCTCAACGCGGCCCTGCGCGTCCACCACCACCTGCAGGCAGACCGTGGTCGGCGGCAGCGAGGTGCGTGGATCGCGCCCGCCCACTACCGGGTCCGGTGCCGTATGCAGCTGCGGCATGCGGTAGCCTTCGCTGGCGGCCAGCGCGTAAGGCTGGATCTGGCCGGCGCCTCCTCCTGCATCGGGCCGCAGGCGCTGGTGACCGACATTCTCGCTGCGGGTATCAACGGTGGTCAGGCGATCCTGGGTTGCACACCCCACCAGCAGCGCCGCCATCATCAGCAGCGGCGCCCGCTTCACTTCGCCTCCTCGGTCTCATCCATGGCGTAGGTGATCGGGACGCGTACGGCACCGGCCACCGGCTTGCCGTTCTTCACCGCCGGGCGATAGCTCCAGCTGCGCGCGGCAGCGATGGAGACGGCGTCGAACACCCCCGGATTGGTCGCACTGAGCACCTGCACATCGGTCGGATGGCCCTGTGCATCCACTTCGATGCGCAGATTGACCACGCCTACCTGCCGCTGCTCGACAGCCGACTTCGGATAGGACGGCGGCGGCATCTTGTCCACCTGGATGGGACGGTCCAACCCCGCCCTGGCCGCATCTTCCTGCGCATGTTCGAACGGCTCGACACCGATGCGGGTGCCACCGGCCGCACCGCCCTGGCTGGCCCACGCCACCGCGCCCATTCCCACGCACAACCCGACCACCAGCACCTGCCCCGACACCCACGGCAATGCCTTCCGCTTGGACTGCTTCAACATGGCGATACGCTCCTTCAACACGGGTTGGCTGCGCCAATGGCAGACCGCTGGCGCAACCGGGTGGACCAGCTGCGCCTTCAGCAGCGTGCTGGCATAGAGGCCACGCAGCGCAGGCTGCGGGCCGATGGTGCGGGCATCGCAGGCCAGTTCCTGGTCGCGCAGGAAGCGGCGCGCGGCCCACGGCAGCAGCGGGTGGAACCAGAACACCGCGCGCACCAGCAGCAACGCGCCGTTGGCCCAGTGGTCGCCATGGCGGCGATGGCTGCGCTCGTGCTGCAGGATCAGGTTCTGCTCCTGTGCGGTGAACTGCTGGTCGAATGCCGGGCCGACCACGATGCGCGGCCGCCACAGGCCGACCAGCGCCGGCAGCCCGGGATCGCCACTTGCCTGCCAGCTGCCATCGGCACGCGCACGCAGTGGGCCCATGCTGCGTTCGAAACGGCGCTGCGCACGCAGGTCGCGCAGCAGGCAGATGCCCGTGCCCAGCGCCCATGCCAGCAGCAACAGCAGAGCCCACGGCAGCGACTGCCCGGTCAGTCCATCCACGGCCCCCGGCACCACTTTCAGCGGCACTGTCGGCACGTGCTGCAACACCGCAGCCTGTGGCAATGGCAGCAGCAAGGTCATCAGCAGCAACGGCAGCAGCCACCAGCTGCGATAGGCCAGCCCGGCGCCGCCCAGGCTCACCAGCAGCGGTCGCAGCGCCGCCAGCAGCAGCACGCCCACCGCCAGCCACAGGCTGGCCCGCCACAGTCCGTCGAGCAGCTCAGTCATGGTCCAGCTCCTGGATCAGCTTCTTCAGTTCGGCAATGTCCTCCGCGCTCAGCTGCCCACGTTCGCTGAAGTGCGCCACCAGTGGCGCCACGCGGCCCTCGAAGACGCGTCCGATGAAGTCCTGGCTCTGCGCCTCCACCCAGGTCTGGCGCTGCAGCAGCGGCCGGTACAGGTAGCGCCGTCCATCGCGCTCGGCGGCAATCGCGCCCTTGGTCAGCAGGCGGTTGAGCAGGGTCTTGATGGTCGGCTCGGCCCAGTCGCGATGGGCCAGCGCGGCCACCACGTCATCGGCACTACGTGGCGCCTGCTGCCACAGCACCTCCATCACAACGGCTTCGGCTTCGCTGATCGGGGTCATGGTTTACATCCGTAATCGACGATCTGATTACGCGCGTAATCGACCTGGCTGTCAAGCCCCTCGACTCCGGGTTCATCCCGGCTGCGCCAGCATCGGTTCCTCCCACCCCTGGCATCGGATGAAAGCGCTGCCCAAGAAGGACTTCCCGGTCGAGCAGGCACGCCGCTTCCTCGAACCCGGCCCGATCGTGCTGGTCAGTACCGCGTGGCAGGGCCAGCGCAACCTGATGACGATGGGCTGGCACATGGTGATGGGCTTCTCGCCTTCCCTGGTCGCCACCTACCTGTGGAATGAAAACCACAGCCACGGCCTGGCCGTCGGCAGTGGCGAGTGCGTGATCAACGTACCCGGCGTGGAGCTGCTCGATACCGTGGTGGACATTGGCAACTGCAGCGGCCGCGAGGTCGACAAGTTCGCCCGGTTCAGGCTCGACGCGCTGCCCGCACGCGAGGTCGGCGCGCCGCTGGTCGGGCAATGCCACTCGAACTTCGAATGCCGCTTGTACGACGACAGCCAGGTGGCATCGAACAACCTGTTCATCTGGGAAATCGTGCGCGCACACGTGGCACCACGGCCGAAGCTGCCGCGCACGGTGCACTACCGCGGCGATGGGCAGTTCATGGTGGCCGGCGCCGAAGTCTCGCGTCGACGGCGGTTCAAGCCCGACATGCTGTAATGCCAGCACTCCCCCACACGCAGGACCGCCCCGCATGACCGAACACCTCACCGACCTGGACGCCGCTGTCGACTGGTTGTTTGCGCGCGTGGACGGGCCGTTGCGGATCGGGGCACCGCTGGCGCTGGGCAAGCCGCACCGGCTGCTCAATGCCCTGTATGCGCGCGTCGAGCACGACCCGTCGCGGCCGCTGCAGTTGTATACCGCGCTGTCGTTGAACCCGCCGAAAGCGCGCGGCACCGGCCTGGAGGCGCGCTTCATGGCACCGTTCGCGCAGCGTCACTTCGGCGACGATTTCCCGCGCCTGGCCTATGCCGACGCGATTGCGCGCGACGCGCTGCCGGCACATGTGCAGGTGGAGGAGTTCTACATGCAGTCCGGTGCGCTGCTCGGTTCGCGCCAGGCGCAGTCCAGCTATACCAGCCTGAACTACACCCACGCCGCCGATGCGGTCGCCCAGCGCGCGCCGCAGGTGATCGTGCAGAAGGTGGCGATGCGGCCGGATGATCGCCGGCTGTCGCTGTCGTGCAACAACGACATCACCCAGGACACGCTCGATGCCATCGCAGCCCGTGGCCTGCCGCGCCCCCTGCTGATCGCCGAGATCGACCCGCAGCTGCCCTACCTGGGCGGCTCGGCCACGGTCGATGTGTCGTTCTTCGATCTGGTGATCACCCCGCCGCCGCCGTACCCGGCGCTGTTCGGGCTGCCGCGGCAGCCGGTCGGCGATGCCGACTACGCCATCGGCCTGTATGCCAGCACGCTGGTACGCGACGGCGGCACCCTGCAGATCGGCATCGGCACGCTGGCCGATGCACTGAGCCATGCGCTGGTGCTGCGCCACACCGACAACGCGCGCTACCGCCGCGTGCTGCACGCGCTGGATCCCCAGCTGGCCAGCCACCCGCTGGTGCAGGAGATCGGTGGGCTGGATCCGTTCGAGGTAGGCCTGTATGGCTGCAGCGAAATGCTCAACGAAGGCTTCCGGCGGCTGGTGCAGACCGGGGTGATCAAGCGCAAGGTGCATGACGACCTGGCGCTGATGCAGCGCATCGAGAACGGCAGCACGTTGTCGATCGACCACGCCACCCTGGCGGCCGAGGGCGAGTACCTGCACGGCGCGTTCTACCTGGGCTCGCCGGAGTTCTACGAGTGGCTGCGCACGCTGCCGGAAGACGAGTGCCGCGCGATCGGCATGCGCCGCATCAGCGAGATCAACCAGCTGTACGGCGGCAACGAGACGCTGGAGCGCCTGCAACGCCGCCATGCGCGCTTCTTCAACTCGTGCATGATGGCCACCGCGCTGGGCGCGGCCGTCTCCGATGCGCTGGACGATGGCCGCGTGGTGTCCGGTGTGGGCGGCCAGTACAACTTCGTGGCGATGGCGCATGCCCTGCCCGAAGCGCGCAGCGTGCTGATGTTCCGCGCCGCACGCGATGACAAGGGCCGGCGCGAATCCAACGTGCGCTGGAACTACGGCCACACCACCATCCCGCGCCACCTGCGCGACATCTACCTCAACGAGTACGGCATCGCCGATCTGCGCGGGCTGACCGACGAGGACTGCGTGCAGGCGATGGCCGCGATCACCGAGGCGCCGTTCCAGGGCGGCCTGCTGCAACAGGCGCAGGCTGCACGCAAGCTGTTGAAGAGCACCCAGCCGGATCCCGAGCGCCTGCAGCGAAACACGCCGCAGGCATTGGCCGCCGCACTGGCACCGTTCCGTGCCGATGGCAGCCTGCCCGACTATCCGCTCGGCAGCGATTTCAACGAGATCGAACAGGTGCTGGTGAAGGCGCTGGGTTGGCTGAAGGCCAACACGCAGACCCGTAGCGACAAGCTGCGTACGGTCTGGGCAGCGCTGCGGCAACCGGCCGGCGACGGCGACGCGGTGTACCTGCAGCGCATGGGCCTGCAGGCGCCGAAGGATTTCGCCGAGCGCCTGGACGCGCGCCTGCTGCGGCTGGCGCTGGCGCGTACTGCGTAATCACGCGTGCGGTAGCGCCAGGCCATGCCCGGCGAAAAAGCATCAGTGCCAACCAAGGTTGGCACCTACCAGGGCACGGCGGCACGCTATCCTGTGGCGATGAACGATGATTCCCGTTTCCTGCATGATCTGCAGCAGCGCGAGGCTGCAGGCGAAGACCTGCGTTACCTCTGCTTCTGGGGCCACCAGCCGCCGCGCAGCGGAGTTTCTGCGTCCTGTTTCAGCCAGTGGTATGACGCCGGCTTCGAGATCGATGGCGTGCACTACCGCACCGCCGAGCACTACATGATGGCCGGAAAGGCGCGTCTGTTCGGCGCCACCGAGCTGCTTGAGAAGATCGTCGCCAGCACCACGCCGGACAAGGCCAAGGCTTTCGGCCGCCAGATCGAAGGCTTCGATGAAGCGCGCTGGACGCAGGCCCGCTACGACCTGGTGGTGGAAGGCAACAGGGCCAAGTTCGCGCAGAACCCGGAACTTGGGGCGTTCCTGCGTGCGACCGCAGGCTGGGTGCTGGTCGAAGCCAGCCCGGTGGATTTCATCTGGGGCATCGGCCTGGCCAAGGACCACGCCGACGCACACAACCCGGCGCAGTGGCGCGGATTGAACCTGCTTGGGTTTGCGCTGATGGACGTGCGCGACGCGATGTAACGCTCATCCACGCCTGGCGTGGATCTACTGGCACGGCGGCCGATTCGTTTCGCCCCACAGAAAAAGAGAAAGGCCGGCTTGCGCCGGCCTTTCCTTCATCACGCTGCGATGCTGCTTACAGCGCCTTGGCAGCTTCCACCACGTGCGCGGTGGTGATGCCGAAGTGCTTGTACAGCTGGTCGGCCGGGGCCGAGGCACCGAAGGTGTCGATACCGATCACGGCACCGTCCAGGCCGACGAACTGGCGCCAGAAACCGGTGACGCCGGCTTCCACGGCCACGCGCTTGCGCACGGCGTTCGGCAGCACCGATTCACGGTAGGCCGCATCCTGGCGCAGGAACACGTCGGTGGACGGCATCGAGACCACGCGGGTCTTGAGGCCGGCCGCGTCCAGCTGGGCCTTGGCTTCGGTGGCCAGCGAGACTTCCGAACCGGTGGCGATCAGGATCACGTCCGGGGTACCGGCAGCGTCGGCCAGCACGTAACCACCGCGCTCGATCTGGGCGATCTGCTCGGCGTTGCGCGGCTGGTGCGGCAGATTCTGGCGGCTGAACACCAGGCAGCTCGGGCCGTCCTGGCGGGTGATCGCGGCCTTCCAGCTCACTGCCGACTCGACCGCATCGCACGGGCGCCACACGTCGTTGTTCGGGATGTAGCGCAGCGAGGCCAGGTGCTCCACCGGCTGGTGGGTCGGGCCGTCTTCGCCCAGGCCGATCGAATCGTGGGTGTAGACGTGGATGGCGTGGGCCGGGATCAGCGCGCTCATGCGCACGCCGTTGCGGGCGTAATCGCTGAACACCAGGAAGGTGGCATCGAACGGAATGAAGCCACCGTGCAGGGCCAGGCCATTGGCGATCGCGGTCATGCCGAACTCGCGCACGCCGTAGTACACGTAGTTGGCGTTGGCGTCGTCGCTGGCGACCGACTTGCTGCCCTTCCACAGGGTCAGGTTGGAGTGCGCCAGGTCGGCCGAGCCACCGACGATTTCCGGCAGCAGCGGTGCGTAGGCTTCGATGGCCAGCTGCGAGGCCTTGCGCGAGGCAATCGTCGGGCCTTCAGCGGCGACCTGGGCGATGTAGGCATCGGCCTTGGCCACGAAGTCGGCCGGCAGTTCGCCGTGCGAGCGACGGGTCAGTTCGGCGGCTTCGCCCGGGTACTGGCTGGCGTACTTGTCGAACAGCTGTTCCCACTCGGCCTGGCGCAGGGTGCCGGCGCCATTGGCGCGCCAGCCGTCGTAGATCGCCTGCGGGATCTCGAACGGACCGTATTCCCAGCCCAGCTGCTTGCGGGTGGCTTCCAGTTCGTCCTTGCCCAGCGGGGCACCGTGGCTGGATTCCTTGCCCGCCTTGTTCGGCGAACCAAAACCAATGGTGGTGCGGCAGCAGATCAGGGTCGGCTTGTCGCTCTGCGACAGCGCGGCCTCGATGCCGGCCTTGATGCTTTCCGGGTCATGGCCGTCGACGTCGCGGACCACGTTCCAGCCATAGGCCTCGAAACGCTCCGGGGTGTTGTCGGTGAACCAGCCCTCGACGTTGCCGTCGATGGAGATGTGGTTGTTGTCCCAGAAGCAGACCAGCTTGTGCAGGCCCCAGGTACCGGCCAGCGACGCCGCTTCATGCGACACGCCTTCCATCAGGCAGCCATCGCCCATGAACACCCAGGTGCGGTGGTCGACCACTTCCAGCTCCGGGCGGTTGAAGCGCTGTGCCAGCAGCTTCTCGGCCAGGGCGAAGCCCACGGCATTGGCGAAACCCTGGCCCAGCGGGCCGGTGGTGGTTTCCACGCCCGGGGTCTCGTGGCGTTCCGGGTGACCGGCGGTGTGGCTGCCCAGCTGGCGGAACAGCTTCAGCTGTTCGATCGGCAGGTCGTAACCGCTCAGGTGCAGCAGTGCGTACTGCAGCATCGAACCGTGGCCGTTGGACAGCACGAAACGGTCGCGGTTGAACCAGTGCGGATTGCTCGGGTTATGGCGGAGGTAGTCGTTCCAGAGGACTTCGGCGATGTCGGCCATGCCCATGGGCATGCCGGGGTGGCCGGACTTTGCGGTTTCAACCGCATCGGCGGCAAGGAAGCGGATGGCGTTGGCCAACTGGCGACGGGTAGGCTGCGTCATGGTTCTGTCGGAATCGGGAGGCGGCCGCGGACGTGCGGGCGGCCTATTGTCCCATAGTCGCCGGGCCGGGTCAGGTCGGACCGGAAAACGAAAGGGGTCGGATCCCATTCCATGCGGAATGGGATCCGACCCCGATCAGGTCGCCGGCAGTGGCCTTGGACTCAGTCCTGGTGGGGCGTCAGTGCCGGGCCGTCGTGGGACTCGCCCTTGGCCACCAGGGTGGTCAGGGCCAGGTCGCCGGTCACGTTCAGCGCGGTACGGCACATGTCCAGGAAGTGGTTCACGCCCAGGATCAGGCCGATGCCCAGCGGATTGACGCCGACCATCGCACAGATCATCGCCACCACCGGCAGCGAGCCCGACGGCACGCCGGCGGTACCGATGCCGCCGAGGATGCAGACCGCCATCACCATGATCTGCTGGCCGATGCTCAGGTCCACACCGAAGAACTGGGCCAGGAAGATCACCGTCACGCCCTCGAACAGCGCGGTGCCGTTCTGGTTGGCGGTGGCGCCCACGGTCAGCACGAAGCGCGACACGCGCTGCGGCAGGCCCATCTGGTCGGCCACGCGCAGCGCGGTCGGCAGGGTGGCGTTGCTGGAGGCTGTGGAGAACGCCATCACCGTCGCTTCCTGGGTATCGCGGAAGAACGACAGCGGCGAACGGCCGGACAGCCACACAGCGGTGCCGTAGGTCACGACCATGTGCAGGCCCAGTGCCAGCACCACCACGCCCACGTAGGCACCGAGGCGGATGATCAGCTCGAAGCCGAACAGCGCGGCCAGGTTGAACATGAAGCAGGCCACGGCGTACGGCGCCAGGCGGATGACCAGGTTGATCAGGGTCATCGAGATTTCAAACACGCCTTCGATGGCGCGGCGCAGCGGGGCGACCTTCTCGTTGTCGGTCAGCACCATGCCGATGCCGAACATCAGCGCGAAGAACATCAGCGACAGGATCGCACCGTTGTCCGACGCGGCCTGCAGCACGTTGCTCGGCACGATCGACAGCAGCATGTCCATGCCCTTCGGCGTGCCATGGATGCCGGCAACGATTTCCTTGCTGCGCTCGGCGTTCTCCGAAAGCATCATGGCAGCGACCTGCGGATCGACGCCGGCGCCCGGCTTGAGCAGGTTGACCAGCACCAGGCCGATGCCCACGGCGATGCCGGACAGCAGCACGGTGTAGGCCAGGGTCTTCCAGCCGATGCGGCCGAGGGCGCGGATGTCGCCCATCTCCGACACGCCCATGATCAGCGCCGAGAAGATCAGCGGCACGATCAGCATGAAGATCAGGTTGAGGAACAGGCCCGAGGCCGGGGTGGTGACGTAGTCCATTACCCACTTGGCACCGGCCTGCAGACCATCGACGCTGCCACCCAGGGCGTGCACGATCAGTCCCAGGACCAGGCCGATCGCAAAGCCGATGCCCATCTTCCAATGCAGGGGCAACTTCTTCTTGTCGGCAGCAGCTGCTGTCATACGCGGGTTTCCTCGAAAAATGAATGCACTCTAACAAAGCCCGCAAGCGGCGCCGGTTCAGGTTCGCCGCGGTGGATACAGCGGCGCCAGGCCAGTGTCAGCGGCCCCCGCAGCCGTCGACCAGTGCGGTCCGTCACGGAAGACCTCGCGCAGACGCGCGCGCAGCGATGCCAGATCGCCCTGCCCGCCCCAGCGTGCCTGCTGCAGGTCCTGCAGCACCTGGCGCTGGGCCGGGTCATCCAACCGTGCGATGACCTGCTCGATGCGTTCGACGCCGGCCATCGCGCACAGCTGTGCCTCGACCTGCTCGAACCCTTCGCCATCCAGTGTGCGGCGCAGTTCGGCCAAGCCGGCACGTCCGCTCGCCACAGTCGGCACAGAGGGCGTGCCGGCTACCGGCGCCGCTGCACGCGGGCGGCGGCCACGCTGCCAGCCCCACAACAGGGTCAACAGCCACAGCAGCGCCAGGCCGATGGCCGCCGCCATCCACGGCCACGGACGCTCGGCCAGGCCACCGGCGCGCGGATCGGTCGCGGCGATGCGGCTGTCCTGGCCATTGCTGCCGGGCAGCGCGGCATCGGTGTCGATTGGCGGCAGCGGTGCCGGCGAGGTGTTACCAGCCCCATTGCCCGCCGCAACCGTCAGCGTCAGATCCGGCAGCTTCGCTTCCTGCGCCTTGCCTGCGCGCACATCCCACCATGGCAGGCGCGGCCCCGGCACCACCAGCGGGCCGGGCTGGCGCGGCACGATCGAATAGCGGCGGGTGATCTTCAGCCGCGGCGTGCTGCCATTGAACGATTCTTCGTACTGCGCAGGTTCGGCGAATACCTGCGCATGGGTGCCCAGATCCGGCACCGGCAGGTCGGTGAACTGTGCGCGGGTTGCCCCTTCGGCCGTCGCCTCGACCACTACATTTGCGGCCTCGCCCGTACGGGCGCTGGTCGGCGCACTGGTGTAGCGCAGCTGAAGGCTCTGCAGCGGCAACCATGGCTGCGGCGCCTGTGCCGGTTGCGCCTGCACCTGCAGGGTGCGGTCGGCGCCGGTGGCATTCATGCGGCCGTCCCCACCACCGAAGAAATCATCGAAGAAACCACCGGCGCTGCGGCCGTTGAAGCGCGCACCTGCAAGGCGCAGGGGGCCGCTGCGCTCCGGGATCAGCAGGAAGCGGCGCTCGACCATGTTGTAACGGCGGCCGTTGACCTGGCGCACATCGGTACGGTCATCGCCCACACGCTGCAGTGACGCACCGGCCGGTGTATCCAGCACCAGCTCGCCCGACGCCAGCTGAGATGCGAAGTACAGGCGCACCACCACGCCCACGCTCTGCTGCACATAGGGCGTCTCATCATCGACAACCGTCTCGATGAAGGCCATTGCATTGCTGTCGGGGCCGGCCACGGCAGCCGCGTCCACATGCAGGGTCAGCGGCGCGGTACGTGCACTGCCCACCTGCAGGCCCGGAATCACAAGCGCGCCGCTGCGCCGTGGCGTCAGTGCCACGCCGTACAGATTGCGCTGCTGCATGCTGCCGTTGCTCCACTCCACCTGGCGGCTGCTGGTCTGCCCGCTCAGGTCGAAGTCGTTGCGCAGCAGGGTGAAGTCCGGCGCGCCCTGGTCGCTCTCGACGTTGAGGGTGACCGTATCGCCCATCGCAATGCGGTCACGGTCAAGCCAGGCCCGCGGTTGCGCCCAGGCCAGCAGCGGCAGCCACAACAGCAGCGCCGCCAATACCTGCCGTAGCCAGCGCCCATGCATGTTGATCGCCCGCGTCATCGCCCTTCCCTCTTCCTGCGTTCGTTTTCCAGCTGGAACTTGGCCCGCAGCAGTGCGCCCGGATCGTCCGGAACACGCCGCATCCACGCTTCCACTGCCTGCTGCTCCTCGCGCTGGCGCGGGGTGCGGCCGTCACTGCCCTGCACCGGCTTGCCGTCCTTGTCCGCCCCGCCCTCGCGCGCCTGCTGCATCGCCCGCTGCATGCGCTGGCGCTGCTGCTCGTCGGCCTGTGCCTGGGCCTTGGCATCCTCAACCTGCGGCGGCGCCTGCTGGCCATCGCGGCTGCGCTCGCCGGACTGCGACTTCGATTGCGTGCTGTCGTCACCCGGCCTGGGCTGGCCCTGCTGCGACTGTGGCTGCCCTTGTCCCGGATCCTTCTGGCCCTGCTGCGGCTGCTGGCCTTGCGGGCTCTGCTGGCCCTGCGATGGGTTCTGCTGCTTCTGCTGCCCGTTCTGCTGCGGCTTCTGCTGGTCCTGGCCCTGCCCCCCCGACTGCTTGCGCTTGCGCGCGGCATCGACCACCGCGCGATTGGCCACCGCATCGGGCATGCCGGGATGCAACGCCAGTGCGCGGTCGTAGGCGGCGATGGCTTCATCGTAGCTGCCCTGGCGCGCCAGCGTGTTGGCCAGGTTGTACCAACCGGCATCGTTGTCGATGCCTTCGAACTGCTTGCGCGCGCTGGCGAAGTCGCCATTGCGATAGGCCTGCACTCCTTCCGCCAGTCGCTGGTGCTGCACCTGGTCAGCCCGCTTCCACAGGGTGCCCTGCGGCGGCTGCGAAGCGGGCGCGGCAGGCGCCTGCGCCTGCACATCACTCATCCACGGCAACAGGCCCACCGCCAGCACCGCCGCCAGCACCGCGCGGCGGCGGAAGGCCAGCAGCGCCAGCAGCATCACCGGTGGCAACAGCCAGAAGCCCTCGTCACGCCATTGCTTGCCTTCGCCCGGCCGTTGCGCGGCGCTGCCTTCGCGTGCATCGAGCACGCCCAGCGCACGCAGGTCACTGTCATCGGCGGCAATGCGCGCATAGCGACCGCCACCTGCCGTGGCAACGGCACGCAGGCTGCCCTCATCCAGTGCGGCCTGGCGGATCTGCCCACTGCCATCGCGGTACGCCGCACCCGCCGGTGTACCGAGCCCCAGCACCGACACCTGCAGGCCGAGACCACGTGCCTGCGCGGCTGCCAATGCAGCTTCGCCATCGGCTTGGTCGGTGACCAGCAGGATCTGTCCCTGCGCTGCAGCGATCTGCCGCATCAGTCGCGTGGCCCAGTCGATGCCACGGTCGGCACGCTGGCCATCACGCGGCATCACATCCGGCGACAAGGCATCCAGATACAGCGCGACGTTGCTGCCGTCATCGGTCAACGGCGCCACGGTGTAGGCATCTTCGGCGTACACCACCAGACCGACCTGTCCGCCCTTGCGTGCGCGCAGGAGCTCGCCGACCTTGGCCCGTGCCTGCAGCAGGCGCGACGGTGGCAGGTCGGTGGCAGTGATGCGGCTGGACAGATCCAGCACGACCAGCAGCGGTGCGCTGGGCTGGAACATCGGTTGTGCCTGCTGCCGCCAGCTCGGTCCCGCCATCGCCAGTGATGCCAGCGTCCAGCCCAGCAGCACCGCCAATGGCAGCCGCATGCGACGGCGCGTACCAGCCGCCAGCAGATGCGGCAACAGGTGTGCATCCACCGCCTGCCGCCACGCATCGCTGCGCCGCTGCCGGTACAGCGCCACGGCGAGAATCACCGGCAGCGCCAGCAATGACCACAGCCATTCCGGGCGCAGGAAGTGCAGCGCGTTCCAGTCCGGAAGATGGGAAGCGAACGCGATCATCGGCGACGCTCCGGCCACGCCCAGGCCAATGCGCCCAGCAGCAACGCCAGGCCCAGCGGCCATGCGTAGCGTTCCTCACGCGGGCGCAGGCTCGGTCCCTTCGCCGCGATCGGCTCCAGCCGGTCCAGTTCGGCGTAGATGCCGGCCAGCTGCGCGGTATCGCGTGCGCGGAAGAACTGGCCGCCGGTCAGGCTGGCAATCTTCTTCAACGTCGCCTCGTCGACCGGATCCTGGTCAGCGGAAATCGGAATGCCGAGGAAGCGCATGCTGCCATCGCCACCAAACGCAACGGTGTGGATGCGTACACCTTCGGCCTGCGCGACTTCGGCCGCACGCAGCGGTTCGAGCACGCCGGCATTGCTGACGCCGTCGGTCAGCAGGATCAGTACACGCTGCCCTTCGGGCTGGCTGCGCAGGCGCTTCACCGCCAGGCCGATGGCATCACCGATGGCCGTCTCGCGGCCAGCCAGGCCGACCACGCTGTCGCGCAGCTGGTCGCGCACGCTGGCCAGGTCGGCAGTGAGCGGGGTGAGCGTATAAGCGCGGTCGCCGAAGATCAGCAGGCCGATGCGATCACCGGCGCGACGATCCAGGAAGTCGGCCAGCACGGCCTTGGCCGCGGTGAGGCGATCCACCGCCTGCCCCCCCAGTACCATGTCGCCCTCGCCCATGCTGCCGGATACGTCCATCGCCAGCATCATCTGCCGCCCCTGCTGCGGTGGCGTGATGGCCTCACCTAGCTGCTGCGGGCGCGCGAGCGCGATGCACAGCGCGCACCAGCCCAGCCACAGCAGCAGCGTGCGCAGCCACGACACATCGACGCGGCCACCACCGGACAGCGCTTCCAGTTCACTCGCCGCGTACGGTACGCGCAGTGCCGCGCCCGGGTCGGCGCGGCGCTTCCACCACTGCATCAGCAGTGGCAGCGGCAACGCCAGCAGGGCCAGCGGCCACGCCAGCTGCAGGTCCGGCCACGGCCAGTAACTCGCCAGCAGGTTCATCGGCGGCGCTCCAGCAGCATCGCCAGGTAGCGCTCGCGGGCCCAACTGCGCACGGCCGCAACTTCGCTGGCGTCCACGCGGGGGCGATAGGCACCTTCGGCCAACAGGCTGCGGCGCGCGTCGGGCAACGTGCCCTTCGGATCCACGCGCTGCCACCAGGCATCGTCGCGCAGGGATTCACTGCCCGGCTGTGCCTGCCGCGCGGCGCGGCGCAGCAGGCCGGCGATCACCGCCAGTTCCGCGGTGGCATCGGTGGTGGCGGCCAGCTCCTGGTCGAACGCCTGCAACCAGCGTTGGCGACGGCGGCGGCGTTTCCACCACAGCAGGGCCAGAGCCAGGATCACCAGCAACACCGCGCCGCCGATCATCAGATAGCCGGGGGCCGGCGGCCACCACGACGGTGCCGGCGGCAGCTGTACATCGCGCAGCGGAAGGTTGGCGCTCATGCCGGTACCTCGGTCACCGACGGCGCCAACCAGGCATCGCTGGGCGCATCGGTGGACAACACCTGCACGTCAACGCGGCGTGCGCCGAGCTGGCGGCGCAGCGCCTGCAGCGGTTCGACGAAGTGCGCCTGCCAGTGCGACTGCACTTCGCTGCGCCGCAGATCAAGGCCAATGCGCTGCTGCGCGGTCTGGAACTGCAGGGCCGCCGAGGGTGGTTGCAGCTCGAGGGGATCGACCAGCAGCACCAGGCTGAGGTCATGGTGCTGGGCCAGCGCGCTCCAGCGCACGACGGGAATCTTCGCGGCCTGCTGCGGATCGGCCAGCACCAGCATGCGCGCCCCGGGACGCAGCACGCGGGCGGCATGGTCCAGCGCGCGCTCCAGGCCGAGATCGTCGGCGGGCGGCTGCGCGTACCAGCGGGTGAGTGCGTCGAGCACGCGCAGTACGCCACGCGGCCCACCCGCAGGTGCAATCGGCGCTTCGCGGTCGCTGCCGCGCAGGGCACCCACGCGATCACCGCGACGCTGTGCCGACCACGCGGCGACGGCGCCCGCGCGGGCCGCCTGCACCGACTTGAATCGCACGCGGGTGCCAAAATACAACGCCGGTGAAGTATCGGCCACGATCAGGCTGACCCGCTCGCGTTCGGCCTGGAAAAGCTTGGTATGGGCACGCCCGGTCCGCGCGGTCACGCGCCAGTCGATATGCCGGGCATCATCACCGGCCACGTACTCGCGTGACTCGGCGTACTCCATGCCACGCCCACGCAGCGGCGACGGCGCCTGCCCGGCATTGCCGGCGCGACCACGGCGCGGCGGCGGCGGCCGCTGTGCCAGCCGGCGCAGGGCCACCAGTTCGGACAGGTGCGGGCGCAATCCGTCGCCATCACTGACGGTGGATGCGGCTTCCAGGGATGGATCGGTCATGCGCAGGCTCAGGGTGCCGGCACCCGGGCCAGCAGCTCCTGCACCAGGCGCTCACCATCCCAGCCTTCGGCGGTGGCTTCGTAGCTGGGCAGCACGCGATGGCGCAGCACGTCGGCGGCGACCGCACGCACATCGTCGGGGGTGACGAAGTCGCGACCGGCCAACCAGGCACGTGCACGTGCGCAGCGTTCCAACGCGATCGAGCCACGCGGGCTTGCGCCCCAGGCGATGCGGCGCCCGAGGCCGGCGTCATAGCGCGACGGATCACGCGAGGCCAGCACAAGTTCGACCAGATAGCGTTCCAATGCCGGTGCCATATGCAGGTCCAGCACTTCGCGGCGGGCGTCGAACACATCCTGCATCGGCAGCTTCTCCGGTGCGGGTGCCGCTTCGCCCAGTGCGCCACGGGCACGCTCGCGGGCGAGCCGCAGGATCTCCGATTCGGCCGCCTGGTCCGGGTAGCCGATGCGTACGTGCATCAGGAAACGGTCCAGCTGTGCTTCCGGCAGCGGGAAGGTACCTTCCTGCTCGATCGGGTTCTGCGTGGCCATCACCAGGAACAGCGGCGGCAATGCATAGGTGTGGCGGCCAACGGTGACCTGGCGCTCGCCCATCGCTTCCAGCAAGGCCGACTGCACCTTGGCCGGCGCACGGTTGATTTCATCGGCCAGCAGGATCGGATGGAAGATCGGGCCGGGTACGAATTCGAAGCGCCCTTCCTGCGGGCGCCAGATCTCGGTGCCGGTCAGGTCGGCCGGCAGCAGGTCGGGGGTGAACTGCACGCGGGCGAAATCCGCCTCCAGGCGCGAGGCCAGCGCGCGGATGGCCGTGGTCTTGGCCAGGCCCGGCGCGCCCTCCACCAGCAGGTGGCCATCGGCCAGCAATGCGATCAACAGGCGTTCGACCAGGGCCGCCTGGCCGACGATTTCGGCCGACAGCGCGTCGCGCAGCTGGTTGAAGGCGCCATGCAGGCGGGAGGTGGCCGGCGCGGGCGGCGGCGAGACGGTTTCGGGCATCGGCGGTGGCAGGTTCATGGGGGCCTTTGACCGGCGCGGGACGGCACGGGTTCCCGACATCATCGCAGGGTGCCTTGCGATTGGCATCAAGAACGGCTGAACGGGCATCTCATCCACGCATGGCGTGGATCTACAGGGGCCATCCACGCATGGCGTGGATCTACCGGGTCGTCTGCGGATTACGTCCGGCATGAACGAAGAAGGGCCGCACATGGCGGCCCTTCTTCGTGTCGCGGGTGCGCTGGCTCAGTTCTGCTTGGCCACGCGCAGCACCTTCGGGGTGACGAACACCAGCAGCTCGGCCTTGTCCTTGCTGCGGCCACGCTTCTTGAACAGGTTGCCCAGGAACGGCACATCGCCCAGGAACGGAACCTTGCTGATGCTGTTGCGGTCGGTGAACTCGTACACACCACCGATGACCACGGTCTGCCCGTCCTCGACCAGCACCGCGGTGTTCACTTCGCGGCGGTTGATCGACGGCACGGTGCCATAGCCTTCCAGCTGGATCAGCCGATCCACTTCGTCCTTCTTCACCTGCATGTTGAGGAACACGCGGTTGTCGTTGGTGATGGTCGGGGTGACCTTCAGTTCCAGCACCACTTCCTTGAACTGCACGTTCGGCGTAGCGACACCGCCGGCACCGGCACTGATGGTCACATAGCCGATTTCCTTACCCTGCTTGATCAGGGCCTCGCGCTGGTTGGTGGTGACCACGCGCGGGTTGGAGATCACTTCACCACGCGATTCCTCCTGCATGGCCGACAGCTCCACGTCCAGCAGGTAGCCGGCATTGAGGATCGACAGCGCCAGCGAACCCGCCGGGTTGGTGGACGCCGCCGGCATGGCCCAGTTCAGGCCACGGGTGATCGTCGAACCAACCGGAATCGGCGCCGGGCCGGTGCTGCCGCCCGCCACCCAGTCACGGTACGCCTTGGCGTTGGTCGCATTGGCTTCGACCTGCGAGTCGTGGTTCTTGCCGTTGGCTTCCAGATTGCCGCTGAAGTAGGCATTGTCGCGGCTGCCGCTGATGCCGAACCGCGCACCCAGCTCACGTGCGAACGTATCGGTAGCGATGACGATGCGGCTCTCGATCAGCACCTGGTCGACCGGGCGGTCGATCACGCTGATCAGTTCACGCATGCGCGCGATCTTCTTCGGAATGTCGCTGATCATCAGCGTGTTGGTGCGCTCGTCGGCGACGATGCGGCCACGGCCGGACAGGAAGCCGCTTTCCTCCTGCGACGACCCACCGCCACCGCCACCTGAGCCACCACCGCCACCACCGCCGATGCCCTTGGCTTCGGTCAGGGCTTTGAAGATCTGGGTGGCGCTGTGGTAGTTGATCTGGACGTAATCGGTCACCAGGTCTTCGCGGTTCTCGATGGCGATGCGCGCGTCTTCCTTCTCCTGCTCGAACTTTGCCAGTTCGGCCTGCGGGCCGACCCAGATCACGCTGCCGTCGCGTCGCTTGTCCAGGCCCTTGGCACGCAGCACGATGTCCAGTGCCTGGTCCCACGGCACATTGACCAGACGCAATGTCACATTGCCCTGCACCGAGTCGGAGGCCACCACGTTGAGGTTGGACTCTTCGGCGATCAACTGCAGCACGGTGCGCACCGGCACGTCCTGGAAGTTGAAGGTCACCGGCTTGCCGGTGAAGCCACGCTGGCCGACTGCCTTTGCGGCCTGGGTGACGCTGCCGGCGGTCACTGCACCGACGGCGGCCGGAGCCTGCCGCGCGCTGATCTCGACCACGTATTCGTTGCCGCTCTGGTAGGCCAGCGACTCCACTGCACCGCCGGTGCTCAGCACCAGCTGGGTGCCGGCACCGGACGGCTTGGCGTCGATGCGCTGCACCGGGGTGGCGAAGTCGACGACGTTCAACGGCTTCTGCAGGTTGGCCGGCAGACGGGCATTGCCGACGTCGACCACCACGCTGTTGCCCTGCGTGCGCAGGTCCGGGATCGCGCCCTGGCCGTCAAACTGCACGATCAGGCGGCCCGCGCCATCATCGCCGCGCTTGAAATCGATCTTGGCCACCGACAGGCCGGCGGGTGCCGCGGCCGGTGCGACGGTGGTGCCCACCGGCTTCTCCGCCGGTGCGGCGGCCAGCGCCGGAGCGCAGGCCAGCATCAGCGCGACTCCCAACGCGCTGACACGGTTCAAGGTAGAGCGCCGGATGGGACGCAGCCCCTTGGCTTGGTGAAAGGTCATCGTGCTATCCCCAGTAAACGATCATTGATCTTCAAGCGAGAGCGTTGCCGGCCGTTCCAGCCAGCCACCCGCGCCATCCGGCACCAGTTCGATCAGCTCCACGCGGTCTTCGAAGACCGCAGTGACCCGCCCGTCGCTCTGCCCCAGGTAACCGCCCGGGCGCACCCGGTAGGTCACCTTGTCCGGCCCCATCACCAGCGCGACGGTGCCGCCGCCGGTGCCGATGGTACCGACCATGTCCAGTGCGTCCAGCGGGAAGCCCTCCAGGGGCTCCTTGCGCCGGTTCGGATCCGGCCGCAATCCGCCATTCCCCTGCGGATTGGTCCAGGCATCGGTGAACGGATCACGCAGGCCCTGCGCGGAGTACTCGAAGGTCTCGAACTGCTGCATCACAGGCAACGGTTCCAGCGGCTGCGCCGGCCGGGCACGTTCGCCTTCCACCCACTTCTCGAGATTCGGCGCGTCGCCCGGCGTGCTGGTCACGCCACGGCCGCAGGCGGCCAGCAGCAACACGGCAGCGACCATCCCGCAACGTGCAAAGAAGGAACGGATCACTTGCTGCCCTCCTTGCCGGCTTCAGCCTTCTGCTGTTCCTGCACCTCGGTCTCGTCGAGATACCGGTAGGTCTTGACCGTGCCGGACAACTCCAGCGCACCGGCACGCGAACCACCGCCAGCCTTGTCCGCCGGCTTCAGGTTGATGTCGTGCATGGTCAGGATCACCACACGCGGCAGCGAGGCCACGCCACTGACGAACGCACCGAACTGGTGGTAGCTGCCCACCATCTTCAGCTTGATCGGCTTCTCGGCGTAGAACTCCTTGACCTGCTCCTGTTCCGGTTCGAACAGCTGGCTGGTCAGGCCGCTGGACAGCGCGGTCTGCGAAATGTCGATGATCAGGTCCGGCATTTCGGTCTTGCTGGGCAGCTGCCGCAGCATCTGCTGCAGGACCTGCTCCATCTGCGCCAGCTGCTGCTTCAGCGGCCCCAGGTTCACCGCGCGTTCCTGCTGCTTGGAGAACTCGGTACGCAGATCGCTTTCCTTCGACTCCAGGCTGGCCAGTTCATCGCGCTTGCCGCTGATCAGCAGCATCCACGCAACGAACATGATGACCAGGGCCAGCAACGAACAGAAGACGATCTTGGCCTTCTGCGGCCAGTTGCCGATATCGTTGAAATCCAGGTTCTTCAGATCGATTTTCTGGCTCATGCGCGATCCCCCTGCAGCGGGGCGTAAGAGGCCTGCGGCGGCTGCGCCAGGCGGCTGCCCTCAGGCCTGGCGGCCGGTGCCGGTGCGGCGGGCTGGTTCGGCTTGGCCGGTGCAGGCGCCGGTGCAGGCGCAGTGGCCGGAGCGCTGGCGGGCGCTGCTGCCGGGGTCGCCACCGGTTGGGCCGGAGCCGGAGCCGGTGCTGATGCAGCGGCCGGGGCCGCGGCATCGGGGCCGGCGGCAAGCGGCGCCACGGCGGGCGTCGCAGCCGGCGTGGCCGCCACGCTGCCATCGGCGTTCAAACCGGGAGTGCCGGTCTCTTCACTCTGTGCAGGCAGCTTCACCGTGACCTTGAACATGTACGGCAGCGCCTTGATGTCCGATACCGGGCCGGCTGCACTCTTGTCTCCGGCACTGGCCTGGATGATCGACAGCTCCGGGTTGGTCATCCAGCCGGAGGTTTCCAGGTTGCGCATGTAAGCCGACACGCGGGCATTGGACTGGGTGCGTCCCTCGAGGGTGAGCATGTCCCCTTCCTGCTGCAGGGCGGTCAGCACCACGCCGTCAGGAATCGTGCGCACCAACGCATCGAACAGGTGGACCATCTGCGAGCGCTTGGCCTGCAGTTCCTCGATCACCTTCTTGCGGGCCAGCAGGCGGTCCTTCTGCGCGTCGAGGCGGTCGATCTCCTTGTTCTGTTCCTTGACCTTCTCGATCTCGGCTTCCAGATAGGCGTTGCGGTCCATCTGGCCGCTCACCTGCCGGTCGTAGTAGAACCAGATCAACAGCGACAGCAGCAGGCCACCGATGGCGGCCATGCCCAGCATTGCGTAGAACTCGCGCTGGCGTTGCTTGCGCCGCTCGGCGCGCCAGGGCAATAGATTGATGCGTGCCATCAGTCGAAGCTCCTCAGCGCCAGACCGGTGGCGATCATCAGCGCGGGGGCATCCTGGGCCAGCGCATGCGCGTTCACCTTCGGGCCCAGGGTCATCTGTGCCAGCGGATTGGCGACCACGGTCGGCACGCCCAGCTGTTCTTCGACCATCTCCGGCAGGCCACCCAGCACGGCGCAGCCGCCGGCCAGCACGATGTGGTCGACACGGTTGAACTCGCTGCCGGCATAGAAGAACTGCAGCAGGCGGCTGATCTGCTGGACCGTGGCTTCCTTGAACGGCTCCAGCACTTCCATCTCGTAGCTTTCCGGCAGCCCGCCCTGGCGCTTGGCCAGGCCGGCTTCCTCGTAGCTCAAGCCGTAGCGGCGCATGATCTCGTCGGTCAGCTGCTTGCCACCGAACACCTGTTCGCGGCTGTACAGGCTGCGGCCACCGCGCAGCACATTGAGCGTGGTCATGGTGGCGCCGATGTCGACCAGCGCGACCACGCCGTCGCTGGACACCGGCAGCTCACTGGCGACCAGGGCGTAGGCGTTCTCGACCGCGAAGGCCTCCACGTCCATCACCTTGGCCTGCAGGCCACCCAGTTCCAGCGCGGACTGGCGCAGTTCCACGTTCTCCGAACGCGACGCGGCCAGCAGCACCTGGACCATCTCCGGGTTGTTCGGGATCGCCCCGATCACCTCGAAGTCCAGGTTCACTTCCTCGATCGGGTACGGAATGTAGTTGACCGCTTCCAGCTCGATCTGGGCTTCCATGTCGTTCTCGTCGAGCTCGGCCGGCATCGGGATCACCTTGGTGATCACCGCCGACCCGGCGACGGCGGCAGCGGCCAGCTTGGCCTTGCTGCCTGAACGGTTCATCGCACGGCGGATGGCCTCACCCACGGCCTCCACTTCCACGATGTTCTTCTCTACCACCGCATTCGGCGGAAGAGGTTCCACAGCGTAATGTTCCACACGGAAACGATTGCCGCTGCGGGACAGCTGCAAAAGCTTTACCGCAGTCGAACTGATGTCGACGCCTACAAGCGGCGACTGACTTTTTGGGATGAGCCCCACGGTTTCTCCCCTGCCGACGGGCACTTGGACGCAAGACCTGCGCCCGAGCATTAATAACGTATTCTTAGCAAATGGCAACGGCCCTGCTGTGAAGTTCCTCACGGATTCACGATGCAGCCCCTGACTGTTCCCCTTGCGCTCCCCGGTGCCGACCCCAGCCGCCACCTTGCGTAATCTATACTCTGCGACCACGAAATTCGCAATCGGAATCTGAACCCGATGACTCGACTCCGCCGCTGGCTGCGCTGGATCTTCCTGATTGTCCTGGTCCTGGCGCTGATCGGCGCGGCCGCCGTGGGCGGTCTGTACTACGCTGTGTCCTCCAAGCTTCCCGACGTGCAGACCCTGCGCGACGTGGAAATGCAGGAGCCGATGTACGTCTATGCTGCCGACGGCAAGCTGATGGCGGTGTTCGGCGAGACCCGGCGCACCCCGATCACCATGAAGGACGTGCCGGAAAAGCTGAAGCAGGCGTTCCTGGCCACCGAGGATGCCCGCTTCTACGAGCATGGTGGCGTGGACTACATGGGCATCGGCCGTGCGGTGTGGCTGCTGGCCACCACCAGCGACAAGCGCGTGCCCGGTGGCTCCACCATCACCCAGCAGGTGGCCCGCCAGTTCTTCCTCAGCTCCGAGTACAGCTACACCCGCAAGCTGGCCGAGATCCTGCTGGCGCGGAAGATCGAGTCCGAGCTGAGCAAGGATGAGATCTTCGAGCTGTACCTGAACAAGAGCTTCTTCGGCAACCGCGCCTACGGCGTGGCCGCCGCGGCCGAGTTCTACTACGGCAAGAAGCTGAACGAGCTGGACCTGGACGAAATGGCCTCCCTGGCCGGCATCCCCAAGTTCCCGTCCTCGGGCAACCCGATCTCCAACCCGGAACGTGCCCGCCAGCGCCGCGACAACTATGTGCTGCAGCGCATGGCCGACCTGAAGTTCGTCAGCCAGGCCGAGGCCGACGCGGCCAAGGCCGTGCCGATGCATGCCACCGCGCATGAGCCGCCGGTGCAGGTCGATGCCCCGTACGTGGCCGAGCTGGTACGCCAGGAAATGATCGCCCGCTTCGGCGGTGATGTGGTCAACAAGGGTTACCACGTCACCACCACCATCGACTCCACCCTGCAGACCGCCGCCAACCAGTCGGTGCGCGACGGCCTGCTGCTGTACGACCACCGCCACGGCTGGCACGGTGTGGAGAAGCAGGTCCAGGTGGGTGCCGGCGAAGACGCCGCCGCCCTGGCCGAGCACCTGCGCGGCATGTACGGCCAGGCCGGCCTGCTGCCGGCCATCGTCGCCAGCACCGGCGCCGATGGCAGTGCCACCGTGGTGCTGGCCAACCGCAGCGAGATCGTGCTGCCGGCCGGTGCCGCCAAGTGGACCAACAAGACCCCGGGCAAGCTGGTGCAGCGCGGTGACATCGTGCGCGTGCGCGCCGGTGCCAAGGAAGGTGAGTGGCTGCTGGACCAGATCCCGCGCGGCCAGTCCGCGCTGGTCTCGCTGGACGCCCACAACGGCGCGCTGAAGGCGCTGGTCGGTGGCTTCAGCTTCTCCGGCAACAAGTTCAACCGCGCCACCCAGGCCCGTCGCCAGCCGGGTTCGAGCTTCAAGCCGTTCGTCTATGCGGCCGCCTTCGACAAGGGCTACAACCCGGCCTCGATCGTGCTCGACGCCCCGGTCGTGTTCCGCGACCGCCGCGGCAAGACCTGGGCCCCCCAGAACGATGGCGGCGGCTTCCGCGGCCCGATGCGCCTGCGCGAAGCCCTGGTGCAGTCGCGCAACCTGGTCTCGGTTCGCCTGCTCGACGGCATGGGCGTGGACTACGCGCGCAAGTACATCAGCGAATTTGGTTTCGCCGAATCGGAACTGCCGCCGAACCTGTCGATGTCGCTGGGTACTGCTTCGCTCACCCCGCTGTCGGTGGCCCGTGGCTACGCCGTGTTCGCCAACGGCGGCTCGCGGGTGGATACCTGGTTGATCGACCAGGTGAACGACCGCGACGGCAACCTGGTGTTCAAGGAAAACCCCGCCCTGGCCTGCCGCGACTGTGCCGGCAGCAGCGACCAGCCGGTCAACCAGGTCGTGGACGGCTTCAACTTCGGCGCCCCGGCCCCGAAGGTGGACCCGGCCGCTGCGGCAAAGGCCGAAGCCAAGACCGAAACCCCGGCCACGCCGGCCAACCCCGATGCCCGCACCGCGCCGCGCGCGATCGACGCCCGCACCGCCTACCAGCTGGTATCGATGATGCGCGACGTGGTCCAGCGCGGTACCGGCGTGCAGGCCAAGGTGCTCGGACGCGAGGACGTGGGCGGCAAGACCGGCTCCACCAACGACCACCGCGACGCCTGGTTCTCCGGTTTTGGCGGCCCGTACGTGACCACCGTGTGGGTGGGCCGCGACGACTTCCGCTCGCTGGGCTACCGCGAATACGGTGGCAAGGCCGCCCTGCCGATCTGGATCGACTACATGCGCACCGCGCTGAAGGACACCCCGATCGCCCAGAACGAGCCGCCGAGCGGCATGGTCCAGGCCACGCTCAACGGCGCGACCGAGTGGGTGAAGGTGGAAGACATGGATCGCCTGACCGACTACGACCTGAACCTCAATACGCCGCAGGCCGACGCCGCCGCGTTCGATATCTTCTAAGAGGCAGGTAGGGGTGGGTGACAACCTTGGTTGGTACCGCCTTTGTAGAGCCGAGCCCATGCTCGGCTCCGGGGGCCCGCGATAGAGCAGCCGAGCATGGGCTCGGCTCTACAGGATCAACGGCACCCGCACATACCCACGCAGATGTCACATCCGTGCGCTAGTCTGTAGCCAGGTCGCAACAGGGAGTCATCGCATGCATCGCGCCCGTCAGCATGCTGCCAGCCAGACCCGCGAGCGGCGCCACCGCCTCGCCCACGAAGCCGCCCGCCTGATGGCCGAAGGCGGCATCCGCGACTACCACCAGGCCAAGTTGAAGGCCGCCAGCCGGCTCGGCATCCACGACGATGCCTCCCTGCCCCGCAACACCGAGATCGAAGACGCCCTGCGCGAGTATCAGCGACTGTTCTCCGGGCCCCAGCACGGCAGCGAACTGCAGCGCCGCCGCGAGGCCGCCATGCGTGCGCTCGAGTTCCTGCACGGCTTCGCGCCGCGTCTGGCTGGCCCAGTGCTGGATGGCACCGCCGACGCCAACAGTCCCGTGCAGCTGCACCTGCACAGCGACGACCCGGAAGCTGTACATCGCTTCCTGGACGAGCATGGTATCCCCGCAGAATCGCGGGTACGCCGGCTGCGCATGGACCGCGAGCGCAGCCTGGATGTGCCGGTGTGGGTATTCACTGCCGAGGAACTGACCTTCGACCTGGCCGTGCTGCCGTACGACGCCCTGCGCCAGGCGCCGTTGTCGCCGGTGGATGAGAAGCCGATGCGGCGCGCGTCTGTCGCGCAGTTGCGGCAGGTGCTGGCGGAAGCGGAGATCACCGCGTACATCGGCGGATGACGACGGTAGCGCCGGCTCAAGGCCGGCGAGCGCAGCGTCACCTGCCTTGGGTGGGTTCGGGCTTCATGGATGCCTGAGCGAAGAGCAGCCGAGCGTGGGCTCGGCTCTACAGAATGCATGGATCCTGCCTTTGGTGGGTGCGGACCGTTGGTCCGCACTTTGCCGTGGGCATTGCGGTAGCTGGCCGAAGAGCAGCCGAGCGCGGGCTCGGCTCTACAGTGGCATTCCGGTGCCGCGCGGGGGCTCGGGCCCGCTCATCCACGTGGCCAGCCACGGTGCCGCAGCGCGCCTGGGATATTCCGCCATCATCCGTGCGTGCATGGTCTGCAGATCATTCAACAACCACGTCTGGTGGTAGATGTCGTTGAACGAGTCCGACCAGCCGCTCTTCACCCGCTGCCGGTCGCTGCTTTCCAGGCTCGGTACCAGGTCGCTCGGGCCATCCAGAATCCGCTGCAAGGCCTGGTTGATGCCCGTGTTCTCCGCCGCCGCCTCGCGCAGCAACACGATGCGGTCCTGCACCCGCGCGCAGCGGTAAGGCACACATCCGTTGGTGGCCTCGATGTAATCCGCGATGTCCGCCAGCAGATCCGCTCTCAGGCGCCATGCCACTTCGCCATCCAGCACCTGCCGCACCCGCATCGTGCGCACGGTGCTGGCCCGGATTTCCTGCGCCGTGGTGAACTCCTGCCCCGGCGTACTGCCACCATGGCGCACCAGCACGATGCGGTGGATCGCCTCGTTGGTGATGCCTTCCACCCGCAGGGCTGCGGCCTGAGGATGCATGCGGGGCGGTGGCACAGTGGTGAAGCGCCAGCAATACCAAAGCAGCATGACCGCACCCGAAAGGCACAGCAGACTGGAAAGCGTCCAGGCATCGAGGTGACGGGTGTAGTAGAAATACCGCGCCCGCCACAGGTAGAAGCTGCGATAGCTGATGAATCGGCTCACCCATCGGTACATAGCCATCTCCTCGGCCAGGGCCCCGGCGCGGCGGGGCGGATTACGCGCACCACGCCAGGGCGTCATGGCTTACCAGCCGATGCCCACACCCACGCCCACCGTGCGCTCGCCACTGTTGGTGAACGCGCCATTGAGGCTGAAGGTGGCTGAGCCCTTGTCGTTGAGCACGCGCTGGTAGCCGACCGCCATGGCCGACTCGCCATCGCTGTAGCCCACGCCCGCACCGAGGCGGTTGTAGGTGGCCAGGCCAGCGGTGTTCATCGCCATTGCGCTCTGTGCGCTGCTCATCGCCGCCATGCGGTTGAAGCGCTTGTCCATCTTGTCCAGGCGGCGCTCGAAGTTGCTGATGGCGCCATCGGTGTACTCGTTGGCACGGGCCAGCATCTTCTCCAGTTCAGCCGTATCGACCTGCGGCTTGGGTGCGGGGGTCTCGTCCTGGTTCGCCTTCGGTGCCGGCGCATCGCTTACCGATGCCACCGGCGGTGCCGCATCCACAGGTTCCTCCGCCTGCGGTGCGGGAGCGTTGGCGACCCGCGCCTGCATCTGTGGCTGCCCGTCCAGGCGCTGCTCCAGTCCATCCACGCGCCCATTGAGCTGCTGCTGCATCGCGTGCAGCTGGCCACCATTGACCGCATCGCGGCTGCCGGCGGCAATCGCACCATTGGCTACGTTGCCGAGCACCATGCCCTGCGCCCCGGCCAGCATCAGCTGATTCGCGCCATCGCTTCGGGTGGAAGGCGTGTTCTGGAACACCGAGCGCAGCTGGCCCTCGACACCATCCACTCGTGAGCGGGTGTTGATGACCGCACCGTCCAGCGCCGTCAGTGCGTCGTTCACCGTTGTCTGGGACCCGCCCTGGACGGAGAAGCGCGGTCCAACGATGTTGCCCTGGGCATCCACCTCACCGCCGAGCGCAGAGAGCGCGCCGCGCAGCTGGCCGACGGTGGCGGCGTTGTGGGATGCGGTGCCGTTGGCAACGTTGACTAGACGACGACGCAACGTGTCATTGCCAAAGGACGCCGTGTTGGACTCGCCACTGATCGAGTGAGCTCCCAAAGCGACTCCGTTCTGCGCTCCTTTTGCCACTTGCGAGAACGTACCAAGTGCCAATCCATCCGATTCCAAAACTCCCGAATAGGCCCCCAAAGCGAACCCGTGGGAACTGTCCTGATGGACAGCTGCGCCGCGCCCTAACGCAACAGAGTTCGACCCACCTGCAAAAGCATAGCTACCCACCGCCACGGCGCCGTCCGAGCTTAGTGAGGCGACAGCCGAATCACCTATTGCGATTCCCAAGCGCCCGGCCTGCGGTTGCACACCCTCAATCGAATCACCAAATGCCATGTAACGGGAATTCCTCTCGATCTCGCCAACCCGAAGATTCGTAGCATTCAGCTGACTACCACGTACTACATCAGTGCTTTCAGCAGACAATTCACCTTCAGCCACACCCGTCAGGCGTGCACCACCGAAGTCGATGACAGCGGAACCTGCATTGACCATCGGCTGCGATTGAACGTCGTGCCGTTCCTGCAGCGCATCGATGTCGCCGCGGTTCTTCAAGATTTTCTCTTCAACCTCATGCAACTGGTTACCGGTCACCGCGTCACGGCTTCCGGCGGCAATACGTCCGTCGGCCAGATTGGTCAGCACCATGCCGTTCATGCCAGCCAGGGCGATCTGACTCACGCCGCCGGCCAGCGCGGAGGGTGCGTCCTGGAACACCGAGCGCAGCTGACCTTCTACCTGATCAACGCGCGAACCCGCGGTCGTCACCGCACCATCAAGCGCCATCAGCGCGTCCTCGACGGTGCTGCGTGTTGCGCCCTGGATGGTGTAGGACGGTGCGATCACATTGCCGCTGGCGTCCATACCCGCACCGCCGCCCAGGGTTGCCAGCGCGTCTTTCAGCTGGGATACGGTTGTTGCGTTATGGTCGGCAGTCCCTCGGCCCACGTTGACCAGGCGACGCTTCAGCGAATCGTTGCCAAACGAGGCCGTCCCCGCCTCAGACGCAATCGATCCTGTGCCCACACCAACGGACATGTTTGCACCGGCAAGCACCCAGGCTCCCGCCCCAAGGGCGACACCTCCCGATGCGGCAACCTGCGAGCGCCCACCCAGGGCAAATCCATCTTCAGCACCTTCTTCGACATGCGAGGCACGCCCCAAGGCCACCGAGTTCTTTCCGCTGGCCGTTGCAAATGCGCCGAGCGCCGTAGCCCCTTCATGATTTGGAGAAGCTACCGCACCATCGCCAACCGCAACCCCGAGCAATCCAGCCTCTGCTGCGGCACTCAAGCCATCACTACCAACAACAAAGAAGCGACTCTGCTCCTCAATGCCATCAATCCGGGCATTCGTAGCGAAGAGCTGCCCGCCATTCACGGCTTCGGTACTGGTGGCGGAATTGATGTCACCGGCCGCTACGCCTCGTACGGTTGCGCCGTTGAGATCCACACTGGATTTGTCCGCACTGAACTTGACCATGGCATCCAGGTCCGACTCGATGCTGCCAAATGCATTACGCAGCGCAACGACCTCGTTCCGGTTTTCATTGATGCCCTGGCTTTGGACAAGCAGTTTCCTGGCGTGCTCATCCAGTGTGCTCATGCTCTGCGCCACCCGCTGATCGGTAGCATGCAACTGGCGGCCGGTCACAGCATCGGTACTGCTCGCATTCACAGCACCATCCGCGACGTTGACGATCCTGCGCTTGAGCGTGCTGCTGCCAACAGACACCTGTTCGGCAGCACTGGTCACCGAGCCACGGCCCAGTGCCACCGCTCCTTCGTGACTGGCCGTGCTGTTGGCGCCCAGTGCCATGGCGCCGGTAGCACCCGACGCAACAGCGCCATGGCCGATGGCCATCTGGTCGGCCTGCACACCGGTCTTGGCCTTGGTACCGATGGCAATGCTGTTGGTGGAAGCCGCCGAGCCGATGGCCGCTTCATAGCCGATGGCGACTGCGCCATTGGCGATGGCCTTGGCGAAGCGGCCCACCGCCGTGGCGCCGGTGCCGGTGGCGTTGCTGTTGCTGCCGACAACCAGCGCTCCCAGCCCGCTGGCAGCAGTGACACTGCCGATCGCCACGGCCTTGGTTCCACTGGCGGTGGCGTTCTCGGCGGCGCCGCTGGTGGCGAACAGGTTGCCCATGGCGGTCGCCTTGGTCATCGCGGCGTCTGCCGAGGTCTTGGCCGTGGTTGCAAGCGCACTGGCCGCCGTTGCCGCTTCCTGCGCCTTGGTCACCGTGGTGTTGGTCGCATGCAGCTGCTTGCCGGTCACCGCGTCGGTGCTGCTCGCGTTCACTGCACCGTCGGCGACATTGACGATCTTGCGTTTGAGCGTAGCGTTGCCAACCGAAACCTGGTTTCCGGCATTGGTGGCTGAATTGTGGCCCAGCGCCACCGAACTCGAGTTGGTCGCCTTCGCGTTGGCGCCCAATGCCAGCGAACCGCTCTCGGAGGTCGAGGCTCCCTTGCCGATGGCGATCTGGTTGACGGACTCGGCAACGCTGCTGGTACTTGCGCTGTCGCCGATGGCAATGCTGCCCTCCGTCCTGGCCTTGGCATTGACGCCGAATGCCGTTGCGCCAGCCCCCGTGGCCTGCGCCCGGTTGGTGGAGGTCATGCTCGTGCCAGATGCAGCAAGGTATCCGGCTGTCTCAACCTTCTGATTGGTTGCATACAACTGCTTCCCCGTTACCGCATCGGTGCTGGTGGCGGACAGCGCACCATCGGCCATGTTCACGATCTTGCGCTTGATCGTGTCGCTGCCGATCGACACCTGGTCCCTGGCGTTCGCCACCGAACCGCTGCCCAGGGCCACCGAATTGTTGTACTGGGCCTTGGCGTTGACACCAAGGGCTGTGGCACCTGCTGCGGTGGCCACCGCTTTGTTGGTGGCATTTGCAGCCGTGCCGGAAGCCGCAAGGTTGGCGGCGCTGTCAGCCTTCTGATGGGTTGCGTACAGCTGCCGGCCGGTCACCGCATCAGTGCTGGTGGCCGACAGTGTGCCATCGCCCACGTTGATGATCCTGCGCTTGGTGGTGTCGTTGCCGACCGAAACCTGGTTGGTTCCGGTGGTCACCGAGTGACTGCCCAGCGCCACCGAGCTGCTGTGCTTGGCTTGTGCGGAGGCGCCGAGCGCCATGGCGTTGCTTCCACCCGATGCTGCAGCACTCTTGCCGATCGCGATCTGGTCGGAGTAAGTAGTAGTGCTGGCTCCGTCACCAACGGCAATACTGCCGGCGGTCATCGCCTTGGCATTGATGCCCAGCGCCGTCGCGCCGGTACCACTGGCCTGGGCGCGGTTGCTGGTGGTTGCGGTACTGCCGGAAGCACTCAGGTAGGCCGCAGCCGCACCTGCTGCTGCGTCCCGCTGGGCCTGGATGGCCTTGCTCTCCGCCGTCAGCGCAATCATGCGCGCGTTGCCTGCGAGTTCATTGGTTTCATACAGCTGCTCGCCGGTGACGGCTTCGGTACTGCCCCAAGCGACTTCGCCACGGGCCACGTTGACAATCTTGCGCTGCAGTCGACTATTGCCTACCGAGACCTGGTTGCTGGCAGACGTCTGCGAATCGGTGCCGAGCGCGATGGAGTTCAGATGCTTGGCACTGGTATTCGCCCCCAGGGCCATCGCACCGGTGCCGTCGGCGCGCGAACCACTGCCCATCGCGATGGTGTTCTTTCCGAATGCTTCGCTGTCGTGCCCCAACGCCACGGCACCGAGGCCATGGCTTCGGGCGTAGACACCTACGGCAGTGGAATACCCTCCTGTCGCATTGGCGCGTACGCCCAGGCCCAGCGAGCTGTCGCCCTCCACGTATGCACCGGAACCCAGGACCAGGCCGTCCCTCCCATAGATTGTGGGTGCTGAGTAGTTGGCCGCGGTCGTCCAGGCGGCTTCCATCTGGGCAGCCGCCATCGTGCCGATGTTGCCACCCCCCACTGTCGCCAGCATGCCGACAAACGACTGCTGGGCCCACCACGCCCTCTCCTCCTCGGTCATTTCACTGGCCAGCGCAGATGCGGGTGCCGCCAATGCCAGGATGGCAATTGCGGTGGCAGTGCGGCCCACCGTCTGCGCGCGCTTGCCGCGGGCGGCGGTCAGTTCGCTGGCAACCACCCAGCACTGGCGGGCGTGGGACCACAGGCGTCGATAGATCTTGTTCATGGATTTCTCCTTAACAGGGCAGGCAAAGAGATCCACCGCGATCAATGAAGGCGGCGGATCGGATCAGTTCAGGGAGCGAGGGTGCGGACGTGTTCGCGGTAGCCGTCGCGGGTCAGCCGATAGCGCAGCTGCAGCGAGCTGCCCGGCTGCGGCTGGAATGGAAGCTGCAGCTGCGCGGCGGGGTACAGGCTGCGCGACACTTCATGCGCGGTGCAGGCGCCAGCGCTGGTGCACTCGGCCACGCTGGTGATGCCCAGCCTCAACGTACCCACGTTGTGCAGGGTGTCGCCCTGCAGGCGAACATCGACCACGCCGTCGGCGGGCACCACGTTGACCAGCGCCCCCCACACCAGGCTGACACCGACGTTGGCGCGTGACGCCTCATCACCGCCTTCCAGCACGCCCTCATCCGGGCCGCGCACACCTTCGAAGTAGACGCGGTAGGCGGTCTCCTGCTGCACGGGTTGCAACGGGATCACCCGGATCAGGCGATTGCCTCCGCCCGACAGGGCGAACTTGCCCGGCGTGATCGCGATTGCGGCCTCGCCGACATCAACCTCGCGCTCCTCCTCGCCCTGTGCGGCCGGGTTGACGATGCGCTGCACGCGGGTCTGCACGTACTGCGGCTGCGTGGACTGCGAGTAGACGCGGATCTGCGCACCGCGTTTGGCATCCACCGCCGCACGCATCGGGTGGATGGTCAGGTTGGCATGCGCCGGCGGCACCAGCAGCGCGCCCAGCGGCAGCAGACAGAACAGCAGTTTCTTCATGGCAGTCTCCAGGAATCAGGGTTTGGCCGTGGGCACGCGCAGCTCGACGGTCAGCTCGCCGTCGTAGCGGCCAGGACGCTTGCTGGCGATGGGCGTGGGCGGTGTTTCCAGCGTGAGTGGCGTGGGCACGCAATAGACCGGCTGGCTCATGCCGGGAAGCAGCACCAGCCGCAGCTGCGCACTGTCGATGCCGTGCAGCAGCTGCTCCACGCCGTGCTTCATGGCCAGACGATTGCCGCCGTAGTTCAGGCCGACCTGGTAATCCAGGCGTTGGCTGTCGTCGCTGCCACCGTCGGAATGCCAGACCGCGAAGTCGCTGCCGATGGGTGGCCGCGGCCCGCTGTCGCGCACGGTGACGCCAAGGAACTCGCTCTGCGAGCCCAGACCGTCGTACAGACACATCTGTAGTTCCTTGCGGCCCCCGACGACCTGGCGGATCGGGTCGTAACGCAGGTTCATGTTGACCAGCGGCGCGATGCTGTCGAACTCGGGGAAGTAGATCGAGATCGCGTCGTAGTCGGTAATGGTGAAATCGAGATTGAATACGTACGAACCTAGCGCAGTGCTTCCCGCACCCTGCCGTACATCCAGAATCAGTTGTGCTTTCCAGCGCCCCGCCACCAGTTTTGAGAGCTCAGACGCGCTGATAGACAGCGACACGCCTGTGCCAGAAGCGATGCTGGTAACACAGAGTTCGCTGAAGGTCGTCGAGATCGCGTAGTTTCTCTCGTCCCAGAAATCCAGGTAGCAGCGCCGATCATCGAAGGCGCGCTTCAACGCCCCGACAATCCGAACATCGGTACGCATCCCGCTTCGACGCTCTGCGAAGCTGAGCGGTATCTCAGTAACCGTTACGCCGGTAATTTCGCTACCAACCGTCGGGCAGCGTCCCATCGCCGAATCCGATTCAGACCGGCAGGTCATATGAAGGCGCCCATAGCCCTTGCTCTGATCGGTGTTGAATCCCAGCAACGTCTTTTCTGGAAGCAGGACGATCTCCCCCGGCACCGCAGAGCGGTCCCAGCTCATCACGATGTCCTGGGTGATCACGCCGGTAGGCGGATCGGTATCCGGCGGGCGCTGCGCCCATGCTTTCGGCACGGCCAGCGCCAGGGCGCACAGCTGCACCACAACCCACATCACACGCCGGTTCATGGCGTTCCTCCTGCAGCAGCGGTCTGGGGCGTAGCGGCAATCAGGGCGCGTTCCTGCAGCAGGCGGGTCACCCGGGCCTGCTGGCGGATGTCGGCGGGCAGCTGCGCCACCGCCATCGGCTCGCACTGCACGGCACCCACCAGCAGCACCACGCTGCGGCGCTCGCGCACCTGCAGCGGGCACTGCAGCAGGCGGGTGTCCTGCAGCAGGTACAGCGTCTGCTCGCGACGCGGGAAGTCGGCGACGAAGCCGCCGTTGGCAGCGGTGCCGGGCACCGGTGCATTGAGGATGCGGGCGCCGCCCAGCGGTGCCCCGGCAATGTCCTGCGCGTTGCCGATGAAGGTATAGGTCACCTCGATCGGTACCGGCAGGCGCACCAGCCGGCCCGGCGCCAGGAACAGCGGCCGTGCGCCACCGGCACCACTGACACGGATGGAGGCGATGCTGTCCAGCGTGCTGGCGTCCTGCACTTCGGCACGATGCGACTGGTAGGCCGACAACGGCAGCAACCGCCGCTCACCCAGCTGCAGCCGCTGCCGGCGCAGGCCACCCACCTGCAGTTCTGCGGCGACGCCACGCAGGTCCAGGTCGTCGGTGTCATCCACCTGCACCGCCAGGCCGGCATCGGCGCCATTGCTCCCGCTCCAGTACAGGCCTCGCGCGCCCAGCGCGAACCCCGAGCTGTGCGTGCCGCTGTAGGCCATTTCGCTGCGGCCGCGGTGCTGATAGCCGGAAACGGTGGCGCCGGTGTGGCCGATGCGGTTCTGCACCTGGCCGGACAGCGTGGCGCTGTAGCGCGTGTTGTTGTCGCCACGCAGCTCGCCGGTGATCTCGCGGTACTGGGCGTCCACTTCCTGCCGGAAGCTATGGCCCGCGCTGTAGTTGACGGTGGGTCGCTGATGCTGCGGCTGGCGCACGTCCACCGCGTAACGCCGCTGGCCACTGCCGCTGTCGGTGCGCAGCAGACGGGTCAGGCTGAGATTGAGGTAGATGCCACGGTCGCGACCGTCGGTGCCACGCAGGCTGTCGCGCGTCGTCTGCTGCCACACGCCGACGCGGCTGGACACGCTGAAATCCTGCCAGCGGTGGCTACGGCTGAAGCTGGCCTGCCAGGTGCGGCTGAGCTGCGGTTCCCGGCGAGGCTGCCACGGCGGCGGCGGCAACAACGGGTCCAGTCCGGCCATCGGATCCTCGTCGGCCCCCGTCAACGGCCAGCCGCTGCGCCAGGTCTGGCGTCGGGTGTAGGCCAGGTAGGCGCTGCCGCCGGCAAACGGCAGCGCCATCGATGCGCTCAGCGAATTGGCGCAGCCCAGCTGATCGCGTGCATCGGCCTCGAACTGGCAGGCCTTGCCGCGCATGCGCTGCTGGTACAGATTCCACGATGCCCTGCGGCGGTAGGAGAGCTGGTGCTGCTGGCCGCTGCTGCCATCGCTGCCGCGCAGTCCGCTGATGCTGGCGCGCAGTTCCTGGGTGACGTACAGGCGGCGCAGGTCCACGCGCAGTTCGCCGTAGCTGGCGCCACCGAGATCGGCCAGACCTGCGGTTACCGACACGTCGCGGCCCAGCGGCAGGCGCATGCCAGCCATTGCCACCGATTCGCCATCGAAGCGGTTGCTGCGGCGCTCGTTGCGGCGGCCGCCCTGCACGAACCATTGCCAGCGGCTGTCGGTCCAGTCACCGCCCTTGTCGAACGGCGCTTCTTCGGTGCGCACCAGCACACCGTCTTCGTAGATGCGCATGCGCACGCTGTAGCTGCCGAACGGAAAGTTGCGGGTGTCGATCTGGTTGATGCCGGCCTGCAGGTAGTAGGTCTGCAACAGGCGCTCGCCATCGAACACGTCCACGCGCGCATCGCGCGCCAGCAGCACGGTCAGCGGGGTGGCACGCACGGCTGCGTCGGCATCCACATAGGCCTGGGTGGTTCCCATGCGCAGGCCGTGCAGGCGGTCCAGCGGCAGCATGCTGAAGCCGAACGTGCCGCCCTGCGGGCTGGACAGGTTGCGACGGTCCATGCGCCCGGCCTGCAGGTAATGCTCGCGCCCCAGGTCGTGGCGGTAATAGACGTTGTCGAACTGGAACTCGCTGTCGCCACCGTGCTGGCGGTAGCGCTGGTGGTTGAAGGTCCAGTCCGCGACCGCGTGGCCTCGCTGGAACAGTCCCAGTGCCGCCGCGCCGCGCGCGGACAGCGCCTGGTAGTCGCGGCCACCACTGGCGCTGAGCGTCTGCTCGTGCAGGAACGCATTCTCGGCATTGGCGGTGACACGGTGCAGGCGCTCGGCGGCCGGCTCACCGATGATCCACTGTCGTGCCACATACAGGCGCACCGCACCTTCGCCTTCGTCATACAGTGCGCGCACCGCCTGCGGGTCGTCCGGCGGGTCCAGGTAGCCGCAGCCGGCACTGGCGCCGCCAAACCGGCAGGCCAGATGGCTGTTGCGTGCAAGCGGCTGCTGCAACGCAGGCAGCAGTGCGGCCTGCGCCTCGGCCGACAGCTCCAGCGCCTGCAGCACGCGCGCAGGATCTTCCAGCTGCACGTGCTCCAGCGTCACGCGCACCGGCGACAGCCCGGCCGAGCGACCGAACAGCTGGATGTCGAGTTGTTCGGTCTGGCCTTCGACCAGGTCCTCGAAACCGGCGGGGACGCCGCGTGCCACGGCCCACGGTGAGGCCAACGACAAGGCGAGCGCGACCGCCAGCCGGGTCACGGCGGGTGCGGGTGTTTTCATGGGAGGCAGCCGGATGCGGCCGGCCCGCAATGGCGGGCCGGCCCGGGGATTACGGCGTGGTCGCCTTCTGGTTCATGATGATGTGCAGCAGGCCTTCGTAACGGCCCTTGGCGGTCAGCGGTGCCGGTGTGGTCTGCGCCACGGTCAGCGGCATCGGGATCGACTCGCCAGGCATCGAGCCTGCGCCGGTGAAAAGATCGGCGGCCTTGAACTCCTCAACCGTAGTGCTCAGCGGGCGGTTGTTGAGGCTGACCGTCATCGGCACACGGTTGGCGCCGGTGCCATCGGTCAGCTCGAAGGCGCGGCCCACACGCACTTCGATGTCCGCGTCTTCATCGTTGGAGTGGATGCGCACGCGCTGGGTCGCCGGCAACAGGCCGCGCAGCGGGTCGTGGGTCAGGCTCAGGGTGTCGGGCAGCGCGCTGCCGTCATCACGCAGCAGGGCCAGGGTGGGATCGACGTCGGCATAGACGGTGATCCTGGTATCCACGGCGTGCGCGGACAGCGAAGCGGTGGCCAGCGCTGCAGCGAGCGCGGCCTTCTTGAGAATGGCGTGCATGGGTTGTCTCTCTCGGACAGGGGGAACATGAAAGCCCCCCTCCCCTAAGGAGAAAGGGAGGGAGGCGCCGCCCGCAGAGGTGGTTGCGGGCGACGGAGAGAATGTTAGGAATCCATTGCCATGCAGGCCATTCAAGCATTCCTAAAACGTTGGAGGTTAAGGAGGATTCTTGAAGGCGCTCAATGTTTGAGGGTTATGCAAACTCCCTCACTGCTTGAATGCAATAAACCTCATTGCCTTGGGTTTGTAGAGTCGACTGTTAGTCGACTGCTCTTCCGACACTGCGCGAAGCACACACGCTGCGCGCATGAGTCGAGTACGGCTCGACTCTACAGCGGGTCATCCACGCATGGCGTGGATCTGCTGGATGGCATCAGACCGCCCTTCGGCGGCCTGATGAGACATCGCGTTGGCGCACGATCAGAAGAAGATCGCGTACAGGATCAGCAGCGGAATCGGTACACCCAACAACCAGAGCAGAATCATTTTCATTGCAGGTCTCCTTGCGTGGAAGGCGGGTTACAGATCGCGGCGGTGGCCGCCCCAGGTGGCGCTGAGGCTGGCGAAGAACGCACCGATCAGCAGGGTGATGAACAGCCACAACGCGGCATAGGCGGTCGCCTTTCGGGCATCGTCGGCGGCCTGCTTGGCGGTGTTCCTGGCCTTCTCCAGCGCCGCACGCATGCGCGTCTGCACATCGGTCACGCGCGCCTGCGCTTCGGCCGGGCTCATGCCGGTTTCGCGCGCGATCAGCTGCGCCAGGTACTGGGTGTCGGCCGGATCCAGGCCATCGCCCTGCAGGCTGTTGACGATGATGCGGTTCACTTCGGCACGCACTTCGCGGCGGTCACCCATCGGGCCATTACCCGGCATCGGGCGCGGCGGCAGGCCTACGCGCACATCGCGCGGCCCGACGCTTGCAGCCGGTGGCGGTGGGGCCGGATCTGTCGCCGCCACGCCGGACGCTGCATCAGGCGCGCCCGGGGCCGGCGGCGCGCCTGCAGCTGCCGGACCCGCATCGGTAGCGTTGCGGAACAGTGAATCCACCCAGTAGTTGAGGTCGCCTTCCGGGGCCGCCGCGGCAGTGCTGCCCGCGCCCGCGGCAGCAACGCCGGCCGTGGATGCGGCAACGCCCGCGGCGGCACCGGCCACCTTTGCGCCGGCGCCCAGCACGCCACCGATTGCCGATGTGAGCAAGCCCGCGGTCAGCAGCGTGGCGACGGCCCACGACACGAAGCCATGCGCGGTATCGCGGAAATAGGTTTCATCGCCATGGATCTGCGTCCACTTGATACGCAGGCGGCCCGCCAGATAGCCACCCAGGCCGGACGCGGCCAATGCGGTGAAGGTGAGCCAGATGATGCTGGACCAACCGAAGGTCTCTTTGCTGACGCCTTCGAACGACCATGGCGACACCGACGACAGGCCGAGGCCAACACCGAGGATCAGCAGGATGAGGGAGAGTGCAGCGGCAGCGGTGGCGCCAGCGAAGATCGCGCCCCAGGAAACGGCGCTTTCGCTGGGAGGGGCGATGATCGGGGCGGTGACGACGGCGGCGACGTCAGGGCCGAGCGGTCCGCGCTCGGCTGGGTCGAATCGGGTACTCATCGGGATGGACGCTCCATTTCAGATGCTGCGGATGCAGCTGGCGTCCTGAGGCTGCGCGAGCGCTTGTGAAGCTGGCGAGACCCTTGAATCACACGGTCTTGGCGCGGTGAAGCGCGTGCCAACCAAGGTTGGCACCTACCGAAGGCGGATGCGGTGGTAGATCCACGCCATGCGTGGATGATTTTTCGCGAACGCCGCAGAGCGTGCCAACCAAGGTTGGCACCCACCACAAGCAAAAAAAGACGCCCCGCGGATGCGAGGCGTTTCATCACGAACTACGGCAGGCGATCAGCCCTGGTAGTCGCGCACGTCGCTGCCGGTGTAGACCTGGCGCGGGCGGCCGATCTTCATTTCCGGGTCGACCTGCTGTTCCAGCCAATGCGAGACCCAGCCGGAGGTACGGCCCAGGGCGAACATGACGGTGAACATCTCGGTCGGGATCTGCAGCGCCTTGTAGATGATGCCGCTGTAGAAATCGACGTTCGGGTACAGCTTGCGGGCGACGAAGTACTCGTCCTGCAGCGCGGCCTGTTCCAGCTTCACGGCCACGTCCAGCAGCGGATCCTGCACGCCCAGCTGCTTGAGCACCTTGCTGGTCATCTCGCCGATGACCTTGGCGCGCGGGTCGAAGTTCTTGTAGACGCGGTGGCCGAAGCCCATCAGGCGGAAGCCGGAGGTCTTGTCCTTGGCCTTGACCACGGCGGACTCGACGTTGTCGGCGGTGCCGATCTCTTCCAGCATCTTCAGCACGGCTTCGTTGGCACCGCCGTGGGCCGGACCCCACAGCGCGGTGACGCCAGCGGCGACCGACGCGTACGGGTTGGCACCGGTCGAGCCGACCAGGCGCACGGTCGAGGTCGAGGCGTTCTGCTCGTGGTCGGCGTGCAGGATGAACAGCAGGTCCAGCGCCTTCACCACGTCCGGGTTCAGATCGTACTGGCCGTCAGCCGACTCGAAGGTCTGCTTCAGGAAGCGGCTGACGTAGTCCAGCGAGGTGTCCGGCTTGTTGGCCGGCAGGCCCTTGCCGTGGCGGTAGATCAGCGCCGACAGGGTCGGCACCTTGGCGATCAGGCGCACGGCGGCCTGGCGGCGCTGTTCGGCGTCGGACAGGTCCAGCGAGTCGTGGTAGATGGCCGACAGCTGCGCGATGGCGGCTGCGAGGATCGCCATCGGATGGGCATCCTTGGCGAAGCTGCCGATCAGGGTGTTGATCGAATCGTCGACGTTGGCTTCGGCAGCCAGCTCATCGGTGAAGGCCTTCAGCTGCTCGGCGCTCGGGCGCTCGCCGTTGATCAGCAGGTAGGCCACTTCGACGTAGCTCGACTTTTCCGACAGCTGTTCGATCGGGTAGCCGCGATACAGCAGCACGCCCTTGTCGCCGTCGATGTAGGTGATGGCGGACTTGCAGCTGGCCGTCGCGGTGAAGCCGGAATCGTAGGTGAAATACCCCGTTTCCTTGGTCAGCTTCGCGATGTCGACGCAGTCGTTGCCAAGGGTGGGTTTGATGACGGGCAGAACGACCGACTTATCGCCGGCGTTGAGCGTGACCTGATCAAGATCGGACACTGTGTGCGCTCCTTCATGGGAAGGCGCCTGCCCAAGCGCATTGGTCAGGCACGTGAATGACGTCCTCGGCCTGTGCCGGGGATCAGGTCATTATCGCACAGCAGCATTTGTCGGGTGCTAGACGGAAGTCGTATACGACAGGCGGCCAGACGCCGGCCGTTGAGCGGCCCGGATCGGCAAAAGCGCTGTCACACGAACGCAGTGTTCCGTCCATCCAAACGCCCGTTGGGCAGGCGTTGGGGAAAAACAAACGGCCGCGCAGAGCGCGGCCGTCGGTTCGAAGCTGGATCGACAGATCAGCGCGCGTAGCGCTTCTGGAACTTGTCGATACGGCCCGAGGTGTCGATGACCTTGTGCTTGCCCGTGTAGAACGGGTGCGAAGCCGAGGAAATTTCAACCTTCACCAGCGGGTAGTCGTTGCCGTCTTCCCACTTGATGGTTTCCTTCGTCGCCATGGTCGAGCGGGTCAGGATCTTGAAATCGGAGGTGACGTCATGGAAGACGACGTCGCGGTAGTTCGGATGGATATCGGCCTTCATGGGCTCACACCGTAAATGGGCTGGTGGTCAAGAGCGGCATTATAAGCACCGGTTGCCGCCCGGGGCAACCGGTGCCGGGCAATTGACTTCAGTCCGCGCCAAGGGCCTGGCGCACCAGGGCCTCGAAACGCTGCTGGTCGTAGGCCATCAGCAGATCGCAGTTGTCCGGCTGGCCGGTCTGGCGGTTCCAGTCGACGATGGTGGCACCGCGGCTGAACGTGCCGTTCAGTTCCACGTTCAGCGGACGCGATTCGACCTGCAGCTGCCCTTCCGGGTTCAGCGCCCATGCCATGGCCACCGCATCGGCGGTGTACCAGCGACCACCCTTGGCGTCTTCCGACAGCGCGCGGGTCTTGCGCGAGATCAGCTCGTAGAAGCGGGCGCGATCGGAGTCGGCCTGCAGCCACGTCTCGGCATCTTCCAGCGGCAGACCGTGGGCGACGGTGGCTTCCCAGTCCGACACCAGCAGGTGCTTGAACGAGGTGAACACCACGTGCGCCGCTTCCGGGTCGAAGGCGATGTTGAATTCGGCCGCCGGGGTGATGTTGCCGTGGCAGGTGACCGCGCCGCCCATCACCACGATGCGCTTGATGCGCTGTGGCAGGGTCGGGTCCAGTTTCAGCGCCAGCGCCAGGTTGGTCAGCGGGCCGAGCATCACCAGCATCAGTTCGCCGGCGTGCTCGTGCGACAGGCGCAGGATGGCCAGCGCGGCGTGCTCGGCTTCGGCCTGGCGGCTGGGCGGCGGCAGGTCCACGTCGCCATAGCCGTCACGGCCGTGCACGTGGGCCGCGTCGACGGAGGGATGCAGCAGCGGATCCGGGCTGCCGGCAAACACCGGCACGTCGGTGCGACCAACGATGTCGCAGAGCTTGAGGGCGTTGCGCACGGTGTATTCGAGGCCGACATTGCCGGCGGCGATGGTCAGGGCGACCACGTCGTGCCGTTCATCGGCGAAGGCCATCAGCAGGGCCAGGGCGTCGTCCACACCGGGGTCGGTGTCGATCAACAGCGGGATCTTGTGGGTCATCGTTGCCGTCTTCAGATCGGCAACGAAGTGTGGACCGGGATGATGACCGTTGCAAGTACGGGGTGTTGGGGGTTCGGCAGGGCTGCGCCCTTCACCCGCCGAATCAACAGCAAACGCCAGAGCAACCGCAGAAGCTGGACTACTGAGATTGGCGGGGTGGGTCCGGTTGCGGGGGACGCCGTGAACCCGTCCATGGGGGCTTGGTCGCGGCATCCATGCCGCTCACACCCCCGCAACCGGACCCACCCCGCCTTCGACAGATCGCTACCGCTGTTGGTAGGTGTCGACCTTGGTCGACATATCCGCGAGATGATCGAAAAGGCTGTCTGTAGAGTCGAGCCATGCTCGACTCCCGCGCGCAGCGCGAACGGCAGCCGAGCATGGGCTCGGCTCTACAGTAGATCCACGCCATGCGTGGATGAGCGTGCCGGAAATGGGGTCAGATCCCTTTGCTGCGCAAAGGGATCTGACCCCGTGTCTTACGCCGAGGCGTAACGCACGGCGGTGCCGATCCAGCGCTGTACCACGCGGTCGGCCAGCGCGGGTTGCTGGTCCAGCAGGCGCTCGGCCAGGCCGTGCACGCCGGGCAGCAGGCCGGCGTCGCGGGCCAGATCCGCGATGCGGAAGCCGGCCAGGCCGGTCTGCCGCGTACCCAGCAGTTCGCCGGGACCGCGCAGCTCCAGATCTTTTTCGGCGATGACGAAGCCATCGTTGGTTTCGCGCATGGTCTGCAGGCGTTCGCGCGCCATCTGCGAAAGCGGCGCCTGGTACAGCAGCATGCAGCGCGATACCGCCGAACCGCGGCCAACACGGCCACGCAGCTGGTGCAGCTGGGCCAGGCCCAGGCGCTCGGCGTTCTCGATCACCATCAACGAGGCGTTCGGTACGTCCACGCCCACTTCGATCACGGTGGTGGCCACCAGCAGATCGATGTCGCCCGCCTTGAACGCCACCATCGTCGCCAGCTTCTCGGCGGCTTTCAGGCGGCCATGCACCAGCCCGACGCGTACGCCGGGCAGCAGCGCCTGCAGCGATTCGTAGGTTGCCTGCGCGGGGGTGGCATCCAGCTCTTCGCTTTCCTCGATGAGCGTGCACACCCAGTACACCTGCCGCCCTTCCTGGCAGGCCAGCGCAATGCGCTCGATCAGCTCCGGGCGACGGTCATTGTTCAGTGCGACGGTCTGCACCGGCGTGCGGCCCGGCGGCAGTTCGTCGATGGCCGACACGTCCAGGTCTGCGTACTCGGACATCGCCAGCGTGCGCGGAATCGGCGTGGCGGTCATCACCAGCTGGTGCGGCACGCTGTTGCCGCCCGCCCCCTTGTCGCGCAGCGCCAACCGCTGGTGCACGCCGAAGCGGTGCTGCTCGTCAACGATGGCCAGGGCCAGGTCCTGGAACACCACCGCTTCCTGCATCAGCGCGTGGGTGCCGACCACCACCTGCGCTTCGCCATTGGCGACCTGTTCCATCACCTTGGCGCGCGCCTTGCCGGTGACCTTGCCGGCCAGCCACGCGATGCGCACACCGAGCGGTTCCAGCCAGCCACGCAGGTTGTTGAGGTGCTGCTCGGCCAGCAGTTCGGTGGGGGCGGCCAATGCGACCTGCTTGCCCTGCTCCACCGCCAGCATCGCCGCCAGCGCGGCGACCACGGTCTTGCCTGAGCCGACATCGCCCTGCACCAGCCGCAGCATCGGGCTGGGCCGTGCAAGGTCCTCGCGGATCTGCTTGAACACGCGCGCCTGTGCGCCGGTCAGTGCGAACGGCAACTGCTTGAGCAGCGCCTTGGCCAGCTTGCCCGGACCTGCCAGCGGCGGCGCATGGTGCGCCTGCAACGCGATGCGCTGGCGACGCAGGCTGAGGTGGTGGGCCAGCAGTTCTTCCATCGCCAGGCGGCGCTGGGCTGGATGAGTGCCGGCCGCCAGCGCGGCCAGATCGGCATCCGGCGGCGGCCGGTGCACGGTCAGCAGCGCGCTGCGCAGCGACGGCAGGCCGAGGCCATCGAGCCAACCATTGGGCAGCAGTTCCAGCGTGCTTTCCTCGGGCAGGCGGTCCAGCGCCTGCCCGATCAGCTTGCGCATGGTCATCGGGCCGACGCCTTCGACGGTGGGATACACCGGGTCGAGGCGGTCGCCGAGTTCGGGATCGTCGTTGCGGCCCAGCACCTGGTAGCTGGGGTGGACGATCTCCAGGCCCAGGTGGCCGGGCTTGGGCGTGCCGAAGCAGCGCAGCCGGTTGCCGACCGCGAACTGGCCGACCTGCTGCTGGCGGAAGTGGAAGAAGCGCAGCACCAGGGTGCCCTGCCCTTCGTCTTCCACCGCCACCTTCAGCATCGGCCGGTAGCGCATGCCGCGCTCGACCGCGACCACCCGCCCTTCCACCTGCGCCGGCACGCCGTTGCGCAGGTCTTCGATGCGGGTCAGCCGGGTGCGGTCTTCATAGCGCAGCGGCAGGTGAAGCCAGAGATCCTGCAGGGTGGCCAGGCCACGCGCCTGCAGTTTGGCGGCCACGGCCGGACCGACGCCAGCGAGCATCGCCAGGGATGCTTCGCCGGACGGTGACAGGACCGGGGTGACCGCCGCCTTGCGTGCCACGTGGCGGTCAGTCGATGACCATCACCGCGTCGACCTCGAAGTTGGCGCCCTTCGGCAGGCCGGAGACTTCGATGGTGGAACGGGCCGGGTACGGGGCCTGGAAGTAGTCCTGCATGACCGCGTTGACCTTGGCGAACTCGCCCAGGTCGGTCAGGTACAGGCCCAGGCGCACGACCTTGTCCAGCGAGCCGCCGGCGGCTTCGGCCACGGCCTTGAGGTTGTCGAAGGCGCGGCGGGCCTGTGCCTCGACGTCACCGGCGCCGACGATGTCGCCGGTAGCCGGGTCGAGCGGGATCTGGCCGGAGAAGTACACGGTGTTGCCGGCGCGCACGGCCTGCGAGTACGGGCCGATGGCGGCGGGAGCCTTTTCGGTGTTGATGATCTGGCGGGACATGGGTCGCTCCGGTGCTTGGGGGAAAACAGAGCGGTGATTGTACCGGGTGGGGGCGCATCCACGCATGGCGTGGATCTACCGCGCCGCTTCGGTAGTGCCGGCCGCTGGCCGGCAACCTCATGAACGTCGGAAGCACCGCGAAGTTGCCGGCCAGCGGCCGGCACTACCGGGTTCGCGTTACTGGCGGCGTACCGACTGCACGACCGACAGGCGCCGCAGGCGGCGCATCACTTCGGCCAGGTGGTTGCGGTCGCGTACCTGGATGTTGAACGCCAGCACGGCGGCGTTGAAGTCGCGGTCCAGGTAGTCCACGCGCTCGATGTTGGAGTGGCTCTGGGCGATGGCGGCGGCCAGCTGCGCCAGCACGCCGGTGCCGTTCTCCACTTCCACCACCAGCGAGGTGTCGTAGTCGCCGGACACAGTGGTGTCCCAGCCGATCGGCACCCAGCGCTCGGGCGACTTGCGCAGCTCGGCCAGGTTCGGGCAGTCCATGCGGTGCACCACGATGCCCTTGCCGGCGGTGTGGTAGCCCATGATCTCGTCGCCGGGAATCGGCTGGCAGCAGCCGGCGAAGGTGACCACGCCACGCTCGCTGCCGTTGATCAGGATCTTTTCCTGCGAATGGTGGCGCGAATGCGGACCGCCACGCAGTTCGGCGTAGGCCATCAGTGCCTGCGCGGCCTGGGTCGGCATCCAGTTGCCCAGCGCGACCTCGGCCAGCAGGGCTTCCAGGCGCGGGAAGCGGTGTTCGGTGAGGAACGCATCCAGGCGTCCCTTCGGCAGCCGCTCCAGCGAGGAATCCATCGCTTCCAGCGCGCGGTCCAGCATGCGGTGACCCAGCTGCACGGCGTCCTCGTGTTCCAGCTGCTTGAGCTGGTGGCGGATGGCGGTGCGTGCCTTGCTGGTGACCACGAATTCCAGCCACTGCGGTTTCGGCGTGGCCGAGCGTGCGGTGATGATCTCCACCGACTGGCCCGACACCAGCTTGGTGCGCAGCGGCACCAGTTTCTTGTCCACGCGCGAGGCCACGGCCATGTTGCCGACGTCGGTATGCACGGCGTAGGCGAAATCGAGCGCGGTGGAGTTGCGCGGCAGGGCCAGGATCTTGCCCTTCGGGGTGAACAGGTAGACCTCGTCCGGGAACAGGTCGACCTTGACGTTGTCGAGGAACTCCAGCGAAGAACCGGCGGCGCGCTGCGAATCGATCAGCTCGACGATCCAGGCGTGCGCGCGGCTCTGCGCGCTGTTGGGCGAGTCGCCGCCGAACTTGTAGGTCCAGTGCGCGGCCACGCCGCGTTCGGCGATCAGGTCCATTTCCTCGGTACGGATCTGCACTTCGATCGGCGAGCCGTACGGCCCGAACAGTACGGTGTGCAGCGACTGGTAACCGTTGGCCTTGGGAATGGCGATGAAGTCGCGGAAACGGCCATCCAGCGGCTTGAAGGTGGCGTGCACCGAACCCAGCGCGTGGTAGCAGCTGGGCACGCTGCGCACGACCAGGCGGAACCCGAACACGTCCATCACCTGGTCGAAGGATTTGTTCTCGTCGCGCATCTTGTTGTAGATGCTCCACGGGGTCTTGATGCGGCTGATCAGCCGATGCTCGATACCCTCCTTGGCCAGGCGCTGCGACAGCTGCACTTCCACCTGCGCCATCGCCTCGCGGCGCACCACCGGCTGGCTGCGGATGTGCTTTTCGATGATGGCGTGGCGCCACGGATACAGCGCCTTGAAGCCCAGGTTCTGCAGCTCGCTCTTGACCAGGCTCATGCCCAGGCGCTGGGCGATGGGCGCGTAGATCTCCAGCGTCTCGCGGGCGATGCGGCCACGCGCTTCGCGGCTCTGTGCACCCAGCGTGCGCATGTTGTGCAGGCGGTCGGCCAGCTTGATCATGATCACGCGCAGGTCGCGCGACATCGCCAGCAGCATCTTGCGGAAGCTTTCGGCGGCCGCTTCCTGGCGGTCGCGGAACTTCAGCTTGTCCAGCTTGGTCACGCCGTCGACCAGCTCGGCCACGGCTTCGCCGAACTCGGCAGCCAGTGCCTCACGGGTCAGCGGGGTGTCTTCGATGGTGTCGTGCAGGATCGCGGCGATCAGCGCTTCCACGTCCAGGCCCAGCTCGGCCAGCACCTGCGCCACGGCCACCGGATGGGTGATATAGGGCTCGCCCGACTTGCGCGTCTGCCCAGCGTGCGCGGCGGCGCCGACTTCCCAGGCACGGCGCAGCAGGGGCAGCTGTTCCGGCGGCAGGTAATGGGCGGCGCGTTCAAGCTGGAGGACGTAGTCGGGTACGGCGGCAGCGGGGGCTGCGGCGACCTTGGCAGTGGGGCCTGGGTTCATGCCCGAAGCCTATTCCAGCGCGACGTTTACGGCAAATCCTGAATGCGAAACAGCCCGCACGGGGCGGGCTGCTCGGCGATCCAGCAATGACGTTGATCGATGCGATCAATCGTCGTTCTTGGACATGTCTTCGTCGGCGACCACTTCGGCGGCGGCCCACTCCAGCGCTTCGCGCTCGGCGCGCTCACGCTCGGCCTTCTCGACTTCGTCGATCAGCGCGTTGTCGATCTTGCGGGCGGCGATTTCGCGCAGCGCCAGCACGGTCGGCTTGTCCTCGGTCTCGCTGTTGTCCAGCGTGGCCTGCACGCCGTTGGCGAGCTGGCGGGCACGCTTGGAAGCCATCATGACCAGTTCGAAACGGTTGTTAACGACTTCCAGGCAATCTTCTACGGTGATGCGGGCCATACGGGCTCCCGGCGACCGGTCGGCCGCTCAGTCGAATGAGGGAAAGGGGACGGAGTGTACTGGCAGGGGCTGGACAAAATCAAGCCAACCCCCACCCGATTCTTTTGGAATCAGTCAGTTGCGCCCGGATCGGGGGTCAACAGGGCCTGGATCAGGCCGGCGTGGCGGACCTTCTGGGCCTCCCGGCGCAGGCGGCTGGCGGTGAAGATGGCGCACAGCTCGTCCACCGCGGTGTCGAACACCTCGTTGACGATGACGTAGTCGAACTCGTTGAAGTGCAGCATTTCATCGCGGGCCGCGCCCAGGCGCTGGGCGATGACCGCCTCGCTGTCCTGGCCGCGCTTGCGCATGCGGTCCTGCAGGGCCTGCTTGGACGGCGGCAGGATGAACACGGTGACCGTGCCCGGCACCAGCTGGCGCACCTGCTGCGCGCCCTGCCAGTCGATTTCCAGCAGCACGTCCTGGCCGGCGGCCAGCTGCGGCTCCACCGACTGCCGGGCGGTGCCCTTCCAGTCGCCGTGCACCCAGGCATGCTCGAAGAAGTCGCCGGCGGCGATCATTTCCTCGAACTTTTCCGCAGAGACGAAATGGTAGTGCTGGCCGTTCACTTCACCCGGGCGCATCGCGCGCGAGGTGAAGGAGATCGACAGGGCGATCTGCGGGTCGCGCGCCAGGGTGGCATTGACGATGCTGCTCTTGCCGGCACCGGACGGGGCGGCAACGATGTACAGCGTGCCGCGCGCAACGGCGTCCGACGGCTTCGACGGGGCGCTCATGCGCGGAACCCAACTGGTTGATTTCGCAAAATTTTTCCTCGGTGTTCCAGATCCGGCGCGGAGGATCGCGCCAGGACGGCGGGGGCTGCGCGGAACATCCTGGAACCAGGCCCGGCAGACGCTTCCCCGGGGTGCGGGCACGCAACTTTACCAGAGCGGCCCCTTTCCGCGCCCGTCCTGCGGGCGCCGGCCCTTGTGCCACATGGGCATCCGGGGGCCTGTGCTATAACCGGGCCGTACCTACCGACAGCCGGGTGGTCTGCCTGCCGCCCCGCCATCCAAGGAGAACGGCATGCCCTCGATGAGTCGCCGCCAGTTCCTGAAGGTCACCGGGACAACCCTGGTGGGCTCCAGCCTGGCCCTGATGGGCTTCGCGCCCGGCATCGCGCTCGCGGAGGTCCGGCAATACAAGCTGACCCGCGCGACCGAGACCCGCAACACCTGCACATACTGCTCGGTGGCCTGCGGCATCCTGATGTACAGCCTCGGCGATGGCGCCAAGAACGCCGAGCCGAGCATCTTCCATATCGAGGGCGACCCGGACCATCCGGTGAACCGCGGCACGCTGTGCCCGAAGGGTGCCGGCCTAGCCGACATCATCCACAGCAAATCGCGCCTGCTCTACCCCGAGTACCGCGCACCGGGCTCGAACGAGTGGAAGCGGCTGAGCTGGGACGATGCACTGGACCGCATCGCACGGCTGATGAAGGAAGACCGCGACGCCAACTTCGTGCAGAAGAACGAAGCCGGGCAGACGGTCAACCGCTGGCTGACCACCGGCATGCTGGCGGCCTCGGCCACCAGCAATGAAACCGCGGTACTGACCCACAAGGTCGTCCGCTCCCTCGGCATGCTGGCATTCGACAACCAGGCACGTGTCTGACACGGCCCGACGGTGGCAGGTCTTGCCCCGACGCTAGGCCGTGGTGCGATGACGAATCACTGGGTCGACATCAAGAATGCCGACCTGATCCTGATCATGGGTGGCAATGCCGCCGAGGCGCACCCGTGCGGGTTCAAATGGGTGACCGAGGCCAAGGCACACAACAAGGCACGCCTGATCGTGGTTGATCCGCGCTTCAACCGCTCGGCCGCGGTGGCCGACGTGTACGCGCCGATCCGCACCGGCACCGACATCGTGTTCCTGGGTGGCCTGATCAACTACCTGCTGACCGAGGACCGCATCCAGCACGAGTACGTGCTGAACTACACCGACATGTCGTTCCTGGTGAAGGACGAATTCGCCTTCAAGGACGGCCTGTACTCGGGCTACAACGCCGAGAAGCGCAGCTATGACCGCTCCAGCTGGGACTACGTGTACGGCGATGATGGCTTCGTGCGCAGCGACCCGACGCTGAAGGACCCGCGCTGCGTCTACAACCTGCTCAAGCAGCACTATGCGCGCTACACCGTGGAGATGGTCGAGCGCATCTGCGGTACGCCGGCAGACAGCATCCGCCAGATCTGGGACATGATCGCGTCCACCGCCGGCAAGGACAAGGCGATGACCATCCTGTACGCGCTGGGCTGGACGCAGCACTCCATCGGTGCGCAGAACGTGCGTGCCGGCACCATGGTGCAGCTGCTGCTGGGCAATATCGGCGTGGCCGGTGGCGGCATGAACGCACTGCGCGGGCACTCCAACATCCAGGGCCTGACCGACATCGGCCTGATGTCCGACCTGCTGCCCGGCTACCTGACGTTGCCGAAACAGGATGAGCAGGACTACGACGCGTACATCGCCAAGCGCACGCAGAAGCCGCTGCGCGCCAACCAGATGTCGTTCTGGCAGAACTACCCCAAGTTCCACGTCAGCCTGATGAAGTCGTGGTGGGGTGATGCCGCCACCGCCGACAACAACTGGTGCTTCGACTACCTGCCCAAGCTCGACAAGCCGTACGACATGCTGCAGGCGTACGAGCTGATGAACGAAGGCAAGATCCACGGCTACATCTGCCAGGGCTTCAACCCGCTGGCCTCGGCGCCGAACAAGGGCAAGCTGATCAGCGCATTCTCCAAGCTGAAGTTCATGGTCAGCATGGACCCGCTGGAAACCGAGACCATCGCGTTCTGGCAGAACCACGGTGCGTTGAACGACGTCGATCCCAGCGCGATCCAGACCGAAGTGTTCCGCCTGCCAACCACCTCGTTCGCCGAGGAGAACGGCGCGGTGGTGAATTCCTCGCGCTGGCTGCAATGGCACTGGAAGGGCGCCAATCCGCCGGGCGAAGCGCGCAGCGACATCGAGATCATGTCCGAGCTGTTCCATCGCATCAAGGCGATGTACGAGAAGGACGGCGGCGCCTGGTGGGAGCCCGTGCGCGACCTGGCCTGGAAGTATTCCAACCCCGAGGCACCGACGCCGGAAGAACTGGCGATGGAATACAACGGCAAGGCGCTGGTGGACGTGTTCGATCCGAAGGACCCGACCAAGCTGGTGCGCAAGGCCGGCGAGCAGCTGGCCGCGTTCGGCGACCTGCGCGACGACGGCAGCACGTCCTCCGGCTGCTGGATCTACATCGGCGCCTGGGGCCCGACCGGCAACATGATGGCGCGGCGCGACAACAGCGACCCGACCGGCATCGGCAATACCCTGGGCTGGGCCTGGGCATGGCCGGCCAACCGCCGCGTCATGTACAACCGCGCCTCCTGTGACGTGGCCGGGCAACCGTTCGACCCGCGGCGCACGCTGCTGGCCTGGAACGGCAAGAACTGGGGCAGCGTGGACGTGCCGGACTTCAAGGCCGACGAAGACCCGGCCGGCGGCATGGGCCCGTTCATCATGAACCCGGAAGGCATCGCCCGCTTCTTCGCCAAGGCCGGCATGGCCGAAGGCCCGTTCCCGGAGCACTACGAACCGTTCGATACGCCGCTGCGCAGCAACCCGCTCAGCCCCGGCCAGGTGCAGACGCTGAACAACCCGGCCGCACGCGTATTCGCCAGCGACCGTGCCCAGATCGGCTCGCCGGACGAGTTCCCGCATGTGGCCACCACCTACCGGCTCACCGAGCATTTCCACTTCTGGACCAAGCACGGCAAGCTCAACGCCATCATCCAGCCCGAGCAGTTCGTCGAGATCGGCGCCGCACTGGCCGACGAGCTGGGCATCAACAACGGCAGCCGCGTGCGCGTGAGTTCCAAGCGCGGCCATATCGAAGCCGTGGCAATGGTGACCAAGCGCATCAAGGCCCTGCAGATCGATGGAAAGACCGTGCACCAGGTGGGCATACCGATCCACTGGGGTTTCCTCGGTGCAGCCAAGCCCGGCTACATCGCCAATACGCTGACCAACGCCATCGGTGACGGCAACTCGCAGACGCCCGAATCGAAGTGCATCCTGGTCAAGGTCGAGAAGGTGTAGGAGACACGCCATGTCACTGCAATCGCTGGACATCATCCGCCGCTCGGCCACCACCACGCCTTCACCGGAAGCACGTGGCGCGCATACCGGACAGGTCGCCAAGCTGATCGACGTGAGCAAGTGCATCGGCTGCAAGGCCTGCCAGGTCGCGTGCATGGAGTGGAACGACCTGCGCGACGAAGTCGGCAGCTGCGTCGGCAGCTACGACAATCCGCCGGACCTCAGCGACCAGTCGTGGACGGTGATGAAGTTCCGCGAATACGAGGACGAGAAGGGCAAGCTGGAGTGGCTGATCCGCAAGGAAGGCTGCATGCACTGCAGCGACCCGGGCTGCCTGAAGGCCTGCCCGTCGCCCGGCGCGATCATCCAGTACGCCAACGGCATCGTCGACTTCCAGGAAGAGAACTGCATCGGCTGCGGCTACTGCGTGACCGGCTGCCCGTTCGATGTGCCGCGCATCTCCAAGAAGGACCACAAGGCCTACAAGTGCACGCTGTGCTCGGACCGGGTGGCGGTGGGCCAGGAGCCGGCCTGCGTGAAGACCTGCCCGACCGGCGCGATCACCTTCGGCAGCAAGCAGGCGATGACCGAACATGCCGCCGGCCGCGTCGAAGACCTGAAATCGCGCGGCTACGAGAATGCCGGCCTGTACGACCCGCAGGGCGTCGGTGGCACCCACGTGATGTACGTGCTGCAGCACGTGGACAAGCCCGAGCTGTACGCCGACCTGCCCAAGGACCCGCGGATCAGCCCGATGGTGGAGATCTGGAAGGGCGTGGCCAAGCCCTTGGGCGTGCTGGCGATCGCCGCCACCGCCTTCGCCGGGTTCCTGCATTACATCGGCATCGGCCGCAACACGGTCAATGACGAGGAGGAAGAAGAAGCCGAGCACGAGGCCAAGAAGATCGAAGAGGAGCAGCGGCCATGAAGTACGCACCGCACCCGCGACAGATCATCCGCTACCGCGCGCCGACCCGCATCAACCACTGGATCGTGGCGATCTGCTTCGTACTGACGGCCTTGTCCGGGCTGGCATTGTTCCACCCTGCCCTGTTTCCGCTGACCCAGCTGTTCGGCGGCGGACCGTGGACGCGCATCCTGCACCCGTTCATCGGCCTGGCGATGGTGGTGGGCTTTGCGTTGCTGGCGTTGCGGATGTGGCGCGACAACCTGCCGACCGCCGACGATGGCAAGTGGATGCGCGGCATGCGCGACGTACTGCGCAACGAGGACGAGAAACTGCCGCCCGTGGGCCGCTTCAATGCCGGGCAGAAGCTGCTGTTCTGGGCCATCATCGGATGCCTGTCGGCGCTGCTGCTGACCGGCTTCGTGATCTGGCGGCAGTATTTCAGTCATTTCTTCCCGATCGGGGTGATCCGCTTCTCGGTGCTTGCCCATGCGCTGTTCGGCTGGGTGCTGATCTGCGCGATCGTGGTGCACATCTATGCGGCGATCTGGATCAAGGGGTCGGTGCGGGCGATGACCCAGGGAAAGGTGACCTACGGGTGGGCGTACAAGCACCACCGGCAATGGTTCCGCGACATCCTGCGCGGGCGGCGGGGAGAGGGGTAGCGGCAGGGCCTGCGGCCCTGCACCCGCTTCAAGCCAAGGCAACAGCAACAGCAGTTATCGGTGGGATGGCGGGGCACCGTGGATTTGCGGGGACGCCGTGAACCCGTCCTTGGGGGCTTGGCCGCGGCATCCATGCCGCGGACACCCCGCAAATCCACGGCGCCCCGCCTTCGACAGTTTCCCGCTGCTGTTGGTGGGTGTCGACCTTGGTCGACACGATGAACACGGCAACAACCGATGGGGTCAGATCCGTTTTCCTGTGGAAAACGGATCTGACCCCAACCATTTCAAATGGCCGGCAGCACGCTGGACGCCAGCGCCGACAACGGCGAGGATGGAGCCTGGTTCTTCCGGCTGGCCCTGCATGGCGCAACGCATCCTTGAACCCGGTGAGATCGAGACGCTCGCCTCGCGCGATGTTCCGCGCATCATCTTGCCCGATGTCACTTCCCTGTTCGCCGAGCGCGCGGCGCGGCTACGCAGCCTGGCCGCGCACAGCGCCATCGGCGGCTACCTGCAGCTGCTGGCGGCGTTGGCCGATGCACAGCAGGCAGTGCTGGACGAGCTGACACCGCAGCAGTGCGAGGCGCTGCAAGCGCAGGCGCGCGCGCAGCAATCGAGTGCGGCGGCCAGTGCAGGCATGCCCTTGCGGCCGGCCAATACCCTGCAACTCGATGGCTGCTGGCGCAACTGGCTGCGCACGCTGTGCCAGCACTGTGCCGACGAAGCCGGGCTTCCGGTGGAAACCCGGCAGGAGCTGCAGCGCGTCGCCGCTGCCGACGATGCCTGGCTGGATGCGCAGGCCCATGCCGTGCTGGAGCGTGATGACGCGCCATCGGTGGACGCGGTTGCGGCGCTGCTGGTGATGAACGCACTGCAGGTCTACTGGGCAGTGCTCGCGGCCAGCTTCCGCCCCACCGACCTCAAGCCACTGGCGGATGCGCCGGGGCTGTGCCCGCTGTGTGGCACGCTGCCGGTGGCCAGCGTGGTGCAGGCGCGTCCGCCCTACGCCTCCTATCGCTACCTGTCGTGCTCGCTGTGCGCCTGCCAGTGGCACTACGTGCGCGTGCAGTGCAGCCAGTGTGGTGCCGCCGGCAAGGACATTGCCTATCGCGCCCTGGCCGAGGTGGACGGCGACAGCGGCGAGGCGGTGCGCGAGAGTGCGGTTCGCGCCGAGACCTGCGACCACTGCCACAGCTATCGCAAGATCCTGTATCTGGAGAAAGACCCGTCACTGGAGCCGGTGGCTGATGACCTCGGCACGCTGGCGCTGGATCTGCTGCTGGCCGAGGAAGGCTATGCGCGTGCCAGCCAGAATCCGCTGCTGTGGCAATCCGACAGCGACTGACCGATGGCTGCCATGTCCCCCACCCCGGCATCGGTCGCCGCCCTGCCCTCGCTGGACCGGTTGCTGCACCTGCCTGCACTGGCGGCACTGATCGAACGCCACGGCCGCAGCCGCATCACCCAGCTGCTGCGTTCGCACCTGCAGGGGCTGCGCGACCGTATCGGTGCCGGCCAGCTGTCGACCGCGCAGCTGCAGGAAGCCATCGACGGACCTGCGCTGGCCGCGGCACTCGATGCCGAACTGGCCAGCGACGCACGGCTGGACCTGCAGCCGATGTTCAACCTGACCGGCACCGTGCTGCACACCAACCTCGGGCGCGCCCTGTTGCCCGAGGCCGCGGTGAAGGCAGTGACCCGCGCGATGACCGCGCCGGTCGATCTGGAATTCGACATCTCCCGTGGCCGTCGCGGCGATCGCGATACGCGGGTGCAGGCACTGGTCTGCGAGCTGACCGGCGCCGAAGCCGCCACCGTGGTCAACAACAATGCAGCTGCGGTCCTGCTGCTGCTCAACAGCCTGGCCAATCGCCGTGAGGTGGTGGTGTCGCGCGGCGAGCTGGTGGAGATCGGTGGCGCCTTCCGCATTCCCGATGTGATGCGCAGCGCCGGTGCGCGGCTGCTGGAAGTGGGCACCACCAACCGTACCCATCCCGCCGACTTCACCAATGCCATCGGTGCGCGTACGGCGCTGCTGATGGAGGTGCATGCCAGCAACTACGCGATCACCGGCTTCACTGCCAAGGTCGACACTGCGGCGATGGCGGGCATCGCGCACGAACATGGCCTGCCGTTGGTCGTGGACCTGGGCAGTGGCAGCCTGTGCGACCTGGCGGCCTTCGGGCTGCCGCACGAGCCCACCGTGCAGGAAGCGCTGGCGGCTGGCGCCGATCTGGTTTCGTTCAGTGGCGACAAGCTGCTGGGTGGTCCCCAGGCCGGCATCATCGCCGGCCGCGCCGATCTGATTGCGCGGATCAACCGCAACCCGCTCAAGCGGGCACTGCGCATGGACAAGATGGGACTGGCCGCGCTGGAAGCGGTGCTGGCCCTGTACCGCGAACCGGAGCTGCTGGCACAACGGCTGCCGACCCTGCGTATCCTGTCGCGTACGCACGACGATGCTTCTGCGCAGGCGCAGCGTCTGCTGCCGCCGGTGCGCGCCGGGCTGGCAGCAGACTACAGCGTCGAATGTGCAGCGATGCACAGCCAGATCGGCAGCGGTGCGCAGCCACAGGCCCAGCTGGCCAGTGCCGGGCTGCGCATCACCTGCACGCGCCGCGGCGGGCTGGATCGCCTGGCCAGGCATCTGCGCCAGCTGCCCCAGCCAGTGCTGGGCCGCATCGCCGATGATGCGTTGTGGCTGGACCTGCGCTGCCTGGAACCCGCCGACGAAGCGCGCTTCGTCGACCAGTGGAGCATGCTGCAGGCATGATCGTCGGTACAGCCGGGCATATCGACCATGGCAAGACCAGCGTGGTGCGGGCACTGACCGGCATCGAAACCGATCGCCTGCAGGAAGAGCGTACGCGCGGCATTTCCATCGAACTGGGCTACGCCTATGTTCCGGTGGAAGCCGCGGACGGCGAAGCCCCTGCAACCACGCTGGGCTTCGTTGATGTCCCCGGCCATGAGCGCTTCGTGCACACGATGGTGGCCGGTGCGACGGGCGTCGATGTTGCCCTGCTGGTGATCGCCGCCGACGACGGCGTGATGCCGCAGACCCGTGAGCACCTGGCGATCCTGCAGCTGCTGGGCGTGGACCGCGGTGCGGTGGCCATGACCAAGATCGACCGCGTGGATGCCGCGCGCCTGGCCCGGGTCGAGATCGAGATCGCTGCCCTGCTGGCCGGCACGCCGCTGCAGGATTCCCCTGTATTCACCTGCAACAGCACCGCACCCAACGATGCTGGCATCAACGCACTGCGTGCCCAGCTGCATGCCTGGGCCGCAGCCGATGCCAGCGCGCGCCAGGCCAGACTGCGCGGCGAACTGTTCCGCATGCCGGTGGACCGCGTGTTCTCGCTGGCCGGCCACGGCACGCTGGTGACCGGCGCAGTGCACGGCGGCACCGCCACTGTTGGCGAGCATCTGCAGCTGATGCCAGCCGCCACCGACGTACGCGTGCGAAGCATCCACGCGCAGAACCAGGCCAGCGACCACGCGATGGCCGGGCAACGCTGCGCGTTGAACGTGGCCGCAATCGCCCGCGACGACATCCACCGCGGCGACTGGATCGCCGACCCGCGCGCACTGCTGGCCACCACCCGCGTTGATGTGCGCCTGCGGCTTTCCGCGCTGGCACCACCGCTGCGCGACTGGGCGCCGCTGCATATCCACTGGGGCACGATGCACCGGCAGGCCCATGCAGTGCTGCTGGAAGATCGTGACCACGGCGATGGACAGCTCGTGCAGCTGGTGTTCGACGCGCCGGTCTGCGCGATGTGCGGCGATCGCTTCATTGCCCGCGATTCAGCGGCAACCCGTACGCTGGGCGGCGGTGTGGTACTCGATCCGGATCCGCCACAACGGCGGCGGCGCAGCCCTGCACGCCTGGCGTGGCTGGTGGCGCTGGAACTGCTGGCCACCAGCGCAGATGTTGGCCCGCTGCTTCAGCAGGCGCCCACCGGAGTTTCATTGGCCGCGCTGCAGCGCTACTGCCGGCGCGCCGCCGAACAGATCGATCTTCCTGCAGGCGCGCAGCGCATCGCCACCCGCGACGCCACGGTGGTCATCCTCGCTGCGCACTGGCAGGTGCTGCGCGAACAGGTAGTCGCCTCACTGCGTGGCTGGCATGAACGACGCCCTGACGAACCCGGTGTCGACAGCGGGCGCCTGCAGCGCAGCACCCTGCCTGCGCTGGCAACGAGCCTGTGGAACGCGCTTCTCCAGGAGCTGCTGGACGACGGCAGCGTGCAGCGCGTGGGCGCCTGGTGGCGCCTGCCCGGCCATGACCACGCGCCACCGGAACGCGAGCGCCTGCTGCTCGAACGCGTACTGCCGCAGCTGCATGACGGCGGTTTCGATCCGCCATGGGTGCGCACCCTGGCCGCCGGCTTCGGTCTGGTCGAGGACGAGGTCCGCGCCGCGCTGCGTCGCGCCGCAGCGCGCGGTGAACTGTTCCAGGTAGTACCGGATCTGTTCTATGCGCCGGCCCGCATTGCCGAGCTGGCCGCGATCGTCGCGCAGCTGTCACAGGCCACCGGCACGGTGGATGCGGCCGCTTTCCGCGATGCCATCGGCCTGGGCCGCAAGCGCAGCATCCAGATCTTGGAGTTCTTCAATCGCGTTGGCTACACTCGACGCGTCGGTGACCAGCATCGGCCACGCGGCGACCTGCAGTGGAGCGCAGCCCGCGATTGAGCCCACCGGTACCGCGGTACCTTCGGAAGGCATGCGCATCCGGGCATGCGGCTGGGCTTCAAACCCAGTAGGGGGCGTCGATCGTTCCCTGGTAGGTTCGACTCCTGCTGCCTTCCGCCATTCGTGTTTCCGCAGGAGATGTCGGCATGGCCACGCACGCGCAGTCCCCCGCCCTTTCAACGGCCGATGCCCCGCAACGCCTGACCTCGCTGGCGCATGGCGGCGGCTGCGGCTGCAAGATCGCGCCGGGCGTACTGACGGAACTGCTGCGCGGCGCTCCAGCGCTTCCGGCACCGGCTGAACTGCTGGTCGGCCGCGAGACCAGCGATGACGCAGCGGTGTATCGGCTCGATGATCGCCAGGCGATCGTCGCCACCACCGATTTCTTCATGCCGATTGTCGACGACCCGTTCGACTTCGGCCGCATCGCCGCCACCAATGCGTTGTCGGACCTGTACGCGATGGGCGCACGGCCATTGTTCGCGCTGGCCATCGTCGGCATGCCGATCAACACCCTGCCGCAGGACACCATCCGCGGCATCCTGCAGGGCGGCGAACGTGCCTGCGCCGATGCCGGCATCGTGGTGGCTGGTGGCCACAGCATCGATTCGGTGGAACCCATCTATGGCCTGGCCGCGATCGGCGTGCTCGATCCACAGCGGCTCAAGCGCAATGCCGATGCCCGCACCGGCGATGTGCTGGTGCTGGGCAAGCCATTGGGCGTGGGCGTGTATTCGTCAGCACTGAAAAAAGAAGTGCTGGATGCCGACGGCTACCGGCAGATGATCGAGTCGACCACCCGACTTAACACCGTGGGCGTGCCGCTGGCCGCGCTGGACGGCGTGCATGCGATGACCGACGTGACCGGTTTCGGCCTGCTCGGCCACCTGCTGGAAGTGTGCCGCGCCAGTGGTGTCGCTGCCGAGGTGGACAGTGCACAGGTGCCGCTGCTGCCTCAGGCCCTGCAACTTCTGCAGCGCGGCTGCGTGACCGGCGCGTCCCACCGCAACTGGGCCTCGTATGGCGCCGACGTGCGCTTCGCCGACGGGTTGCCAGCACACTGGCAGCCACTGCTGACCGACCCGCAGACCAGCGGCGGCCTGCTGGTGTCCTGTGCCCCGGAAGCGGTGGATGCGGTGCTGGCCTGTTTCCACGACGCAGGGTTCGGCCAGGCAGCCGTGATCGGCCGCTTGAGCGCTGGAACACCGGGCGTCAGCGTGCGCTGATGCGCGGAAACGACAAGGGCGCCCGAAGGCGCCCTTGTCGTTTCGCTGGGTGCAGCATCACTCGATGTTCTGCACCTGCTCGCGGATCTGGTCGATCAGCACCTTCAGCTCGACCGCGGCATTGGACGTGCGGCTGTCCACCGACTTCGAACCCAGCGTATTGGCTTCGCGGTTGAACTCCTGCAGCAGGAAGTCCAGGCGGCGGCCGACCGGCTCGCGCTGCTTGAGCACGCGGCGGATCTCGACGATGTGGCTGCCGAGGCGGTCCAGTTCTTCATCCACGTCCAGCTTCTGCAGCCACAGCACCAGCTCCTGCTCCGCACGGCCCGGGTCGACCGGGTGCGGCAGGTCAGCCAGGCGTGCGGCCAGCTTGGCGCGCTGGCCGTCGCGAATGGCCGGAATCAGGGTGCGCACTTCGGTGGCGATGCGTTCGATGCCGTCCACCCGCTCGCTGATGGCGGCGGACAGCTTTCCGCCTTCACGCTCGCGGGCCTCGACGAAGCCGTCCAGCACCTGGTCCAGCAGGGCCAGTGCCTCGGCCTGCAGGGCAGCAGCATCGGTGGCCTCGCCACGGGTCACGCCCGGCAGCTGCAGCAGTTCGGTGAAGCTGACCTGCAGGTTGGGGAAATCCGAGGTCAGCCGGTGTGCCAGGCGTCCCAGCTGGCCCAGCAGGGCTTCATCCACCTGCAGGTTGGCCGCCGCTTCCGGCGCGCGCAGGCGCATCACCAGATCCAGCTTGCCGCGGCTCAGGCGCGCGGCGATGCGCTCGCGCAGCTGCGGTTCGAGCGCCCGCAGTTCCTCGGGCAGGCGGGTGCCGACCTCCAGGAAGCGGTGGTTGACCGAGCGCAGCTCGCAGCCCAGCGTGCCCCACGGGGTGACCCGCTCGCCGCCGGCATAGGCGGTCATGCTTCGAATCATGGAATGTGTCCGGTGCGTGCAAAGGGGGAATGGTACCCTAGCGCCCTCACCAGAGCCCCCTTGCCCGCCCCGTGAAGGCCGCGGGCGTGGCGGCGTACTCCCTCGCCATTACGGAACCCGCACCATGTCCGATTCCCGCCCCAGCGGCCGCCAGCCCGACCAGCTCCGCCCGGTCGTCATCCAACGCGGCTTCACCCGCCACGCCGAAGGTTCGGTGCTGGTGTGCTTCGGCGAAACCCGCGTGCTGTGCACCGCCAGTGTCGAGAACCGCGTGCCGGGCTTCCTGCGCGGCAAGGGCGAAGGCTGGGTCACCGCCGAATACGGCATGCTGCCGCGCGCCACCCACACCCGCAGCGACCGTGAAGCGGCCCGCGGCAAGCAGGGCGGCCGCACGCTGGAGATCCAGCGCCTGATCGGCCGCAGCCTGCGTGCCTGCGTAGACCGCAACGCGCTGGGCGAGCGCACCATCACCCTCGACTGCGACGTGCTGCAGGCCGACGGCGGCACCCGCACCGCCGCCATCACCGGCGCCTACGTGGCCCTGGTCGATGCGGTGAACGTGCTGATGAAGCGCGGCGACATCAAGCGCAACCCGATCCTGGGCGCGGTGGCCGCCGTGTCGGTGGGCGTGTACCGCGGCACCCCGGTGCTGGACCTGGACTACGCCGAAGACAGCGACTGCGACACCGACATGAACGTGGTGATGAACGACGGCGGCGGCTTCATCGAGCTGCAGGGCACTGCCGAAGGGCACGCCTTCCGCCGCGATGAACTGGACGCGCTGCTGGGCCTGGCCGAAAAGGGCGTGGGCGAACTGCTGGCCGCACAGCAGGCGGCGCTGTCGGCATGAACCGCCGCATCGCCCTGACCACCCTGGTGGTGGCCGATTACGACGAAGCCATCGCCTGGTACACCGGCAAGCTCGGCTTCGTGCTGCTGGAAGACATCGACCAGGGCCACAAGCGCTGGGTGGTGGTCGGCCCGACCGACGGCAGCGCCGCCGCCCTGCTGCTGGCCCGCGCCAGCAACGAGGAACAGCGCAGCCGCATCGGCAACCAGACCGGTGGCCGCGTCGGCTTCTTCCTCAACACCGACGACTTCCACCGCGACCACGCGGCAATGCTGGCCGCCGGCGTCGAGTTCCTGGAAGCGCCGCGCGAAGAACCCTATGCAACGGTTGCGGTGTTCCGCGATCTGTATGGCAACACCTGGGACCTGCTGGAGCCCCGTCAATGAAGAAACTGGTACTGGCCAGCCACAACGCCGGCAAGCTGGTGGAGATGCAGGAGATCCTTGCCGACCTGCCGCTGCAGATCACCTCGGCCGCCGAACTCGGCCTGGGTGACGTGGAAGAAACCGGCCTGACCTTCGTCGAGAACGCGCTGCTGAAGGCGCGCGCGGCCTGCGAAGCAACCGGCCTGCCGGCGCTGGCCGATGATTCGGGCCTGATCGTCGATGCCCTCGGCGGTGCGCCGGGCCTGTACAGCGCGCGCTATGCCGGCCACCCGACCAACGCGGCGGCCAACAATGCCAAGCTGCTGGACGCGATGGCCGATATTCCCGATGGCCAGCGCAGCGCCCGCTTCTATGCGGTGATCGTGCTGCTGCGCCACGCCACCGACCCGCAGCCGCTGATCTGCGAAGGCCGCTGGGAGGGCCAGATCATCCGCGAGCTGCGCGGCACGAATGGTTTCGGCTACAACCCGGTGTTCCTGGACACCACCCACGGCCTGACCGCCGCGGAAATGGAGCCGGCGCTGAAGAACGCCATCAGCCACCGCGCCCTCGCCCTGCAGCAGCTCAAGCAGCAGCTGGCAACGCTGTACTGACGCCCCACCTGATCGAACCAGGGAAGCCGGCCAGCGGCCGGCACTACCGAAGAAGCCCATGCCGCACGCCCACGACCACTGCAACCACCTGCCCGGCGAAGCCTGCTCCGCTGACCACGACAGCCCACCGCGGCTGGTGCCGCCGCCGCTGTCGCTGTACGTGCACCTGCCGTGGTGCGTGCGCAAATGCCCGTACTGTGATTTCAATTCGCACCAGGCCAAGGGCGAGCTTCCGTTCGATGCCTACATCGACGCGCTGCTGCGCGACCTGGACCAGGACCTGCCGCTGGTCTGGGGCCGGGTGGTGCACAGCGTATTCTTTGGCGGCGGTACACCCAGCCTGTTCCCGCCGGAAGCGATCGACCGCTTCCTGCAGCAGGCCAGCGCGCGCCTGCGCTTCGCGCCCAATGCCGAGATCACCCTGGAAACCAACCCGGGCACCGCCGAGCACGGCCGTTTCGACCGCTACCGCGCGGCCGGCGTGAACCGCCTCAGCTTCGGCATCCAGAGTTTCGACGACGCGATGCTCAAGCGCCTGGGCCGCATCCACGACAGTGGCGAAGCCGAGCGCGCGGTGAAGATGGCGCAGGACGCGGGCTACGACAACTTCAACATCGACCTGATGTACGCGCTGCCGGAACAGACCCTGGCCGGTGCAGAGGCCGACCTGGAGCGCGCCTTCGCGCTGCAGCCGGCGCACATCTCGCATTACCAGCTGACCCTGGAACCGAACACGGTGTTCTTCGCACGGCCGCCGCAGGGCATTCCCGATGAAGACAACGCCTGGGACATGCAGGAACACTGCCAGGCGCTGCTCGCGCAGGCCGGTTTCGGCCAGTACGAAGTCAGCGCCTACGCGCGCCCCGGCCGACAGAGCGCGCACAACCTGAACTACTGGCGCTTCGGCGATTACCTGGGCATCGGTGCCGGTGCGCACGGCAAGATCAGTTCAGGCGCCGAAGAACACGTGCTGCGGCGCTGGAAGCTGAAGCACCCGCAGGCCTACCTGGACAGCGCGGGTACCCCGGCCTCGTTCGGTGGCGACGATGTGATCGCGCCGGAGCGCCTACCGTTCGAGTACATGCTGAACCTGCTGCGCCTGCACGAAGGTTTCAGCCTGCGCGATTTCGAGTCGCGCACCGGTCTGCCGTGCAGCGTGCTGGACGCACCACTGGCCGAGGCCGTACAGCGCGGCTGGCTGCAGCTGGCGGATGGCCATGTGCAGCCGACCGAACTGGGTCGCCGCTTCACCAACGATGTGGTGAGCCTGTTCCTGGAGGATTGATCCTGCCGCCGTGCATGGTCCGGCGGATGCGGTTCACGTTCAGCCTAAAGTAGCGCCGACATCGGCCGACACGGTAGATTCACCAGATCGATCCGCGGGAATCCGGGTACCGCTCGCAGATGTCAGCTGTCTTTTCCCCAACCCCTGCCGACAAAGCCCGCCTGGCTGCAGCCGACCTGCCGCCGCGGGTGCGTGAACTGCTGGGCGCGTTGATCGGCCTCTGCCGGCAGACCCTGGCCGCGCCTCTGATCCTGACCGTTGAAGCGCTGGAACAAGCGCTGCTGCACGACGCGGATCGCGCGCGCAATCCCATGCAGCAGGCGGACCTGATGGCCCAGCGCGGCCAGTTGCACGCCTTCGCCGGCCATTTCCCTGATCGCATGCTCGACGCGGTCGCCGAATCTCTGGCACGCCTGCGTGACCCTGCGGCGGCGGCGCCGGTGCTTTCCACGCCACCACCGCTGCCCGGCATGCTGGGCCTGTCCCTGGTCGCCGAACACGATGTCGATCGCGATCTGCTGCTGACCGAGATGGTGCGGCGTGAAACCCTGCGTTCAACCAACTCGCTGAACCTGCTGGGCCAGCGGTTGGGCGTACTCGCCGCTGCGCCGGCATTCGAGACCGACGCCCTGCCCCTTGCACCGCAGGCCTTGTGTGCAATGGTGCGCAGGCTGGCCGAACAGGACGGCCTCAGCACCGAAGTGCAGTTGGCGCTGTACCGCAGCTTCGAACGCCAGGTACTGGAGCGCCTGGGCGATGTACTCGATCGCGCCAACGCCCTGCTGTCCCAGCAGGGCGTCCTGCCCGGGCTGGTCTACACCCCTTACCTGGCACGTTCGGCAAGCACGCGGCGCATCATCACCCAGTCAGTGGGTGGTGGCCGCGCGACGCAGCCCGCCAAACGTACCGCAGCGCCGCTGACCGGCTGGAACGGGCCGGCTCCCTCCGGCTCGTGGTCGAACCTGCTGCAGGATGCGGTCAGCGACAGTGGTAGCGTCGGCTCGGCCACCCCCGGGCTGACCACCTCCGCCGGCAGCGCCCTGCATGAACTGCTGCAGCAGGCCCGGCAGGCCAGCGCAGCGCCCGCGCAGAGCGTCGCCGTGCCCAGCGCCGCCGTGGATGCCGTACTCGCGCGACTGCAGGCCCAGTCCAGCGCCGCCACCGGCGTTGCCGATCTGCAGGCGGCCGTTGTCGCCCAGCTGCGCAGCGAACATGGCGCACAGGCGCAGCTCGGCAGCCATGACCGTGACAACCTCGACCTGCTGCGCCTGCTGATGCAGCAGGTGCAGCAGCAGCAACGCCCAGACCCGGTGCCGGCGGCCCTGCTGGCACGCCTGCAGGTGCCACTGGCGCGCGCCGCCATGGCTGACCCCGGCTTCTTCGTGCGTGACGAGCACCCCGCCCGCGAACTGCTCAACCAGGTCGCCGAAGCCGGCGCCAGCTGGCTGGGCGATGATGATGTCGATCCGCAGCTGCTGCAGCGCATGGCGCAGAGCGTGCAGGGCCTGCTGGGCCAGGACGTCCGTACCCCGGAAGCCTTCGCCACCGCCAGCGAGGACGTGCAGCAGCACCAGCGTGCGGCAGTTCACCGCGCCGAGCTGGCCGAGCGCCGCCACGTCGAAGCCGCGCGCGGCAAGGAACGCCTGGAACTGGCCCGGCGCCAGGCCAATGCACAGATTGACCAGTGCTGTGATGCGCAGTCACCGCCGCGCTTCGTGCAGACGCTGCTGCGCCAGGCCTGGGCCGATGCCCTCACCCTGACCCGCCTGCGCCACGGCGATGATTCACCGCAATGGCAGGAGCGCCTGCAACAGACCCAGCGCATTGCAGCGGTGACCGCGCAGGCCGTGGATGCCCCCGGTGGCACCGATGCCGCGCTGGCCGCCGATGTGGAAGCCGCGCTGGTGCAGGTGGGCTACCACGCCGAGGAAGCCGCTGCGGTCGCGCGCAGGCTGGCCACGCCCGGCGGCGAGGATGACAGCACCTCGCGTACCGAGCTCAGTGCGCGCCTGAAGGCGCGCGCGCGGCTGGGAGAACAGGCCGGGCCCACCACCACCGCACCGTCCAGCCCGCGCAACGCCGCCGAGGAAGCCGCTTACCAGCAGCTGTCCGCGCTGCCGTTCGGCAGCTGGTTCGACATCGACAATGGCGCTGGCACGCTGCGCCGCCAGCGCCTGTCCTGGTACAGCCTGCTGACCGGCCATGCCCTGTTCGTCAATCCGCGCGGACAGAAGATCGCCGATACCGACCTGGATACGCTGGCCCGGCAGATCAGCGCGGGCCGCGCGCAGCTGGTCACCGAAGACAAGGGGCGGCTGGTTGATCGCGCCTGGCAGGCCAGCCTCGACGCACTGCGTGCACTGGCCGACGGCCACGCCGGGGAGACATCCGCATGAACACCCAACCGCCCCAGGACACCCGCCGCGCGCCACGCCGCCAGGTCTCGGACCTGGTACCGGTCACCGACCAGATGCGCGACTGCGTGGTGGGTCGCCTTGGCAACGTGTCCGAAACCGGCATGCTGATGCTGGCCAGTACGCCATTGCGCGAGGACGCGCTGTACCAGCTGCGTTTCCCATTGCCGATGGGCGACGGCCGCCAGGAGGCCATCGACGTAGGCGTGCACCTGCTGTGGAGCGAGCCTGCGCACGCCCCTGGGCAGAGCTGGACCGGCTTCCGCTTCCTTACCCTGTCGCGCGAACATCGGCAGCTGCTGCGGCAGTGGGTAGGCGAGGACAGCGATGAGGGACCGGTTTCGACGGCCTGAGTGCCGGTTCCGGCACAGCGGTTTTCTGCGGTATGCGGCAGAATCTAGGGCCGTTTTCCGTGTCGAGCCACCGCAATGATCCAGCAAGACCCCGGCGCCCTGTATTCCGACCACCTGGCCGTGCTGTGCCGACGCGCCGAACAGGCGCTGGCCCGCGGCGGCTTCGACCACCTGGTGGTGCCCAGCGGCACCCTGCATTACCAGGTGTTCGATGATCGCGACTACCCCTACGCGGTAAATCCTCAGTTCAAGGCGTGGCTGCCGCTCACCCGCGTGCCCAACAGCTGGATCGTGTTCACCCCGGGCAAGCGCCCAGCGGTGATCTTCCACCAGCCCTTCGACTACTGGCACGTGGTGCCGGACGCGCCCAGCGGCTGGTGGGTGGAGCACTTCGATATCCACATCATCCGCAAGCCCGAAGAGGCGCTGGCCCTGCTGCCGGCCGATCCGGCGCGCTGCGCGATCCTGGGCGAGCCGCAGAGCGCGCTGGGTGCCTTCGTGCCGAACAACCCGGCGCCGGTGGTGAACTACCTGGAATGGCACCGCGGCAGCAAGACGCCGTATGAGATCGCGCTGATGCGCCAGGCGCAGGTGCTGGGCGTGCGCGGCCACCGTGCCGCCGAAGCCGCGTTCCGCAATGGCGCCGACGAATTCAGCATCCACATGGCCTATTGCCAGGCCGTCGGCCAGGATGCCAACGAACTGCCCTACGGCAACATCGTGGCCCTGAACGAGCACGCTGCGGTGCTGCACTACACCGAGCTGGGCCGCAAGGCACCGCAGCCGCTGCGCAGCTTCCTGATCGACGCCGGCGCCAGCGCGCACGGCTATGCCAGTGACATCACCCGCACGTACGCTGCGCACGGCCACGATGAATTCGCCGCGATGATCGCCGCCGTCGACGCCGCCCAGCAGCAGATGTGCGCAGCAGTGCGCCCGGGCTTCGACTACAAACAGCTGCATGTGGATGCACATCTTTCGCTGATGGGCGTGCTGAAGGACTTCGGCGTGATCAAGGTCTCGCCGCAGACTGCGCTGGAAACCGGCGTCAGCGCCGCGTTCTTCCCGCACGGCATCGGTCACCTGATCGGCCTGCAGGTGCATGACGTGGCCGGCTTCGCCGCCAGCGACGAAGGTGGCCGCATCGAGCGCCCGGCCGGTCATCCCTACCTGCGCCTGACCCGCGTGCTGGAGCCGGGCATGGTGGTGACCATCGAACCGGGCCTGTACTTCATCGACATGCTGTTGAACGAAGTGAAGGACGCCGGCCATGGCGACGCGATCAACTGGGAGCGCGTGGACTTCTTCCGCCCGTATGGCGGCATCCGCATCGAAGACGAAGTGCTGTGCACTGATGGCGAGGCTGACAACCTGACCCGGCCGGTGTTTGCTGCAGCGAACGGCTGAGCCCCTCGCGGTTGGCCACACAGGTAGAGTCGACTGTTAGTCGACTGGCATCATGCGTGATGCGCGCTTGGCGGGGCGGGATGGGTTCGCGGGGGACGCCGTGAACCCGTCCATGGGGGCTTGGCCGCGGCATCCATGCCGCGGACACCCCCGCGAACCCACCCCGCCCCACCTCTGACGGTTTCCGTGCGCGTCCAACCACGGAAAAGAAAAAAGAAAAGCAAAAGCGGGTCGCTCGCTGCGCTCGCTCTGTGTCGACCAAGGTCGACACCCACCAACAGCCGCAATTGCAAGTAGATCCACGCCATGCGTGGATGATTCATTCGATATCTGACAGATGTGCCGATCAACGGTCGGCACCCACCAACAGCCGCGTGAACCTATCGAAGGCGGGGCACTGTGGGTTTGCGGGGTGTGAGCCGCATGGATGCGGCGACCAAGCCTCCAGGGATGGATTCACGGCGTCCCCGCAAACCCACAGTGCCCCGCCATCCCACGGATAGCCCGCTGTTGCTGTTGCTGTTGCTCCAGCTGTTGCCTCTGCGGGTGCAGGGCCGCAAGCCCTGCAGAAGAACCCCTCAACCCGCCATCACCGCTTCGATCTCGTCGGCACTGCGCGCCAGGCCTTCGGTCAGCACCCGATGGCCATCATCGGTGATCAGCACATCATCCTCGGTACGGATGCCGATACCGCGCCAGCGCGGTTCCACCGTCGTGTCATCCACGCCGACGTACAGCCCCGGCTCGATGGTGAACGCCATGCCCGGCTCCAGCAGGCGCGAGTCGCCCGCCAGGCGGTAATCGCCCACGTCATGCACGTCCATGCCGATCCAGTGCCCGGTCTTGTGCCGGTAGAAGCGCTGGTACAGGCCTTCGGACAGGTTCTTTTCCAGCGTGCCCTTCAGCAGGCCCAGCCGCAGCAGGCCCTCGGTCAGGGTCTGCACTGCGGCGAGGTGGCCGGCCTCGTACGGCACGCCCGGCTTGGCCTGCGCCAGCGCCGCGGCCTGCGCCTCGCCCACCAGATCGTGCAGCGCGCGCTGCTCGGCACTGAAGCGGCCATTCACCGGGAAGGTGCGGGTGATGTCGCTGGCATAGCCGCGGTACTCGGCACCGGCATCGATCAGCACCAGCTCACCATCGCGCGAACGCGCGTTGTTGTCGCGGTAATGCAGGATGCAGCCGTTGCGGCCGGCGCCGACGATGCTGGAATACGCCGGCACCGCATCGTTGGCGCGGAACACGCGCTCCAGCTCGGCCTGCAGCTCGTATTCGTGGATGCCTGCCTTTGCTGCACGCATCGCCGCCAGGTGCGCACGCACGCTGATCTGCGCGGCGTGATGCATCAGCGCCACCTCCGCGCCGGACTTGAACAGGCGCTGCTCGTGCAGCAGGTGGCCCAGCTCCAGGAACTCGTGTGGCGGCTGCGCACCGTGGCGCACCTGCGAACGCACGCGGTTCACCCAGCCGATCAGCTTCAGGTCGAAGTCGGCATCGCGGCCGAAGTGGTAGTAGACCCGCGAACGACCTTCCAGCAGGCCCGGCAGGATGTCGTCCAGATCGTCGATCGGATAGGCATCGTCCATGCCGTACTGCGCCACCGCCCCTTCCTGCCCGGCACGGCTGCCGTCCCAGGCCTCGCGCTCGGCATCACGCTCGCGGCAGAACAGGATGGCCTCGCCGTGGCGGCGGCCCGGGATCAACACCAGCACCGCTTCCGGCTCCGGGAAGCCGCTCAGGTACTGGAAGTCCGAATCCTGGCGGAACGGATAATGGGTATCGAGGCTGCGCACCTTCTCGGCCGCGGCCGGCAGCACCAGGATCGCGTCCTCGCCGGCCATGTCCATCAGCTGGCGGCGGCGACGCTTGTATTCGCCGGCCGCGATGCCGGTGCGCTGCTTGATATCCATCAGTTCAGGCGCTGCCGATGGCGCGAGGCCAGCACCACGTCGCCGTGCAGCAGGAGCACCGCCACGCGGATGAATTCCTCGATCTCCGACAGAGCTTCGTCGTCATCATCGCCACCGGCCTCGAAATCCTCGCTGGAGGCACGCGCCAGGCTGGCCATGTCGGTCAGCGCTTCCTCGCCCTCTTCGGACAGGGTCGGGCGGCGGCCGCCGCTGCCCAGGCCGAAGCCGCCCAGGAAGGAACGGGTCCAGCTGAACATGGCATCGGCCTGCGCGGATACGTCGTCGCCGTCGGTCAGCAGCAGTTCGAAGGCGAAGTCGCGGTCTTCCAGCTGCTTGATGGTGACCTGCAGCAGCTGCCCCAGCACGCTGTCAGCGGCCACAGGCGGCAGGTTGTCGTCGGCCAGCACGCGCGCCGGCCAGTCGTTGCCGGCGGCGCCGCCAGCGGCCAGCCAGCCGCACAGCGCGCCATGCAGCTCGGCAGCGGTGGCGCCCAGGCCCAGTTCGTGGCTGGCGCGGGTAACGTCGTCGACGGAGGGAAGTTCGGTCATCGTGCGGCTCGTTCGGATAAGGAAACCCGGGACGCGCACGCGCGCGCCCGTGAGACCCGGTAGTGTAGCAACCCGACGGCATCCTCTCCGCAGCTGTCCAGCCTTGCTGCGACAACGCTTGACCGCCCTTACCCGGCTTGCCTATCGTGCCCGCATGGAACCCGCCGATCCCCTTGCCCAGCTGCAGGACTTCGCCGCCCGCGTGGAAGCGTTGCTTGAACGCAACCAGCGCCTGGCCGAGGAGAACCGCAGCCTGCGCCACCAGCAGGAACAGCTGGTGGCCGAGCGCTCGACGCTGCTGGCCAAGAACGAACAGGCGCGTTCGCGGGTGGAAGCGATGATCAGCCGCCTCAAATCCCTGGAGCAGCACACATGAGCGCCGAACCGGTCAGTGTCCGCATCCTCGATCGTGAATACACCGTGGGCGTCGGTGGTGACGAACGCGACAGCCTGATGGCCGCCGCGCGCCTGCTGGATGCGCGCATGCGCGAGATCCGCGGCAGCAACCGCATGGCCGCGGTTGATCGCGTTGCCGTACTGGCCGCGCTGAACCTGGCCCACGAACTGCAGCTGCTGCGCGACGAGAACGCCCGCCAGGCCGTTGCCCTGCAACAGACGCTGGCCGACCTGAACCGGCGCCTGGACCGCGCGATCGACGGCGGCGCCTGAAGATCGTGCAAAACACGTCTTCTCATATCTGAATTGGCACGGACTGTTGCCGACGAACGGCCTATCCAGAATCTGCGCGCTGGCTATAATGGCCACGCGTTCTCTGCGGTACTCGACGGCATGTGCAAACATTCGCCTTGTCCCTTAAGAACGACACCGGGAGCGCGACAGCGCCGGGAGTGCAGGTCCGCCTTGTAGCGGGAAGCCCGATGGTTCTCCAGCGTTCCCACTTGAGCCCCCGGGTTCAAGGTCGTTTCGCATGCATCGACATTGCGGAGAATGCAATATTCCAGCAAGGGCGGCGTCTTCGGGCGTCGCCCTTGTTCTTTGCGGCACAATGACGGCTGTTCCTTGCCGCACGCTGCCATGACCGACCCGCGCCAGGCCCTGCGCCACGACCTGCGGCAACGCCGCCGCGACCTTTCCGCCGCTGAGCGCATCGCCGCCGCCGAATCCCTTGCCGATGCCCTGCTGGCGCTGCCCTTCGCCCCGCGCCAGGGCGCCGTGGCCGGCTACTGGGCGCTGGATGGCGAAATCGCCCTGCACCGCTGGCAGCTGCAGTTGCCCGAAGGCGTTACCTACTGCCTGCCGGTGCTGGCCGGCGACGTGCTGCGCTTCGCGCCGTGGCGGCCGGGGCAGCCGCTGACCAGCAACCGCTATGGCATTCCCGAACCGGACGTGGCGCTGGCAGACACCCTGGAACCGGCACAGATGGCCCTGGTGGTGACCCCGCTGGTGGGCTTCGACCCGCAGTGCCGGCGGCTGGGCATGGGGGGCGGCTGGTATGATCGCAGCTTCGCCTTCCGCCATGATCGGCCGGCGCCGCCCTGGCTGGTCGGTGCGGCGTTCGCGGTGCAGCAGGTCGAGTCCTTGCCGGTGGCGTCGTGGGACGTGCCGGTGGATGCGATCTGCACCGAAGACGGCACCCTGTTCCCCTCCGCTGCCCCCGTGAACGCATGACCGCCCGCAAGCGCTACTGGCTGATGAAGTCCGAACCGGACGCCTTCTCCATCGATGACCTGGCCAAGGTCAAGGTCGAACCCTGGAACGGGGTGCGCAACTACCAGGCGCGCAACTTCATGCGCGATGGCATGCAGGTGGGTGACGGCATCCTGTTCTACCACTCCAATACCAAGGTGCCGGGCATCGTTGGCCTGGCCACCGTGGCCAGCCCGGCCTACCCCGACGACACCCAGTTCGACCCGGCGTCCGACTACCACGATCCCAAGAGCACGCGCGAGAACCCGCGCTGGATGCTGGTGGACGTGGGCTTCGACCGCAAGCTCAAGCAGGTGATCGCGCTGGACGAGATCAAGCTGCACGCTGATGAGCTCGGCGAAGGCTTCCCGCTGGTTGCCAAGGGCAACCGCCTGTCGGTGTTCCCGGTGACCGCTGCGCAGTGGAAGCTGCTGCTGTCGCTGGAAAAGAAATCCTGATTCCCTGCCTGAGAGTTCTTCCCATGTCCGAAGCCAAGCGCCTGGCCGCCGAGAAAGCCATCGAGTACGTTGAAGACGGCATGATCGTCGGTGTCGGCACCGGTTCCACCGTGGCCTATTTCATCGATGCGCTGGCCCGCATCCAGCACCGCATCAAGGGGGCCGTGTCCAGCTCCGAACAGAGCACCGCGCGCCTGAAGCAGCATGGCATCGAGGTGATCGAGCTGAACCACAGCGGCAACCTGTCGCTGTACGTGGACGGCGCCGATGAGTGCGATCCGAACAAGTGCCTGATCAAGGGCGGCGGCGCCGCGCTGACCCGCGAGAAGATCATCGCCGAGGCCAGCGAGCGCTTCATCTGCATCGTCGACCCGAGCAAGCAGGTGCCGGTGCTGGGCAAGTTCCCGCTGCCGGTGGAAGTGATCCCGATGGCGCGCAGCCTGGTCGCCCGCCAGATCCGCGACATGACCGGCGGCCAGCCGACCTGGCGCGAAGGCGTGGTCACCGACAACGGCAACCAGATCCTGGACATCCACAACCTGCAGATCACCGATCCGGAAAAGCTGGAGCGCGAACTCAACCAGCTGCCGGGCGTGGTCTGCGTCGGCCTGTTCGCACGCCGCCGCGCCGATGTGGTGATCGTCGGTGGCGAGCCGCCGGTCGTGCTCTGACCCTTTCGAAGGATCCTGACGATGTCGCTGTTGCGTTCGCTGCTGATGCTTCCGCTGCTGGCCCTGGCCGGCTGTGCCACCGACGCGGCCCGCCATTGGGTCGAACTGGATGGCGCCCGCTACCAGGTCGAGCTGGCCACCAACGATGAAACCCGCGCGCGCGGGCTGATGTTCCGCGACCAGATGGCGGCCGACCACGGCATGCTGTTCATCCACGACCGCGAGGAAATGCAGGCGTACTGGATGAAGAACACCAGGATCGCGCTGGACATCCTGTACTTCGACAGCGAGCGCAGGCTGGTCAGCCAGCAGCGCGACGTTCCGCCGTGCTCGGCCGGCGACATGTGCCCGCCGTATCCCAGCGGTGGTCCGGCCCGGTACGTGCTGGAGCTCAATGCGGGCCAGGCCGAGAAGCTCAAGCTGAAGGACGGCACCGCGCTGACCTTTGGCCCGGGCATCGAAAAATAACGGTAGTGCCGGCCGCTGGCCGGCAATCCGGCAGGGGTCAGATCCCTTTCGCAAGCGAAAGGGATCTGACCCCTGAATTTTTCACGCGACACTGCTTGAAACCGCCTGCAATTGCCGCCAGTCTGTGGTCATGCAGGACCGGATCACACTCCCCGACTGGGATGCACTGGCCGACCTCGAAGACGAGGCGCTGCCCTTGTTGCCGACCGCGCTGCTGATCGCGCGCGATGAATACCCCGATCTGCAGCCGTCCACCTACGACGCGCTGATCCAGAGCCATGTCGACCACCTGCGCTCGGAAGTGGAGAGCATCGACAACAGCCCCTTGAAGATGGCGGCGATCAACCGCCACCTGTTCGACGAGCTGGGCTACAGCGGGGACCACGACGAGTATTACGACCCGCGCAACAGCTACCTCAACCAGGTGTTCGAGCGGCGCCTGGGCAACCCGATCTCGTTGGCGCTTGTGCAGATGGAAGTCGCGCGCCGGCTGGGCATCCCGCTGGATGGCGTGTCCTTCCCCGGCCACTTCCTGGTGCGCCTGCCGGTGGACGACGGCGTGCTGGTGATGGATCCATTCAATGGTGGCCGTCCGTTGGACGTGGACGAGCTGCGCGAGCGGGCCAAATCACACCTGGGCGGGCAGATGCCCGACGACCAGGTGCTGGCGCAGATCCTCGACCCGGCGCCGGCGCGCGCCATCCTCATGCGCATGCTGCGCAACCTGCATGGTGTCTACGCCGAAGCCGGCGAATGGGACCGTGCCGCGCGCAGTGCCGACCGCCTGCTGAAGCTGGCCCCGGAGCAGGACGACGCGCTGCGCGACCGCGGCCTGGCCTACCTGCAGCTGGAGTACCTGGCCGGTGCCCGCCATGACCTGGGGCAGTACCTGAAGCGCAATCCCGAGGCCAGCGATGCGCAGTGGCTGCGCGAAAAGCTGATCGACCTGGGTGGACCGGTGCCGCGGCTGCATTGAAGGAGCCGGTGTGTGGACCAACGGTCCGCACCCACCGGTAGCGCCGGGCCATGCCCGGCGACCCTTGCGATCAGTCGACCTCGACCATCTCGAAATCGGCCTTGGTCACCCCGCAGTCCGGGCAGGTCCAGGTCTCGGGAATGTCCTCCCAACGCGTCCCGGGCGCGATGCCCTCTTCCGGCAAGCCTTCTGCTTCGCTGTAAAGAAAGCCGCAGACCACGCACATCCAGGTTCGCAGGGTGGTGGGGGTGGCGTCGCTCATCGGATAATCGGGGCTGGATTCACGGGCCGCCATTGTCCCATCGCGGCCCACGTACCGGTAGCCATCGATGACTTCTGCTTCCCCGGCGCCCCGCGGCGTCTACCTGATCACCCCGGACGAGCCCGATACCGCACGCCTGCTGGCCCGTACCGCGCCGCTGCTGGCTGCCGGCGCCACCTGGCTGCAGTACCGCAACAAGACCGCCAGCGAGGCGCTGCGGCAGGAGCAGGCGATCGCGCTGCAGGCGCTGTGCGCACACTACGGTGTACCGCTGATCATCAACGACGACCCGGTGCTGGCCCAGGCCGTGGGCGCGGCCGGCGTGCACCTGGGCGGCACCGACGGCGACATTCCCAGCGCGCGCGCCCTGCTCGGCCCTGACGCCATCATCGGCGCCTCCTGCTACGACCAGCTGGCCAATGCCGAGAAGGCCGTCGCGGCCGGCGCCAGCTACGTGGCCTTCGGCGCCTTCTTCCCGACCACCACCAAGGTCACCAGCAGCCGCGCCCACACCGACCTGCTGCGGCAAAGCGCCGCACTGGGCGTGCCGCGGGTGGCGATCGGCGGCCTGACGCCGGACAATGTCGGTCCCATCATCGACGCCGGCGCCGATCTGGTGGCCGTGGTCAGCGGTATCTATGCCGCACCGGACCCGGCCGCGACCCAGCGCGCCTACCTCGCCCAGTTCGCGTAATGCCCAGGAAAGCCCCATGAACCACGACCAGTCCCACGCCCTGTTCTCCCGTGCCCAGCAGCTGCTGCCGGGCGGCGTCAATTCGCCGGTACGTGCGTTCAAGTCGGTCGGCGGCGAGCCGTTCTTCGTCGAGCGCGCCGACGGCGCCTACCTGTACGACGTCGACGGCAACCGCTACATCGATTACGTCGGTTCCTGGGGCCCGATGATCGTCGGCCACAACCACCCGGCCGTGCGCCAGGCGGTGAAGAAGGCGATCGACAACGGCCTGTCGTTCGGCGCGCCGTGCTCCGCCGAAGTGACCATGGCCGAAACCATCACCCGCCTGGTGCCGTCGTGCGAGATGGTGCGCATGGTCAACTCCGGCACCGAAGCCACGCTGTCCGCGATCCGCCTGGCGCGCGGTGCGACCGGCCGCAACCGCATCGTCAAGTTCGAAGGCTGCTACCACGGCCACGGCGACTCGTTCCTGGTCAAGGCCGGCAGCGGCATGCTGACCCTGGGCGTACCGACCTCGCCTGGCGTCCCGGCCGGGCTGAGCGAACTGACCCTGACCCTGCCCTACAACGACTTCGAGGCTGCCACCGCGCTGTTCGAGCAGCAGGGTGACGACATCGCCGGCCTGATCATTGAACCTGTGGTCGGCAACGCCAACTGCATTCCGCCGCGCGACGGCTACCTGCAGCACCTGCGCGAACTGTGCACGAAGCATGGCGCGCTGCTGATCTTCGACGAAGTGATGACCGGATTCCGCGTCGCCCTCGGCGGTGCGCAGGCGCACTACGGCATCACCCCCGACCTGACCACCTTCGGCAAGATCATCGGCGGCGGCATGCCGGTGGGCGCCTACGGCGGTCGCCGCGAGCTGATGCAGCAGATCGCCCCGGCCGGCCCGATCTACCAGGCCGGCACGCTGAGCGGCAACCCGGTGGCGATGGCCGCCGGCCTGGCGATGCTGGAGCTGATCCAGCAGCCGGGCTTCCACGCCGACCTGGCCGAACGCACCGCGCGCCTGTGCGCCGGCCTGGAAGCCGCCGCCGCCGACGCCGGCGTGGCGGTGACCACCACCCGCGTGGGCGCGATGTTCGGCCTGTTCTTCACCCGTGAGAAGGTGGAAACCTATGCGCAGGCCACCGCCTGCGACATCCCGGCATTCAACCGCTTCTTCCACGCCATGCTGGACCAGGGCGTGTTCCTGGCACCGTCGGCGTACGAGGCCGGCTTCCTGTCCAGCGCGCACGACGATGCCGTGATCGAAGCCACGCTGGCCGCTGCGCGCGTCGCCTTCAAGGCTGCCAAGGGCTGAGCCCAGCTCTGGTAGGTGCCAACCTTGGTTGGCACAAAAAGGGGACGGAGGGGATCAAGTCGTTTGTGCACAAACGACTTGATCCCCTCCGTCCCCTTTTCTCATCCACGCATGGCGTGGATCTACCGGTAGAGCCACGCCATGCGTGGCTGCATCAACCGAAGACGAACTTGCCCTTCATCATCGCGAAGTGGCCGGGGAACGAGCAGAAGAAGGTGTAGTCACCCCCCTTCTGCAGGCCCTGGGTGGAGAAGCGCACGCGCGTGGTCTCACCGCCACCGATCACCTTGGTGTGCGCCAGCACGCGCTTGTCGGCCTTCGGCAGGTAGCTGTCGGCCAGGGTCATGCGCATGCCGGCCATCGCCACCGGCTGGTAATCGGCGGTGCGGGTCAGTACCCAGTTGTGGCCCATGGCAGTGGCGGCCAGCTTGCCGGTGTGGCGCAGGGTCAGGTCCACGGCGGTGCAGTCGGCGGCGACCTTGATCTCGCGGCTGCTGAAGCTCATCTGGTCGGTGCTGTCGATGCTCACCGCACACACCCGCGCCATCGCCGACGGCGCCAGCATCAGCGCCCCCAGTCCCACTGCCACCATCCAAGCCTTCATCGTTGCGTCTCCTGCAGGTTCAAGCGCCATTCTAGGCAGGCACCTGCAGCCGTGTCTGCGACCGTCTGTCGCACGCGCACTCCAGGGTTTCCGCACATCGGCCACGATGGCATGCTCGGCCGATGCGGATCGATCTGTTGCTGCTGGATGTGGATGGCGTGCTGGTGAAGTACCAGCGCGCGCAACGCGTGCTGCACCTAGCCCAGGCGCTGCAGGTTCCGGCGCAGGCCGTGCAGGCCGCGCTGTATGACAGCGGACTGGAAGCGGCGCATGACAATGGCACGCTGGATGGCCCGGCCTATCTGGCGCAGCTGGGGGAGCGTCTGGGCACGACTGTCGATGTGGCTGCATGGACAGCAGCGCGGCAAGCCGCCAGCCATCCGCAGCCCGCAGTACTGCAACGGCTGCAGGCCCTGCAGCTGCCGATGGCGGTACTGACCAACAATGGCGCGCTGATGAAGCAGGCGTTGCCTTCCCTGCTGCCGGAGCTGTTCCCTGCCCTGCTGGGGCGCGTGTTCTGCAGCGCCGATTTCGGCCTGCGCAAACCGGCGCCGGAGGTGTTCCTGCGCACGCTGCAGATGCTCGATGCAGCGCCTGCGCACACGCTGTTCGTTGATGACCTGTTCGCCAACGTACGCGGTGCACGCGCCGCCGGCCTGCATGCGGAAACCGTGCGCGATGGCCGGGGACTGGGCAAGGTGTTGAAGCGCTATCGGATCACGTGACGCGCTGTAGAGCCGAGCCCATGCTCGGCTGCTGTTGCCTGACATCGCGATGAGCCGAGCGTAGGCTCGGCTCTACAGATGCCTCTGCCGGCGTCAGCGCGCTGCGATGAACGCAGCAATCGCCGCGCGCAGGCGCTTCAGGCCTTCGGCCACTTCTTCGTCGGTGATGTTCAACGACGGCACGAAGCGAAGCACGTCCGGGCCGGCCTGCAGGGTCAACAGGCCCTGCTCGGCGGCGTGGTCGAGGATCGCGCCAGCCTGGCCGGCAAAGTCCTTGCTCAGCACTGCGCCCAGCATCAGGCCACGGCCACGCACGTCGCTGAACACGCCGAATTCTTCGTTGATGCGCGCAAAGCCATCGCGCAGCGCCTTCGACTGGCGGCTGACATTGGCGGCGATCTCCGCCGAGGCCAGCTTGCGCAGTGCCACGCGGGCGACCGCAGCAGCCAGCGGGTTGCCACCGAAGGTGGTGCCGTGCGCGCCGAACTGCATGGTCTCGGCCACCTTCGGGCCGGCCAGCATCGCGCCGATCGGGAAGCCGCCGCCGAGTGCCTTGGCCAGGGTGACCATGTCCGGCACCACGTCGTCCTGCCAGTGCGCGAACAGCGTGCCGGTGCGGCCCATGCCGGCCTGGATCTCATCCAGCACCAGCAGCGCGTTGTGCTGGTCGCACAGCTCGCGCACGCGCTTGAGGAAACCGGACTTGGCCGGCATCACGCCGCCCTCGCCCTGGATCGGCTCCAGCATCACTGCAGCCACATCGCCGGCGGCCATCGCGGTTTCCAGCTGCACTTCATCGTTGAAATCGATGTAGCGGAAGCCACCGGGCAGCGGCTCGTAGCCTTCCTGGTACTTCGGCTGGGCGGTGGCGGTCACCGCGCCCATGGTGCGGCCGTGGAAGCTGCCGCGGAAGGTGATGATCACCCGCTTGTCGGCCGGGCGGCCCTGGCTGGAGGCCCACTTGCGGACCATCTTGATCGCCACTTCGTTGGCTTCGGCGCCGGAGTTGCACAGGAACACGCGCTCGGCGAAGCGGCTGGCCTTCACCAGCTCCTCGGCCAGGTGCAGCGGCGGCGCGCTGTAGAACACGTTGCTGGTGTGCCAGAGCTTGCCGGCCTGCTCGACCAGCGCGGCCACCAGGTCCGGATCGTTGTGGCCCAGGCCGCACACGGCGATGCCAGCGGCCAGGTCGATGAACTCACGGCCCTGGCTGTCCCACACGCGGGCGCCCTGGCCTCGCTCCAGTACCACCTGGCGGGGCTTGTAGACCGGCAGGTAATAGTGCGAAAGGGAGATCAGCGGATCGGTAGCGGCGGTCATGGCAGTCGGCAGGGTTCAGGAATCCCCATTCTCGCGCCGGAACCCCTGCGGCACAATGCGCCCATGCGACCGTTTTCCGCCCCCCAGCTGAACCCCGCCACCGAGACCGGCTGGCGCCGCCGGTGGTTCGACATCATCTACCGCCATGACTCGCGGCCCTCGCGCAATTTCGACCTGATCCTGGTGGTGGCGATCGTCGCCAGCATCCTGGTGGTGATGATCGACAGCGTGCAGCACCTGCATGCCGAATGGTCCACCGGCCTGTACATCCTGGAATGGGCCTTCACCATCATCTTCACCGCCGAATACCTGCTGCGGCTGGCGGTGGTCAAGCGCCCGCTGCGTTACGCGGTGAGCATCTGGGGCATCATCGACCTGCTGTCGATCCTGCCCGCCTACCTGTCGATGTTCATCCCCGGCGCGCAGAGCCTGCTGGTGGTGCGAGCGCTGCGCATCCTGCGCGTGTTCCGCATCCTCAAGCTGACCCGCTACATCGAGGAAAGCGGCGTCCTGATGACATCGCTGTGGCGCAGCCGGCGCAAGGTGCTGGTGTTCCTGTTCACGGTGATCACCATCACCATCATCGCCGGTGCGCTGATGTACGTGATCGAGGGTCCCGAACACGGCTTCACCAACATCCCGGCCAGCATGTACTGGGCGGTGGTGACCATGGCCACGGTCGGCTTCGGCGACATCGTGCCGCAGACCGTGCTTGGCCGCTTCGTCACCTCGGTGCTGATCCTGATCGGCTACAGCATCATCGCCGTGCCCACCGGCATCTACACCGCCGAACTGGCCAGCACCATGCGCGAAGCCGAGCTGGCCGCGCGCCGTGATGCGCGCGGCTGCCCGCATTGCGGGCTGGAAGGCCACGAACCGGATGCACGGCACTGCCGCAAGTGCGGCGGTGAGCTGCCCGATGCGTTCAACCATTGAGGCACATGCCGGCCAGCGGCCGGCACTGCCGGACCAACCTGGTGCGCGCCGGGCATGGCCCGGCGTGGAACCAGCTCAACGCATGCGGTTGCTGGTGGTCACCAGGTCGTTGTAGGCCGCCAGGATCGTTGACTGTGCCCCTTCCGGGTCGGTCGTAAGCCAACTGCCCGATGCCTTGCGCTCTGCCGCCAGCGCCTCGGCGGTGATCGGCTTGTGCTGCTCCAGGCGCTCGACGCCGCGTCCCGCGGTACGCACCAGCTTGTCCGCCGAACGCTGCACGTGGCCCCACATCGGGTCGTCCTTGCCGACACCGCCGTTCTGGATCTCGGTCACCAATGCCTGGTAGTCGGCGAGCTGCTTTCGCAGGGCCGCTACCTCCGGTGCGTCGTCCTGGAACGCCATGGCCAGCTGCTTGCCATCACCCAGCAAACGAAGGTGGTAGTACGCCAGCGAACGGCCTTCGCTTTGCTCGATCTGCTTCAGCTGTGCGACGCGGCGATCGTTCTCATTCTGTTCCAGCGCCGCGTCCATCGCTTCGCTGGCCTTGAAGAAATCGGCATAGGCCTGCATCAGCGGGGCGTGCTGGCTGCGCATGCCTTCACCGCCATCGCGGCGATGATCTTCGCGGGTGAAGTAGCCGTCGGCGCGCTCGATCAGGGTATTCAATGCCTGGAACGACCGCTGGTAGTCGCGTGCGGGGCCATCCATCGGAAGCGCCGGACTCTTCGCCAGCGCTTCGGTCATCGCTTGGCCGCAGTATTCCACGCGGTGCGACAACACCTTGCCGGGCGAACGCGGCTGCGGTTCCTTGCCGGTCGGGCCGGCATCAGGGTCCTCCATCCATGCCGTGTAGGTCTGGAAGCCTTCGTGGATGGGCTGTTCGACGCCGTTGTAGCACTCGATGTAGGCGTTGACCTTCTCCAGGCCAGGATCGGCCACAGCCAGTCCAGCCGGCTTGCTGCAGCCTGACAGGCCGGTCACAGCGCCAACCAGCAGCAGCGGCGCGATACGCAGAGTGGAAGTCTTCATGGCCTCTCGCGGGGAGACTGATGCGCGGGTCACTGGCGGTTGCTCTGGAAAACGAGCGTGTTGTATTCCTGCATCAGCTTGCTGGCCGAACCGCGCGGTGCCATCGAGGGCGAGTCCAGCATGCGTCGCTCGAAATCGCTGTAGGGCGTCTTGGTACTGACCCGCTGCAGGCGCTCCTTGCCTTCCCGCCGGAAGTTCTCGGCCTCACGCTCGAAGCTGTTCCAGTCCAGCTTGCCCGGCTCCTGATCGGCCACCTTCGCATGCGCTTCGTCGGAAATGCGATTGAACGCATCCAGACGCTCGCGGGCCTTGGCCTGATCGAAATCATCCTCGCTCATCAGGTCCATGATGGCCTTGGCTTCCAGCATCATCGCCAGGCGGTAGTACTCACGCGTGCGACCCTCGGCCTGCTCCAGTGCCTTGAGCTGCTCGCGCTGGGCGGCGTCGTTCTGGCGCTCCAGCTCGGCGTTGAACGTTTCACTGGCAACGGCGAACTCCTTGAAGGCAGCCATCAATGGCCCATGCAGCTGCTTGCCCTTGGCGAACTGGTCGTCTTCGTAATCCTGACGATCGTAGTAGTCGTGCGCGTCCTTGCTGATCGGCACCAGTGCCTTCAGCGCCTGCTGATAACGGCCAGCAGCAGCATCGAGTTCGGCCAGCGCAGGCTTGGCCGCCATCGCCTCGGTCACGGGGCCATCGCACTGCTTCATGTCGTAGTCGCTGATCTCGAACGGACCGTACACCTGTGTCTCGCGACCGGTCGGGCCGGCGGCGACATCCTTGATCCAGCGCGTATAGGACTCGATGCTGCCTTGGGTCTTCGAATCAAGCGCGTTGAAGCACCCGATGTAGGCGTTGAGCTTTGCGGTCAACTGCTGCTGTGCGTCGGACGGCGCCGCGCTGGCGTCCGGCGTGCCGGAGGACGCGGCGCCGCCCGCAGCTGCGGGTGCCTTGGCACCGCAGGCGGTCAGGATCAACGACAGCGAAGCGGCCAGCGCCGCGACGGAAAGAGTACGTGACATGTGCTCACATCCTTGTTGGAAACGATTACAGCCGCGCATTCTAGCGCAGCAGGCCGAGGGCAGCAGCCCTCGGCCTCTTCCAGCGACGCGCGATCAATCCAGGAACAGATCCGGCAGCAACGGCCGCGACGGGTCCACCGCGTAGCCCGAAAGATCGGTGACGCCGGCCTGCGCCAGCACTTCATCATCGATCAGGAACTGGCCATGGAAACCGGCCGCTTCGCGCACCAGCACCGCATGCGCGGCGTCGGCCATGATCTGTGGCGTACGGCAACCGGCCGCATCCACGCCCGGAATCATGTTGATCGCATCGGTGGCGATCACCGTGCGCGGCCACAGCGCGTTCACCGCCACGCCCTGCGGACCGAACTCCGCAGCCAGGCCCAGGGTGACGAAGCTCATGCCCATCTTTGCCAGCGTGTAGCCGGTGTGCGGTGCCCACCACTTCGGCTCCAGGCTCGGCGGTGGCGCCAACGTGAGGATGTGCGGATTCGGCGCCTGCAGCAGGTACGGCAGGCAGGCCTGCGCGCAAAGGAAACTGCCGCGCGCATTGACCTGCTGCATCAGGTCGAAGCGCTTCATCGGCGTATCCAGCGTGCCGCGCAGCCAGATCGCGCTGGCGTTGTTGATCAGGATGTCGATGCCACCGAAGGTGTCGACCGTGGCCGCGACGGCCGCCTGCACCTGCTCTTCCTCGCGGATGTCGCACTTCAGCGCCAGGCCCTGCCCGCCTGCCGCCGTCACCGCTTCGGCGGCGGTGTGGATGGTGCCCGGCAGCTTCGGATTCGGCACCGACGACTTGGCCGCGATGGCCACATTGGCACCGTCACGCGCAGCGCGCAGTGCGATGGCCAGGCCGATGCCACGCGAGGCACCGGTGATGAAAAGCGTTTTGCCCTGCAGACTGCCCACGTTCCACACTCCAGCGTATGCAATGAGCCGCTAGTATGCCGCGCCGACGCGGAGTTCACCCGGCCTTGACGATACTCGGGCCTCCAGCCAACGCACGAGGTTCACGCCATGCGCCGTTCCCGCCTGTTGCTGCCTGCCTTGGGGCTTGCCCTGCTGACTGCCTGCCAGGGCCGTTCGCCGGAACCCGGCAAGGAGCCGCCCGCCGGTGACGCGCCCAGCGCGGAGAAGGCCGCCGCCGACGGAAAGATGCGCTGGAGCGAGGCCGTGGTCTGGGATGGCGATCTGAACGCATGCCGCCAGGGCGAGAATGCGGCCACCCGGGATTGCCTGCGCGATGCAATGCGAGCGGGCGGAGCGAGCGCCGAGGCGATCACCGCCGCCGAGCAACTGTCCAGCGCCGGGGAACTGGCGTACGTCACCGCGTGGCATGAGAACGAGGGGCTGGGCATTGCCACGGTCGAGTATCCCTTCCGGGCCAACACCAACGAAGGCACCCGCCTGGTCGACGCCAGCGGCAAGCGCATCGATGTGGATGCCGTGCAGCTGGACGACACGCTGCGTGCCGACCCGGCCGTGCAGGAACTGCTGAAGGCCAACCCGCAGGCCACGCCGTTCGCGCCTGCGCAGTCGGCCGGAGCGACACCGCTGGAGGGCGGCGGCATCCGCCTGCTGTACCGCACACCGCTGCGCGACTGCCACGCCTGCCCGGACGTGGGCCAGCTGCAGATCGCCTATGACTTCGATGCAAAGCGCAACTTCATCGGCCAGCAGGTGGTGCCGGCGACGCCGTAACGCGGAAGCGCCGCGTGTCGCCGGGCATGGCCCGGCGCTACCGATGCGAAACGTGCCGTCCAGGTAGCGCCGGGCCATGCCCGGCGGACGCAGTGGCGCGTCACCGGTAGGCCTGCACCTGCTTCTGCAGCAGATGCGGCACGATCAACCTGTGCACGGGCGCGACCGGCAGCATGTAGAGGCGCCCGAACGCGTTGTGCGTATGCACCACCGTCGCCACCTCCAGTACATCGCCCTGCCATTGCAGGGCCAGCTGTACCCGCAGGTGGCGATCATCGTCTTCCAGCACGATGGCATCGTCATCCAGCAACTGCAGGGTGAAGATGCCCAGCCGCTGGCCGGGCACCGGATCGACAGTGTCCTGCACCGCCCGCAACGAACCCAGATGCTTCATGCCCAGCAGGCGCATGCCGTGGTTGCGCAGTGCCATCAAGCCATCGAACCAGCCGGGAATGGTCGCCGCCATGTCGCGGTAGGCCTGCAGTGCGGTACGCCCGTCGCGCCGGGTGGTGGCCTGGCAGGCGTGCACGAAATCCGCACCGGGCAGCTGAGTGCGCAGCACGCTGCCCGCGCTCGGCGGGGCGCTCATCACCTGCGATGCACTCACGGCTTCGGTCCCTGCCCCTCGTTGTCTTCCCAGTGCAGGATCCGCCGGGTGACGAAGCGATAGACCGGCTTGCCGGTGGCGAACCACAGCTCACGCACCCACGAGGTACGCTTGAGCACGCGCTTTTCCACCGGAGTGAGCAATTCACGGCAGTACATGCGCTTGTGCTTGAGCAGGTGGCGCAGGTCCTCGCGGGCCAGCAGGCGCATCCAGCGCGAGCGCGGGTTGCCGATCACTGCCAGCTGGAAGTCGATCAGCGCCGGGCGGCCATCCTCGGTGACCAACCAGTTGGCCTCCTTGGCCAGATCGTTGTGGGCCACGCCACGGCGGTGCAGCTGCTGCAGCAGGCGCCGTGCGGAACGGAACCAGGCCACGTCGCCGCGCGGCGGACGCTGGTACATGGCATCGCCGGCCATGAAGCTGCGGTCGAGGTGGCGGCCATCCCAGGCCAGCAGCTGCGGCACATCGGTCATGCCATGGATATGGCGCAGCGCGCGTGCCTCGCGACGTGCAAGCCACCACGCAGGCAACCGCAGCCACAGCGGCGTGGCGCCCAGATCGCGGCGTACGAACGGGCCTTCGGGCCCTTTCACGAGAAGGATCCGGCCGAAGCTGTCGGCCTTCAAAGCATGGTGGGGAGCGTCTGGCGTATGCGGCATGACCCCATTCTAGGCGATGGCGCCGGTTGCAAACGGTCACGAAGCGGCTGGGAACCAGTCACCTTCACGCCCCTATAATCGGGCAATGGACTCTTCATGGATCGACGCCACGCTCGCGTGGATTGCCGCTCACCCCGTGCTGGCGGGTGCCGTTATCTTCCTCATCGCCTTCTGCGATGCGGTGATCATTCTCGGCGCCATCGTGCCGGCCCTGCCATTGCTGTTCGCGGTGGGCGTGTTCATTGGCCTGGGCCAGATCTCCGGGCCGTACGCGGTGGCGGCTGCGGCATTGGGCGCGTTTGCCGGCGACGGCATCAGCTACTGGATCGGCCGCCGCTGGGGCGACCGGCTGCGTGGCGTGTGGCCGTTCAGCCGCTATCCGCAGCTGCTCGACCGTGGCGAGAACCTGTTCCGCCGCAATGCATTCAAGAGCATCCTGGTGGCGCGCTACGTTGGCGCGATCCGCCCGTTCGTGCCGGCCATCGCCGGCATGATGAAGATGCCCGCCAGCCGCTACGTGCAGGCCAGCGGCATCGCCAGCATTTCCTGGGCAGTGCTGTTCCTGGCCCCGGGCTGGATTCTCGGCGAAGCGTATGACGCGGTGGCTGCCGTGGCAGGGCGGCTGGTGGTGGTGGTCGGCCTGCTGGCGGTGATCCTCGGCCTGGTCTGGGCCATCGTGCTGTACGGCTACCGCTGGTCGGCCGCACGCATGGACAACTGGCTGGCACGCTTGCTGGACTGGTCCAACCGCCACCCGACGCTGGGCCGCTACACCGTGGGCGTGCTGGACCCGAAGCGCCGCGAATCGGTGCCGCTGGCGATGCTGGCGTTGATGCTGCTCCTGCTGGGCTGGGGCTGGTTCGCGCTGCTGACCGTGGTGGTCGCACACGGCGAGCCGCTGGCCATCGACCTGCTGGTGCACCAGGCCATGCTGGCGCTGCGTAATCCACTGGCCGACTACCCGATGGCTGCGCTGGCGTCGCTGGGGGCGTGGCAGGTACTGCTGCCCGCCACCGCTGCGGCGATGGGCTATTTGATCTGGCGCCGGCGCTGGATGGCGGCCGCGCACTGGCTGGCCGCCCTCGCCTTCGGCCTGGCACTGACCATGCTGCTGGGCGCCACCGTGGATGTGGTGCGCCCGGTCGATGCCAGCAGTGGCTTCGGCTTCCCGTCGGTGTCGGTGACCATGGCCACCATCACCTTCGGCTTCTTCGCGGTGCTGATCGCACGCGAGATGCCCGGCCGCACCCGCGTCTGGCCATACCTGGTCTCGGGCATCGTGGTCAGCCTGATCGGCTTCTCGCGCCTGTACCTGGGCGCGCATTGGCTGAGCGACGTGATCGGCGGCATGCTGTTCGGCACGTTCTGGCTGCTGGTGCTGGGCATCGCCTATCGCCGCCGCTTCAACCGCTCGTTCTGGGTAAAGCCGGTCGCCTGGCTGTTCTACGGCGTCTTCGCCGTGGCGGCGATGTGGTACGCGCCGCGCCACATTCCGGTGAAGCTGGAACGCTTCGAACCGACCCTGCCGGCACCGCAGGCGATGGACATGCAGGCCTGGTGGCAGCACGACTGGGCGCAGTTGCCGGCACGCCGCAACGAATTCGACGACGATCAGCGCTGGCCGCTGGACGTGCAGGTGGCCGGCCCATTGGCACCGCTGCAGGCGCAGCTGGAAGCACGTGGCTGGAAGCGGCAGGAACAGGCCGGCTGGCAGCAGGCGCTGCTGATGCTGGACAAGAACACCGGTGCCGATGAACTGCCGGTGCTGCCGGCGACGCTGGAAACCCGCGTCGAAGCCCTGCTGATGGTGCGCCAGGGCGCGAAGCCGGATGAGCGCTATGTACTGCGGCTGTGGCCAGCACCGGCCCAGCTGCAGCCGGGCAACACGCCGCTGTGGCTGGGCAGCGCGCAGACCCTGCGTTACGAACGCCACTTCGAGTGGATCGGCATGTGGCACCCGCTGCGGGGTGTCGACCCGGCATTGAATGCCGTGAAGGACGCCGTGCAGGACCTGCCGCAGCGCGAGGATGTGCACAGCGAAACCGGCTTGCCGGTGCTGCGGTTGAAGACCACGCCGTGATGGAACCGCCGGGCATGGCCCGGCGCTACCGGAACACGGACGGGTAGCCCCGGGCCATGCCCGGCGGAAATGAAATCCCGGGTGGTAGCGCCGGGCCATGCCCGGCGGAGGTAGATCCACGCCATGCGTGGATGGCATTCACCGCATGCCCCAGCGTGTGCACCAAGGTGCACACCCACCCGAGGCAGGCTTCTACGGCATCCACCCCAGCAACTGCTGCAACCGCTGGTGCGGGTCATCCAGCTGCAGCAGCTGCAACCGCTGCTGCTCGCTCAGCGGCAGCAGCTCGGCCAGCCGCCAGCCGACCCAGCTGGCCTGGTCCAGCAACGCGGGATTGGCCGGCGCATAGGCCTCACCGGCCTGCTCGATGATGTGCCCCAGCACCGTGGCCAGCAGTGCATGCTGCGGCCGCAGTTCGTCATCGGGGTCTTCCTCGCACCAGCGCACATCGGCCACCACCAGCCCGTTGTCGCGCACGCGGGTGCGCTCGACATGGAAACGGCGGGTGCCGCGCAGGCGCAACTGCAGCACGCCGTCGGCGCCGACATCGAAGTCTTCGATGCGCACCTGCACGCCATAGGCCGCCGGTGTTGCCGGGGCTCCCACTTCCTGGCCGTCGAGGATCAGGCAGACACCGAAGCCTTCGCCACTGCGGCCGCTGTCGCGCACCAGATCAAGGTAGCGCCGCTCGAACACGCGCAGGCCCACCGCTGCACCCGGTACCAGCGTGGTGTGCAGCGGAAACAGCGGCAGTGACGTGTCGCTGCTCATCGGGCCTGCAGCGCGGCAAGGAAGCGGCACGGTGCGCCGTCGAAGCCACCATTGGACATGAACACCACGTGGTCGCCGCTGCGCGCGCTGGACTGCAGCTGCGCCAGCAATGCGTCGGTATCCGGCACCGCGTGCGCTTCACCACGCACCGCGGCGATCACAGCGGCGGCATCCCAGGCCAGTTCCGGGCGGTGCAGGAACACCACTTCATCGGCCAGTGCCAGCGAGGGCGCCAGCGCCTGCGCATGTGCGCCCAGCCGCATCGAATTGCTGCGCGGCTCCATCGCAACCACGATGCGCGCATCGCCGACCTTGGCACGCAGGCCTTCCAGCGTGGTGGCGATCGCGGTCGGGTGATGGGCGAAATCGTCGTACACGGTGATGCAGTCATGGCTGCCGATCACTTCCATGCGGCGCTTGACGCTGCGGAAGCGCGCCAGCGCCGGAATCACCTCGGCTGGTGCCACGCCCACGGCATGCGCGGCGGCCAGCGCGGCCAGGCCGTTGAGCACGTTGTGGCGGCCCAGCAGCGACCACTGCACATCACCCAGCGCCTGCCCGCGGTGGTACACGCGGAACGCGCTGCCATCGGCAACCAGCAGTTCTGCATGCCATTCCAGGGTCGGATCGAAACCGAAGCGCTCGACCGGGGTCCAGCAGCCCATCGCCAGCACCTCGGCCAGGTGCTGATCCTCGCCATTGACGATCAGGCGGCCTCGCGCCGGCACGGTGCGCACCAGATGGTGGAACTGGCGCTGGATCGCGGCCACGTCCGGGAAGATGTCGGCGTGGTCGTATTCAAGGTTGTTGAGGATCGCCACCAGCGGCCGGTAGTGCACGAACTTGCTGCGCTTGTCGAAGAAGGCGGTGTCGTACTCATCGGCTTCGACCACGAATTCGCGGCCCTGGCCCAGGCGCGCGGAAACGCCGAAATCCTCGGCCACGCCGCCGATCAGGAAGCCTGGCGAACGTCCGGCGCTTTCCAGCAGCCAGGTGAGGATGGTGGTGGTGGTGGTCTTGCCATGGGTACCGGCCACGGCCAGGGTGTCGCGGCCCGGCAGTACCTGTTCGGACAGCCACTGCGCACCCGAAATGTAGCGCTGGCCGGCGTCGAGCACAGCCTCCACCGCCGCATTGCCGCGCGAGAGTGCGTTGCCGATCACCACGTCATCGGTTCCGGCCGGCACGCTGTCGGCGCGATAGCCCTGGTCCAGGGTGATGCCCAGCTGTTCCAGCTGGGTCGACATCGGCGGATAGATGGCCTGGTCGCTGCCACTGACCGTATGGCCGAGTTCCCGCGCCAGGGCGGCCACGCCGCCCATGAAGGTGCCGGCGATTGCAAGGATATGTACGCTGCTCATGACCGGGGATTGTGACCGATGACGGCTGTATAGGGCCAATGTCCGCCCCCGGGTAAGACAAGTCCTACACGGGATGTGAGAAAACTCCAATCTTCTGTCAGGGAATTCCCGATAGCGATGTTCTGTGAACCCGGACACAATTCGAACTGCCAGCCGCAGTACCCGAACCGGTCCTACTCCCCAAGAGGCCATCCCCAAGGGAGCTCATGCTGCGGGGCCCTGAGCAAGCCCTCTGCTGGCGCCTATGAAACGACACAGGCCTGATCCTCGCGGACCAGGCCTGTGTTTTTTCGCCCGAAGGGCCGGCAGCAGGTCGGCCCCGCCGGATCAGGCCTTGATCGCCGCCAGGATGCGGGCTTCGATCTCGTCCAGTTCGCCAACGCCGTCGACGCGGGCCAGGGTGCCACGGCCGGCGTAGAAGTCGACCACCGGGGCGGTCTGGTCGTTGTAGACCTGCAGGCGCTGGCGCACCGCTTCCGGATTGTCGTCGGCACGACCCTGTTCCTTGGCGCGACCGGCGATGCGGTCGACCAGCAGCTCGGTGGCCACGTCCAGCTGCACCACGGCATCCAGCGGCTGGCCGATCTTGGCCAGCAGGCCGTCCATCGCATTGGCCTGGGCCACATTGCGCGGATAGCCATCGAGGATGAAGCCCTTGGCGACATCGGCCTGGGTCAGGCGCGACTCCAGCATGCCCAGCAGGATGTCATCCGACACCAGGTTGCCGGCATCCATCACCGTCTTGGCCTGCTTGCCCAGCTCCGTGCCCGCGGCGATTTCCGCGCGCAGCATGTCACCGGTCGAAATGTGGGCGATCCCCAGCTTTTCCTTCAGGCGCGTCGCCTGTGTCCCCTTGCCCGAACCGGGCGGTCCCAACAGAACCAATCGCATTGACCTGACTCCAACGTGTTGAAAACAAAGAAGGTTCGCGTCCCGGACGGACCGGTATCGCTGCACCGCAATAGCGCCACTTTACCGCATCCGGGTAATGTCCCTGCAATGTCCTTTCCCCCCGAGCAGGTAGACGCATGCGCAACGGTACTCTCCTCTACGCCCAATCCGGTGGTGTCACCGCCGTCATCAACGCCACGGCGGCGGCGGTGATCGAGCAGGCCCGGGCCAAGGGCATCAAGGTCCTGGCAGCGCGCAACGGCATCCTCGGCGCGCTGCGCGAGGAGCTGATCGACACCAGCAAGGAGAGCGCCGCCGCCATCCGCGCCCTCGCCCATACCCCGGGCGGCGCGTTCGGCTCGTGCCGGGTCAAGCTGAAATCGCTGGACGCCGACCGCGACCGCTACGACCGCCTGCTGGAGGTGCTGCGTGCCCATGACGTGCGCTGGTTCCTCTACAACGGTGGCAACGACTCGGCCGATACCGCGCTGAAGGTCTCGCAGCTGGCCAAGGCCTCCGGCTACGACCTGACCTGCATCGGCGTGCCCAAGACCATCGACAACGACCTGGCGGTGACCGACACCTGCCCCGGCTTCGGCTCGGCGGCCAAGTACACCGCAGTGTCGGTGCGCGAGGCAGCACTGGACGTGGCGGCGATGGCCGAGACCTCCACCCGCGTCTTCATCTACGAGGCGATGGGCCGCCACGCCGGCTGGCTGGCCGCGGCTGCCGGCCTGGCCGGCAACGGCGATGACGAGGCCCCGCACATCATCCTGCTGCCCGAGCGTGCCTACGACGAGGCGGCGTTCCTGGCCAAGGTAAAGGCGGTGGTCGAGCGCGTCGGCTACTGCGTGGTGGTGGCATCGGAAGGCATCGCCACCGCCGACGGCCGCTTCGTCGCCGACGCTGGCGGCGGCAAGGACTCGTTCGGCCACTCGCAGCTGGGTGGCGTGGCCGCGCACCTGGCCGGCCGGGTCAAGGACCAGCTGGGCCTGAAGGTCCATTGGGCGCTGCCCGATTACCTGCAGCGCTCGGCCCGCCACCTGGCCAGCAAGACCGACTGGGAGCAGGCGCAGGCGGTCGGCAAGGCCGCCGTGCAGCTGGCGCTGAAGGGCCAGAACGGGGTGATGCCGGTGATCGTGCGCAGCAGCGATGCACCCTATCGCTGGAAGATCGAGGCAGCGCCGCTGTCGAAGATCGCCAACCACGAGAAGAAGATGCCGGCCGGCTTCATCCGCCGCGATGGCTTCGGCATCACCGCCAAGGCACGCGCCTACCTGTCGCCGCTGATCAAGGGCGAAGCGCCGCTGCCCTACGGGGCCGATGGACTGCCCAAGTACGTCACCCTGAAGAACGTGGCGGTGAAGCAGAAGCTGCCGGCCTTCGAGGGCTGAGCCGATAAAGGGGACGGAGGGGATTAAGTCACATCTGCCCCTCCGTCATCTCCAACAGCGTCAGCAGTGGGTGGGATACGACTTAATCCCCTCCGTCCCCTTTTAATGGAGGAACACCATGGCACTGCGTGTTGTTCGACTGGGTACGCCGCGCGCCGCTGGCGAGGGGCTGCGTATCGGTACCGTGCGCCGCCCGCCCCGCGGCGTGCCACGCAGCGAGTTCGCCCGGCAGGACTGGTATGACGTCTGGTTCCCGACACTGTCACCCAGCGCGGCACTGGTGAAGCAGGCGCACGAGGCGAAGACGGCCGCCGACTGGAATGCGTTCTTCCGCCACTACAAGGCCGAGATGAGGGCGCCGGATGCGTCCCACGCACTGGACCTGCTGGCTGCGATGTCGCAGCACAGCGACCTCAGCGTGGGGTGCTACTGCGAGGATGAGGCGCACTGCCACCGCAAGGCGCTGCGCGAGCTGCTGATGGCGCACGGGGCGAAGCTGGCGGATTGATTGCAGGGTCGCCGGCCAGCGGCCGGATCTACCCGGTGCCGTGCCCGATGGCCTCAGTAGATCCACGCCATGCGTGGATCCGCACTGCCGGACGTCCTCAATTGCAGGCCTTGCCTTCCATCTGCAACTGCGCGGCAAACATCGTCACCTGCGGAATCTGGCCGGCCGCCGCCTGCCTCTTCGCCTCTTCCAGGTAGATGCGCGACTGGCCCTGCCCGTCCAGCTCGACCTTGTTGCTCGACGGCAGCCGCCACACGCGCACCACCGCCTGCTGCGCCGGGCACGCAGCGCTGGGCACGCGGATCACATCATTGAGCTTCCAGCCCTTGTCGGCACTCGGCTGGGCCTTGGTGTAGTCGACGAAGCGCGCGCGCGGCTGGCATTGTTCGCTGGTGCGCACCGCGGAGAAGCGATACGGCTCGGCAGCCTGGCCGGTGAATGCACCTTCCAGGCGCGCACAGGCCTCGGGGATCTGCCGCAGCGTATGCACCGCGCCTACCGCCTGTGGTGCACCCACGGCGCGCTGCAGTTCCGGGGTTTCCGCCGCGAAGGCCGGCAGCGCCGGGACCAGGGCGGCGAGCATCAACAGGGACAGGCGCATGGGGAATCTCCTTCAGGACTGTGCGCAGGCTTGCAGAGATTGGCTTAACGGGGTGCAAAGGCGCGTGGGTCGAGCAGCCGCTGCGCTCGCCGGGCACGGCCCGGCGCTACCATCCAGGCGCGGGTGCACGCATACTGCGGGCACCAGGGAATGCTGAACACCGCCATACGTCGGACGACCGCCAAGGTCGGTACGGGTTGGTTCCAGGCTGCAGCCCGTCGTCCCCCTCGTGGTGCCGTTCATCGCCACTGGATGCCTACATCCATTCTGCGGAGGGGTCTAATGCTGGAACGTCACGGGCTGTCATTGGCGCTGGGCTGCGCCATCCTCGCAATCCTGTTCGGAATCGTCTCGGCGCGCTGGATCCTGCGCCAACCCACTGGCAATGAACGCATGGTCGCGATCGCCACCGCGATCCAGGAAGGTGCGCGTGCCTATCTCAACCGCCAGTACCTGACCATCGGCGTGGCCGGCGTGGTGCTGTTCGTGCTGGTCGGGGTGTTCCTCAGCTGGTACACCGCGATTGGTTTCGCGGTCGGCGCAGTGCTGTCCGGTGCGGCCGGCTACATCGGCATGAACGTCTCGGTACGCGCCAACGTACGCACCGCCGAGGCCGCACGCCATGGCATCAGTGCGGCGATGGACGTGGCGTTCCGTGGCGGTGCGATCACCGGCATGCTGGTGGTCGGGCTGGGCCTGCTGGGCGTAGCCGGCTACTACGCGCTGCTGCTGCGCATGGGCCTGCCGATGGAACAGGCACTGCATGCGCTGGTCGGCCTGGCCTTCGGTTCGTCACTGATCTCGATCTTCGCGCGGTTGGGCGGTGGCATCTTCACCAAGGGCGCCGACGTCGGCGCCGATCTGGTCGGCAAGGTCGAAGCCGGCATTCCCGAGGATGACCCACGCAACCCGGCAGTGATCGCCGACAACGTCGGTGACAATGTGGGCGACTGCGCCGGCATGGCCGCCGACCTGTTCGAGACCTATGCGGTCACCGTGATCGCAACGATGCTGCTGGGCAGCCTGATGCTGGCCGAAGCCGGTGCCAATGCGGTGCTGTATCCGCTGGTGCTGGGCGGCGTATCGATCATCGCCTCGATCATCGGCGCGCTGTTCGTCAAGGTGAAGCCAGGCGGCTCGATCATGGGCGCGCTGTACAAGGGTGTGATCGTCTCCGGCGTGCTGGCCGCCATCGCCTTCTACCCGATCACCACCGGGTTGATGTCCGACAACGTGCACGGGCCGATGGCGCTGTATGGCTGCGCGTTGATCGGCCTGATGCTGACCGGCCTGATCGTGTGGATCACCGAGTACTACACCGGCACCCAGTACAAGCCGGTGCAGCACGTGGCGCAGGCCTCGACCACCGGCCACGGCACCAACATCATTGCCGGCCTCGGCATCTCGATGAAGTCCACCGCGCTGCCGGTGGTGGCGGTGTGTGCGGCAATCTGGGGCGCATTCGCGCTGGGTGGCCTGTACGGCATCGCCATCGCCGCCACCGCGATGCTGTCGATGGCCGGCATGATCGTCGCCCTGGATGCGTATGGGCCGATCACCGACAACGCCGGCGGCATCGCCGAAATGGCCGAACTGCCCTCGGAGATCCGCGACATCACCGACCCGCTCGATGCCGTGGGCAACACCACCAAGGCGGTGACCAAGGGCTATGCGATCGGCTCAGCGGCGCTGGCGGCACTGGTGCTGTTCGCCGACTACACCCACAACCTGCAGGCCGCACATCCCGGACAGGAATTCCGCTTCGATCTCAGCGACCACACGGTGATCATCGGCCTGCTGATCGGCGGCCTGATTCCGTATCTGTTCGGTGCGATGGCGATGGAAGCAGTCGGCCGCGCCGCCGGTGCGGTGGTGGAAGAAGTGCGTCGCCAGTTCCGCGAGATCCCCGGCATCATGCAGGGCACCGGCAAGCCGCAGTACGACAAGGCGGTGGACATGCTGACCCGCTCGGCGATCCGCGAAATGATCGTGCCCTCGCTGCTACCGGTGGCGGTGCCGGTGGTGGTCGGCCTGCTGCTGGGGCCGCGCGCGCTGGGCGGCCTGCTGATCGGCACCATCGTGACCGGCCTGTTCGTGGCCATTTCGATGACCACCGGCGGCGGCGCCTGGGACAACGCCAAGAAGTACATCGAGGATGGCCATTTCGGCGGCAAGGGCAGCGAAGCGCACAAGGCCGCGGTGACCGGCGATACCGTCGGTGACCCGTACAAGGACACCGCCGGTCCGGCGATCAACCCGCTGATCAAGATCATCAACATCGTCGCGCTGCTGCTGGTACCGCTGCTGTAATCCACGCCACGCGTGGATGGCGGCGCCGAATGGGGTCGGATCCCTTTCCTGCGGAAAGGGATCCGACCCCATCGTCAATCACCGCCCGCGCAGGAAGAACGACACCGGCACCATCACTTCCACCGGGTCGCCGGCCACTTCGGCCGGCGGCGCCGGTACCGGGCTGGCACGCCGCACGGTATCCAGCGTCTCCTGGTCGAGCAACGCGAAGCCACTGCTGCGGCCCAGCGCCAAAGCGGAGACCGCGCCATCTCGCGCCACGGCGAAGCGCACGTACGCCACACCCTGCTGGCGCAGCCGCTCGGCCTGGCGTGGATAGCGGCGATGCTTCTGCAGGTGCCCCAGCAGGCGACCTTCCCAGGTGGCTTCAGCGCGACTGCGCTCACCGGCGGTGGTCTGCGGTGCGGCATAGCGAGCAGCCGCATCGGCAGCGACCTGCGGCGGTGCGCTGGTCTGCGCGACATTGGCGTCGGCAGTATCCGGCGAGGGCGTCGGCTCAGGTGTGCGCGGCGGCGGCAGGTCACCCTGCGGCTGCACCGGCGCCTTCGGCTGCTCGCGTAGCGCCGGCTTCGGCGCCTGCCGCTGCTGTTGCTGCTGCAGGGGTCCGGTTGCCACCTCGCGCGGCGGCACCGGGGGCGCCTGTGCCATCGGCGCCAACTCCAGCATCAACGCTGCGGGCGGCGCTACGGCAGCCACCGCCGGAGCGCGCGCTGCCCACCAGCAGGCCACGCCAATCAGCAGCGCATGCACCAGCAGCACGATCGCCAGGCTGGTCGCCCAGCGCCGCAGTCCACTCATCGCGCGCCCTGCTCCAGTCCAACCAGTGCCACCTTCAGGTAGCCCGCAGCACGCAGCGCATCCAGCGTCGCCATCAGTTCACCGTAAGGCACGCGGGTATCGGCACGCAGGAACAGGCGCTGCGAGGTGTCCCCCTGGGTGGCTACCTGCAGCGCAGCGGCCAGCCCGTCGCGTGCCACCGCCTGCTCACCGACGCGCAATGACAGATCGGCCTGCACGGTCACATACACCGGCGCCTGGTCCGGCGGCGTGGCGCTGGCACTGCTGGCCGGCAGCTGCACCGGCACCGATACGGTGGCCAGCGGGGCCGCCACCATGAAGATGATCAGCAGCACCAGCATCACGTCGATGAACGGCGTGACGTTGATCTCGTGGGCTTCTTCCGGCGTGTCGTCGCGGTCGGACGCGGTCCTGATCGCCATCGTCGCGCCTCAGTGCACCGCGCGCAGCGGCGTCGCTGCGCTGCGCGGAACGGCACGATCAAGATCGCGCGAAACCAGCTGCTGCACCGCCGCCGACAGATCGCCGAGCAGGCCACGCAGGCCGGCCAGCACGCGGCTGAAGTGGTTGTAGACCAGGACCGCGGGAATCGCAGCGACCAGGCCGAGCGCGGTGGCCAGCAAGGCCTCGGCAATGCCCGGCGCGACCACCGCCAGATTGGTGGTGTTGCTGTGGGCAATGCCAATGAAGCTGTTCATGATGCCCCACACCGTGCCGAACAGGCCCACGAACGGCGCCACCGCACCGATGCTGGCGAGCACGCCGATACCACGCCGCTGCACGCGCGCCGTTTCCAGCTCGATGCGATCCAACCGCGACGCCACGCGTTCCTTGATGCCGTCGCGGCTGTCCAGCTCCTGCGACAGGCGCAGTTCGGTGCGTGCGGCGTCCAGCATCGCCAGCGCGGTGCCCTGCTGCAGGCTTGCCGCTTCGCTCTGCGCCGGCAACTGTGCGGACTGCAGCAACAGCGCGCGCGCCGCGCGCAGCTGCCGCGCCTGCCGGGCCAGCTCCCAGCCCTTGGCCAACAGCACGGTCCAGGTCGCGAGCGACGCCAGTGCCAGCGCGATCATCACCGTCTTCACCACCACGTCGGCGGCCAGGTACATGCCCCACGGGGTCAGTGCAGGGGCGGCCACGGGGGCCAGGTCAGCAGGCAGCATCGTCACGGGTTCCATCGCTATCGGGGGCTGCGCCACGGCGGCGGGCCGCGCGCGGATCGTTGGCATCGTCCAGTTCAACCATCGGAGTGGGTTCAATGCGTGGTGCGGGTCGACTGAGCACATAGCCGGCGCTGACCGCAAAGAACAGGCCCACGCCCAGCAGCAGGCGCCACGACGGATGCGCGCCCCAGCAGAACAGGGCAAAGCCCACCGCCATGCCGGCGCTGGCGAACGCCTTGCCCTTGCGCGACACCGCGCCCTGCTCGCGCCACAGCCGCAGCGACGGGCCGTAGCGTGGATGCGCCAGCAGGCGCTGCTCGAACTTCGGCGAGCTGCGCGCGAAGCAGCCCACTGCAAGGATCAGGAAAATGGTAGTCGGCATTACCGGCAGCAATGCACCGATCACGCCGAGGCCGACCATTACCCAGCCCAGCGCGAACCAGAGCCAGCGCATCAGCGCTGCACCCGCGGGCGGCGGGCGTTCATCAGGCGAATTCCACTTCAACGTGGCCGTGCACGCTGCGGAAGGCCGCATCGGCGGCGTCGATCACCTGCTGCTCCTGCTCGGCGCTCAACGGCACCGCGTCCAGCGCAGCGGTGAACTCGCGCCAGTGGCGGGCGGCGCCATCCGGATGGGCGGCCAGGTGGCGGGCGCCGAAGTCACGGTCCAGGCCGAGCTTGGCCGCCATCTTGTACAGCACGGTACCGCCCAGGTTGGAGCCTTCGGCCACGTACAGCCAGCCCAGCGCGGCGGGCAACGCCAGGTCCGACGGCAGCGCGGCGATGTCCGTACCCGGCAGCGTCTGCTCCAGGTCCTGCAGGTCACGTGCCACCTGGGTCAGGCGGCGGCGCTCGCCAAGATCGGGCAGCAATGCGTCCAGTGCAGGGTTGGCGTACAGCGCGTCGATGCTGCGGTGGAAGCGGTACTGCACGCGCAGGAAACGGGCGAAATTGCTGCGGTCGGCGAAGATGTCGCCGGCCATGATGCGCTTGTCCAGGGCGCCGTGGCTGTCGCGGGTGGCGGCCTTGAGCCGCAGGCTGCGGCTGTCTTCAGGAGCAATGTGTGCGTTCATGGGGGAATGCCAGGAGGGTCGTCGTGCTGTAGACGTTCGCCGCGGGGCTTTCCCCAAGCCCGTGTGCGCCGATAATGGGGCATTCCCTACTTCCACCAGGAACCGATGATGATCACCACCGAACCACGCATGACCAACCTGTTCCTGCAGCTGGGCCTGGATGCCAGTGCCGAGGGCATCGCCCGCTTCATCCGCGAGCACCAGCTGGCCACCGATGTGGAAGTGGTCGAGGCCCCCTACTGGAACGATGCCCAGCGCCAGTTCCTGTCTGAATCGCTGCAGGCCGATGCGGCGTGGAGCACCGTTGTGGATGAGCTGAACGAGTCGCTGCACGAAGATGCAGTGAAGGCCGCGACCGGGCTGTAAGCGTTCGCCGGGCATGGCCCGGCGCTACCGATTACGCGGCACGGTAGATCCACGCCATGCGTGGATGGCCGGACCCGATGGGGTCAGAGCCCTTTCCGCAGGAAAGGGATCCGCCCCCCGCAGGCAGGTCGCCCGCCGATCAGTACTTCCAGGTCAGCGCCAGGCGCGCGGTGCGGCCCGGGGCCGGCATCACGCCCAGGGCGAGCGGATCCAGGTAGTAGCGGTCGGTCAGGTTGTCCACGCCCGCTTCCACCGACCACTGGTCGTTGAAGTTCCAGCTGGCAAACAGATCCACCAGCGTGTTCGGCCGGTACAGCTGCTGGATCGCCGACAGGCCAACGTTCCATTCCTTGTCCAGCTTGCTGATCGGGCCGGCGTTGTGGATCACACGGGTACCGAAGGTCAGGCGTTCGTCGAACAGGCGCGAGCCCAGGGTCAGGTTGACCATGTAGCGCGGCGGGTTCTGCGTGTTGGTGTACGAACCCTCGAAGCCGCCATCCACGCAGTCCGGCGTGCCGGCCAGCTCCGCGTTCCTGCGCTGCACGCCATAGGCGCGGCGCTCGGCGGCGATGTCCGGCGCGCAGGTCTTGGCCTTGAAGTAGTAGTGCGCGGACAGATCGGCGAACACCTTGCCGCTGTCATAGCTCGACTGGAACTCCATGCCCGACACCTTGAACTGGTCGACATTGCGGATCAGGCCCGCCGACAGCGTGCGGTAGTCGCGGGTGATCAGATCGTCGATGCGGGTATCGAAGTAGGCCAGCTTCAGCGCCAGGCGATCACCGGCAGTGAACAGGTCGTAGCGGATGGTGCTCGCGCCGATTTCCCAGCTGCGCGCGCGCTCCGGCTTCAGCTCGCCCACCGGCTTGGCGGCAGTGAACAGGCCCAGCGTGGTCTCGAACAGGCTCGGCAGCTTGGTGCCCTCGGCGTACTTCACGTAGACCATGGTGTCTTCGCTGAAGCGGTAGGCGACGCTGGCGGTCGGCGAGAACGCGTTGTCGCGACGGCGGATCGGCTGCGACCAGGTCCAGCTGACCGGTACTTCCAGATCCTGCGGCTTGCCGGAGTCATAGAAGTTCCAGCCCGCGATGTCGGCCACGGTGCCCTTCTTGTACGGCGACGCCAGCAGCGAGGCCTGGGTGAAATTGCCGTTGGCGTCCGGATACCAGTTCAGCAGCGCGATGCGCTTGGCACGCCACGACGGCAGCGCCGGGTTGCCATTGAGCAGTTCGGTATAGCGGTACTGGCCCTGCACCTCGTAGGCATCCGGCGTTGCCAGGCGGTTGCGGTCGTGCACATCCACCCGGTTCCAGCGGCCACCGGCCAGCAGCTCCCAGTGTTCGTCAGGCTGCCACTTCAGCGACGCCACGGCACTGTATTCCTTGCGCTCGGCGTTGCGCAGGAAGCGGTTGTTGACGAGGTCATCGTGCATGGCCGGGCCGGAGCTGCCCGGTGCAATGTCCTCATCGCTGTAGGACAGGCCGTAGTCCAGCGTGAACGCGCCGGCACGGGTGTCGAACTTCGACGTGTTGCTGGCATCCAGGTTCAGGCGCTTCTGCCGCAGCGGGTTGCGATACGCATCCTTGTAACCGGGGTCACCGCTGAAGCTCGGGGCGTCATACCACTCGGTGCGGCGGTCGAAGTACCACGGGGTGATGCCGGTCAGGCTGTTGTACATCACGCTGTCGGTATCGGTGTACGCAGCATTGACACGCAGGTCGACCAGATCGCTGTCCGGGTTGAAGCGGTAGCGCAGGTTGTAGCTGTCCATGTCGACATGGCCCGGGTCCCACTGCGGAATGCGATCGCGGTCGACGCGGATGATCTGCGAGGCCATGATCTCGCCGGCGGTGCCTTCGTAGCGACGGTAACCGGCTTCCAGCGTCTGCGCGTCGTCGATGCGCCAGGTGCCTTTGAGCAGCGCCGACTTAGAGCGCGACGAGGTGTTGAACACTTCGGTACGCGGCGGATTCAGCGGCGCCAGCGTGCGACGGGTCTGCGGGAAATCATCGTAGCCGCGCTTGCCGGAGAAGTAGTTGCCGTTGTCACGGTAGGCATAGGCGGCGACCAGGTCGAAGCGGTCCCAGTGGCCGGCGCCGGCCACGTTGAAGAACTGGCTGCCGGTAGCGCTGCGATCGGTGCGCGGCGCGGCGCTGTAGGCCGGCAGGTTGTTGGCGCTGCCATTGGCCAGGCCGCCACGCACGCGCACGCCGAAGTCGCGCCCCTCGCGCAGCACGTCACCGGTCTTCAGCGTCTCCATCTCGACCACGCCACCGATGCCACCGGAGGCGTTGGCCTGCAGGCTAGGGCCCTTGGTGATGGTCAGGCTGGAGATCAGGTCCGGGTCGAGATAGGTGCGCTGCGACTGGCCGGCATAGCCACGGTAGGTGTCCATGCTGGACTGGCCACCGTCGATGATCACCGGCACGCGGCCCTGGCCCTGGATACCACGGATGTTGACGTCGAACCCGTTGCCCACGCGCGGGTCACCGGCGGTGACACCGGCCACGCCCTTGACGATGTCGCCGTTGGAGGTCCCGCGGAAACGCTCCAGCTGCGTGCGGTTGAGCGTCGTGGTGGAACCCACGCTGCGATAGCTGTCGAGCAGCCGCGCTTCGTCACTGCCTGCGCCGCCGTCGACACGGTCGCCGGCCACGCTGAGCGTATCGGTGACGATCACACCGCTGCCGGCCTGGACCGGCGTTGCCGCTTCCAGGGTCACCGCATCGGCACTGACCCGGCGCATCGCCAGCCCGCTGCCCTGCAGCAGCTGCTGCAGCGCCTCGTTGGCCGACAGGCTGCCGTTGACTGCGCGCGAGGTCACTCCCTGGGCGAGGGTGGCCGGATACACGACCTGCACGCCGGACTGGCGCATGAAGCTGCGCAGTGCTTCGTCCAGCGGCTGCGCGGGGATGTCGAAGCGCTGCACGGCAGCGTGATTGCCGGTGGCGCTCTGTGCCAGCACGGACGGTGCGGCGCTGGCCAGGCCGGCGGCCAGCAGGGCGATGCACAGGCGGGACGGGCGCAGCACGCGGCCCGGGCGGTGGGAGTCGAACATGGGGAACCTGTCAGGTAATCGGTGCCGCAGGCGCGGCGTCATCCGCAACACAGGCGGACACGGCGACGTACGTGGCGGCGGCGGGTACGTTCGCGGGGTAAGACGGGTGGCGCGGCAGGAACCCCAAGAGGGATTTGCGATCGCGGTGGGTGCCGACCGTTGGTCGGCACAATGGGATCACCGCGACGATCATCCACGCATGGCGTGGATCTACTGGACGATGGCGACGCCGAATGGAAGGCGGGTAACCTGCAATCCCGCCGTTGCCGCCAACGCGTCCAGCGCCTGTTCCGGGCGATCGATGCGCAGCGCCGCACTGACCGCCGGCAGCCGCGACAGATCGCCGCGCACGAAGGTCGGGCCGGCGCGGTAACGCCCCACCCATTGCACGGCGTCGGCGACGCTGGCCTGCTCCAGCAGCAGTTCGCCCTGCCGCCACGCGCCGACACTGTCGGCAGCCACGTCCTGCAGGCGCGTCACGCCACTGTGTTCGCCATAGATGGCACGCTGGCCCACCTGCAGATACGTCCAGCCACCGTCAACCGGGCTCGCCACGCGCACCCTGCCCTGTCCGACCTGGGTTTCCACCTGGTCGCTGTCGCGTGCGACGGAAAACGCGGTCGAGATGTCCTCGACCACGCCATTGCCCGCACGCACGCTGAAACGCCGCTGCGCATCCGGGCTGACCTCGAACCAGGCGCGCCCGCGCAGCAGCTCGATCTGGCGTGCATCCGCATCGAACCGCACGGCAATCGCGCTGTCCGCATCCAGCACCGCGCGGCTGCCATCGGGCAGCCGTACGTCCTGCACGGCATGCGTACTACGGTGATCGGCCTGCAGGCGCAGCCAGGCTTCCGGCCATGCCACCAGCATCGCCAGTGCCGCCGCAGTGGCCATTGCCCATCGCAACCGCTTCGGGCGCCGGCGCTCGGTGCGGGCAGACTGCGGACGCGGCCCCACACTGCGCCACAACGCACGCTCGTGCTCGAAGGCGCGACGGTGCCCCGGCTGTTGCAGCCAGTGTTCGAACTCATCCATGCGCACATCGCTGATATCGCCTGCGGCCAGCCACGCGATCCAGCCCCGGGCCTGTTCGGCCAGGGCATCGTCATTGGCGGCGGGCAGCATGTTCGGCGGGCTCATCGGCTGGCAGACAGGCGCATTCAAGCGCGGGCGGGGGAACTAGACCGCATCCTCGGTCCAGTTATCAAGACGTTTCAGCGCGGGCCAGCCCCAAGCCGGGGCGATCATCGGCCGCTGCGCGCCCAGGCCAGGCGTTGCAACGCGGTGCGTACATGGTTCTCGACCGTGGTCACCGACACGCCCAGGCGGCGTGCGATCTCGGCCTGGGTCAGGCCCTGCAGGCGGTTGAGCCGGAAGATGGTGCGGGTCGGCTCCGGCAGGTGCCCCGCCGCGTCGAGCACCCGCTGCAGCTCGTCCTGGGCCATCGCCTGTTCCTCGGTCGAGATCACCTCGTCCGGCCCCCACAGGTAATGGTCGGCCAGCAGGCGGTTGCGCCGGGTCGATTCGCGGCCATGGTCGGTCGCCAGGTTGGCGGCCAGCCGGTAGAGATAGGCGCGCGGATTGTCGATGGCCTGGCTGTCGTCAACACCGCGGGCCTTGAACCACACGGCCTGGATCACGTCCTCGGCGCCATTGTCGCCCCCAAGGATGCGCTGCACCCGGCGCAGCAGCGCAGGGCGCTCGCGGATCAGCAGTTCAGTGAGGGAGGCGGCATTGGAGGACATGCGCGGAACCGGGACGACTGACGGATGGCGCCGCGCATGCTACTCCGTTAATGAGAATCAGTCACGTTCGCATCAGTGGATGCAGCCGGTCAGCCCGTCATAGACGCTCTCCGAGGTGCCGGGCAAGGGATCGTGCAGCGGATTGCGGGCCGCCAACGCCGCATGGAAGTCCTCCACCGGAGTGCCAGGCACCAGCGGCAGCCGGCACAGCCAGGTCGGCTGCCGGGCCACGATCGCCCCGTCATGCCGCGACACGGCCAGGTCACTGGCGGCAAATGCCCAGAGGCACTCATGCACCGTGCCGCGCACCGCGTCCACCGAACACCGCAGGCGCAGCGCACGGATGTCGCTGTACTCACCCTCGCAGAAGGTGTCTCCGCAGATCCTGTCGAAGCCGTGCTGCAGGCGGCCCTCCAGGGCAAAGAAGCGATCCCAGTTGGCTTCCTGCCGCGGGTAATCGATCAGGTCGACGTAGGGGAAAGCCTGTACTGCGGGGGCAATCAGCAGCGCGCAGAACAGGCCGGAAGACAGGGCAGAAAGTCTCATGCGGCAACTCCTCGGGAAGGTGCATCCAGCCTGCGCCCGCATGCCTGCCGGCCCCATCGGTCTACCCCGGCCTGCAGCGTCGGCCCCTGCCTCGACCTGCCGTCAGCCCCCTCCCCTGCACAGCGCCCGGCAAAGGCATAAAATGGGGGGCTATCCGTCTATATCCCCCACCTGGAGCACGACCATGGGTCTGGAACTCGTCTCGCCCGGCAAGAACCCGCCGGAAGAAATCAACGTCATCATCGAGATCCCGAAGGACTCGGAGCCGGTGAAGTACGAAGTGGACAAGGAAACCGGCGCGATCTTCGTCGACCGCATCCTGTCCACCCCGATGCGCTACCCGTGCAACTACGGCTACGTGCCGAGCACCCTGTGCGGCGACGGCGATCCGGCCGACGTGCTGGTGGTGCTGCCGCTGCCGCTGGTGCCGGGCTCGGTCGTGCGTTGCCGTCCGGTCGGCGTGCTGAAGATGAGCGATGAGGCAGGCAGCGACGAGAAGATCCTGGCCGTGCCGGTGTCGAAGATCTTCAGTGGCTACGCCCACGTTGAAGACATCGCCCAGGTCTCGAGCCACTGGCTGGAGCGCATCGGCCACTTCTTCGAGCACTACAAGGACCTGGAGAAGGGCAAGTGGGTCAAGCTCGATGGCTGGGGCGGCGCCGCTGAGGCCAAGCAGATCCTGATCGAGGCGCACCAGCGCCATCTCGACAGCAAGGCCTGAGCCTGAACCGGATCGCTCCGGCATGCCCTGCCGGAGCGATGCGGGTCACGTTTCATGATGACGGCACATCACTCTTGCCGTCGTATTAGGTAAATTGCGTCACTTCACACGTCATCGACATCCACCGTCGAGACAGCCAGGGGAATGTGTCGTGCGTATTCTGCTTGTAGGGGATGCAGCCAGCCTGCCGGCTGAGCTGACCGAATTCATTGCCGATCTTGGGGAAGACTGGCAGCCGCTGACCGCCACCGATGGCCAGGCCGCGATGACCGCGGTTGCCACCCAGGGCGTGGACGCGGTGATTGTCTGCCCGCAGCTGCCGGACCTCAATGCCACCACGCTGCTCGGCCAGATCCGGACCCTGCGTCCGGAAACCATCCGCATCGCGCTGGTGGATGCACAGCATGGCAACCGGCCGCCGCCGGCGCGCCTGATCGGCGTTGCCCATCGCTTCCTGCCGCTGCCACTGGCGCCGGAAGTGCTTCTGGAAGCGCTGACCAGCCTGGAAGAGCTGCGCGAAGTGCTGGACAGCCCGCGCCTGCGCGATGCCATCGGCCGCATCGAGAAACTGCCGTCGCCGCCGCACCTGTACCTGAGCCTGACCCAGGCGCTGGAGCATGACGACGATGCCGACAGCGCCGACGTCGCCAAGCTGGTGGCCGCTGATCCGGCCATCGCCGCCAAGGTGCTGCAGCTGTCGAATTCGGCGTTCTTCAGCCAGGGCCGCACCATCGCCGACCTGCGTACCGCTGTGACCCGGCTGGGCCTGGCAACACTGCGCGACCTGGTACTGGCCAGCGAAGTGTTCTCGGCGCCGACGCTGTCGACCGCCGAACGCAACTCGCTGCAGCAGCGCGCCCTGCTCGCCTCGCGGCTGGCCGCACGCCTGCTGCCCGAATCCAGCGCCGAACTGGGCGCAACCGCAGCACTGCTGGCCGACATCGGCCTGCTGCTGCCCGGCGTACGCAACGAGCGCACCGAGCCGTCGCTGGCTGGTGATACCCGCCCGGGCCATGCCGAAGCCGGCGCCTACCTGTTGGGGCTGTGGGGCCTGCCGATGCCGATCATCGAGGCGGTGGCGTTCCACCTGCAGCCACAGCGCGCCAACACGCGCAGCTTCTGGGTAACCGGTGCGGTGCACGTGGCGCTTGCGCTGGTCAACGGCGATCCGGTGGATGAGGACTACCTGCAGCGCGCGGGCGTGCTCAACAAACTGCCGCAGTGGCGCGATCATGCCAACAGCCTGATGGGGCTTACGCCCAGCGAAGCCTGAGCACACCGGCCATGCATGCGATGAAGGCGCGCCCGCAAGGACGCGCCTTCGTTGCATCAGGGCTGCGCGCAGTGGTCGTACACGCAACGTTCGAAGAGAAGCTGGCAGTACGCCGCATCTTCGCCGGCCTTGATGCAGTCGCTGCGCACTTCGGCGCAATAGCGTCCATTGGCACACACCAGCGGGCCGGCCGACACACTACCGGCCAGGCTCAGGACGGCAAGAACTGCAGCAGCGAACATCCGTGGCATCGCATTTTTCATTTCGCGCTCTCCTTGGTCCGGAATGGACCTCCGCGACCGTACCAGCGGTCCAATTGCGACAAGCGTGACCCCTGTCGCTGAACCGCCCGATTCAGAGTTTCCCGACCCGGCTCTGCCAAACGCAAAGAGGGCGGGCCTTGCGGCCCGCCCTCCTCGTCTTGCCTTCAGGCTTCGATGGATCAGAAGCGCTGGTTGTACTGGATGAACAGGAAGCGGTCGTAATCCAGCATCGGGTCCAGCTGCACGGCACTGGCGTTGGTCACCGCGTAGGTGATCGGCGGGGTCTTGCCGAACACGTTGCGGGCACCGACGGTCACGCTGCCGTTCCACGGGGCCTGCCAGGTGGCCGAGATGTCGTGATAGACGATCGCGCCCTTCTTGTTCGCACCCTTGCCGCCGGTCCAACCGCCGTTCTCGGTCACGTAGCCCGGGTCGTTGCACTCCAGACCTGCCTTCTGGTCATAGCAGAAGTCACGGAAGCCGCCGTAGTAGCGCATGGTCCAGGTGGCCGACAGGTCACCCTTGGTCCAGCTGGTGGCCAGGGTGCCGCGAACGCGCGGATAGTTCCAGTAGCCTGCGTAGTCATCCCATGCAGAACCCTTGGTGGCCTGCTGGCGGAAGCTGGACAGGTAGTTGGTGTCCAGGTTGAACGACAGGGTACCGAAGCTGTATTCCGGCAGGCGGTAACGAACGCCGAAGTTGTAGCCTTCGGTTTCCAGCGAGCCCAGGTTCGCGTTGCCGCGGCTCAGGCTGTTGACCTGGCCGGTGACCGCGTCACGACCGTACTGGCCGCAGAACTGGTCGACGCCATTCTGGTAGCACTGGTTCAGCACGTAGTTCGCATTGACCGCAGTGATCACGTTGTCGACGGTGATCTTGTACCAGTCCAGCGAGACGTTCAGGCCGCTGACGAAGCTCGGGCTCCAGACCAGGCCTGCGGTGCGGGTCTTGCTGGTTTCCGGCTGAAGGCTGTCGTTGCCGACGCCCGACTGGAACGGGGCATTGCCCTGGGTGTCACGCGCAGCAACCGGACGGCCAGCGGCGTCGGTCTGGCGGAAGCCCGGGGACAGGCCTTCGGCGGCACAGCGGGCGGCGACAGCGCCGTTGCTGCGCTGGCCGAACACGGCATCACACGGATCGGTGAAGTTGTCGAAGGTCTGCGAGCCGCCACCGAAGGTGTCGCTCAGGGTCGGGGCACGGAAGCCCTCGCCGTAGGTGGCACGCACCAGCAGGTCGTCGATCGGCTTCCAGGTCACGCTGAACTTGCTGTTGATCGTGTTGCCGAACTTGTCGTAGTCCGAGTAGCGGCTGGCGACATCCAGCGACAGTTCCTTGGCACCCGGCAGGTCACGCAGCAGCGGCACCATCAGTTCCAGGTAGAACTCGTTGGTCTTGTACTTGCCTTCGGTCGGCTGTGCGGCCAGGTCGGTGGTGTAACCGGCGGCCGACAGTGCGTCCGGATGGTCGTAGCCCGACACTTCGCGGTGCTCATAGCCAGCAGCGAAAGCGAACTCGCCCGCATTGCCCGGCATGTCGAACAGCGAACCGGTGATGTTGGCGAAGTACTGCTTGCTCTTGCTCTGGCCGGTCGAGTTCAGCAGGGTGTTGATGTACTTCAGTGCATCCGGGGTCGCGGCGCTGGCGCCGCCCAGCAGATCGAACGGGGTGCAGCGGCCCGGGCCGATGCCCAGGTCGATCGGGTTGGCGGCGGTGCCGCACTGTGCAACACCGTTGCTGTTGATGAACGACGGGCCCAGCGCATTCTTCAGTGCCAGCAGGTTGATGTTGCCGGTGCTGGTCTGGGTCACGTCGTACTGGTTGTAGTTGATGCCCACATCCCAGTCGAACGGACGGTTGTTGAAGTCGAAGTTGCCTTCCAGGGCCGCATCGAAGTGCAGCGACTTCACGTTGTTCTGGGTAACGCGCGGCAGCTCGAAGATGCGGCGGCCCCAGCTGGTGAGATCAACGCCGGCACCCGGGTTGGCCCAGTTGCCCATCGGGTTGTAGATGCTGTCCTTGCTGATCGCGACCGGGAAGGTCGGCTGCGAGGTGCCGGTCAGCGGATAGCCGGCGATCTGGCGCTTGGAATCGCGCTCGGAGTACATCGCCGTCGACTTCAGACGCAGGTTGTCGTTGATGTCGTAGCTGGCCGAGGTGAACATCGACTTCGACTCACCGCCCTGGTTCAGCATCATCTGCTGCGAGGCGTTGTAGTAGTCGTCGGTGTTGATGGGGTGGTAGTTGTCCATGTTGTTGGACGGCTGACCCACGCCCACCGGGGTGTTCCACGAACCGGTGTGGTTGACCACCCAGGTGGTGGGTTCCCAGTCACCATCTTCGTTGTACTCGCCCGCACCCGGGGTACCGGCAGCGCGCGGATCGGTGAAGCGGCCCCACGGGCCGGCCGGGCTCAGGCCGTCCGTCGGATGGCCCTGGCCATAGGTGTAGCGGGTCAGGCCACGGTCCTTGGCCCACACCGGATCTTCCTTGGTGTAGTTGGCGCCGAAGACGATCGAGGAACGCTCGCCGCTGGCACCCAGGGTCAGGCTGTACTGGGTCTTGGCACCGTCGCCGTGGCTGTTCTGGCCGTAATAGGCACTGGCCTCGGCGCCGTCGAAGTTCTTGCGCAGGATGATGTTGACCACGCCGGAGATGGCGTCGGAACCGTAGATCGCCGAGGCGCCGTCCTTCAGGACTTCAATGCGCTCGATCAGCGAGGTCGGGATGGTCGACATGTCGGTGAAGCCGGCCAGGCTGGTGCTCCAGCGCTTGCCGTTGACCAGCACCAGCGTGCGCTGCTCACCCAGGTTGTACAGGCTGACGTACTGGCCGCCCTGTTCCGGGTTGGACGCCAGCACGGCCGCCTTGCTGAAGGTCTGGGTGCCTGCCACGGACAGGTTCTGCAGCAGGTCGCCGACGCTGACCAGGCCCGAACGCTGGATGTCCTCATGGCTTACGGTGAGGACCGGCTGGGAGGTTTCCACATCCACCGAGCGGATGCGGGAGCCGGTGACTTCCAGGCGATCAAGGGTGGTCGGGGCACTGGCTTCCTGTGCGGAAGCAAATGCCGGTGCCAGCGCCAGCGCAATGCCGGCGGGCAGCAGGCCCAGCCGCACGGCAGGGGTGCGAACGTTCATCAATCTCTCCAAGGTACGTGTTAGTAGCGTGTTAAAACGCTCCAGCACGTTACGATTGCGTTGCGATGCTGTATTTGCGCGACCCAACCGGAGACTTTGCAGAGTGTGGCGGGAGCAAGCCGCCGTTTTCCCTGAACCGGGAAGCAGACTGCCCGTAACGGGCGCGGAAGGCCCGGGCGAAGCTGCAGCAGTTGTCGAATCCGCTGGCTGCGGCGACCTCGCCCACCATCATGTCGGTGTCGCGCAGCAGATCGGCGGCCCGTTCCAGGCGCAACCGTGCCGAAAGCGACTGGGGGCTCTCTTCATACAGGCTTTGGAAGGTCTTGGAGAGGTACCAGCTGGAGAAGTTGGTCAGCTCGGCGAGTTCGCCGATCCGCACCACGCGGTGGCTGTTGCCCTCCAGATAGAGACGGGCACGCTGCATGCGGCCGAACACCTGGCGCTTGCGGCTGCGCGAGCGACCGGGGCAGCGCTGCACGTTGTCGGCCAGGTCACGCTGCAGGCCGGCCAGATGCAACAGCAGCGGGCGCAGCGCCTGCGCAGGCAGGCCGCTGTCGAGCGCATCGCGCCACAGGCGCAGGGCAACGCGGGCGTCGCCGCGGCTCATGCGACCACGACCGGCATACAGGCCGCAATCGGCCATCTCGGACAGCACCCGCATCGCCTCCGCATTCAGGCTGAGGCCCACGCACAGTCCGTTACGGCCGGCCTGCACCAGCGGGCGCGACTCCTTCTCGAAGGCGATCCACTCGCCATGGCGCAGGCGGAAACGCCCTTCCTTGGCTTCCACCCAGGAACTGCCCCGGACCTGCAGCCAGACCGTGAAGCTTGACCCTGCCGTCTGCAGGCTGCCGAGCCGGGCCACGCCCATGCAGGTCGGCGCGAGATCGTCGAGCGCCTTGTCGAGGGAGACGGTTTGGCCACGATCGGCCAGCGAGAGTTGACGCATGGGGCACCACGGGTTTGCCTGATACAGGCTTCCGTTTTGCCTAATCAGGCGTCAGCCCGTCAGGAAAATCCGCCGAGATCGCCACGAATTCGCGGCGAGAACTCCACGAAGAAATCACGAAGAGATATTTTTCTTAAGTATCAATGACTTGAGAAACGCGGGAAACAGGACTGGCGTCGACCGGGGCAGCTGCATGACGCCGATGTCGGCACCATCGCTGACGGCCAGGGCGACGTACAGATCCCGGCCATCGGCGCTGGCACTGATGCCGTTGCCCGCGCTGAGCCGCTGCCGGTCCAGGCAGCGCTCGGGGGCTTCGGTCCCGGCCTGGATATGGATCAGGGTCGTACCGCACTCGGTCGAGTTGCCGAGATACCCGATGCCACCGGTGCCTGCCACCGTCCAGGTGCGATAGCGCCATCGGCTGGGCCGGTCTTCACTGACCTGCTGCACGCTGGCCGGCGACAGTGCCGCATCCACCGACCACAAGCCGCCGGACGCCAGGCGGGTGAACAGCACGCGGCCATCGCCCCGATCGAAACGTGCCTGGGAGACGCCGTCGATGCTGGCCAGGCGACGCCAGGGGGTCACGCTGCGATCGAACAGGCTCAACCGGGTGCGCTGCTCTGCATCGCGCTCGACCACCAGCAGCTGTTCCGGGGTTGCCCCGTACAGGGCCTGCAGGGGCTGATCCACCGGAACCGGCAACGGTTGCAGGTGTTCGTCGCGCGGTGCGATCTCGTAGACCACGGTACGCCCATGCTCATCGCGCCCGACCACCAGCAGCTGGCGGCTGTCGGCCGACCAGTCCGGCGCCTGCCGTCCCTCCGGGCGCAGGCCCTCGATCGGCCGCAGTGAATCGGGCCGCTGCATGTCCGCCCACCACAACGCGAAACTGCCGGAACGATCGGAGGTGAAGACCAGCTGGCGACCGTCGGGCGCCGCCATCGGTTGCCCGTCACGGCCGCTGGACGCGAACAGCCGCTCGGCGCTGCCGCCGGCCATCGGCACCTTGAACACGCCGAACTGGGCACGGCGGTGAACGAAGGCCAGCACGTCGCCGTGGCGTGACACCGCAGGCCATTGTGCGTCGTCGAGGCCGGCATCACGCAAGGTGCGGCGCTCAACGTCCAGGTAGTACAACCGCACCTCGCTGTCCACGCGCCGGCCGAACACGATGCTGCGCCCATCGCCCAGCCAGGCCCAGCCACGCTGTTCGGCCGATTCGTTGGTCAACTGCTCCAGCTCACCGCCCCCGGCCGGCATCCGCCACAGGTCACCCATCTGCGGATTGCGCACGAACACCAGCCACTTGCCATCGGGGGAGTAGCGTGGCGCGTAGTCAAAATCATCCTGGTCGACCGCATAGTCCAACGCCCGCCACTGGCCGCTGGCCAGGTCGAGCACACGGATGCCGCGATGGGCATAGCGGCCCACCATGCTGCCAAAGACCAGGCCGCGGCCATCCGGTGTCCAGTCGAAGCTGAGCAGCTCGGTTCCGTCGCAACGGGTCGCCTGGCGCACACCGCCGCCGGTAGCGCTGGCGATCAGCACCTGGCAACCGCCGTCGGCTCCAAAGCGGGCAAACGCGATCTCGCGCCCATCCGGTGACCAGCTCGGGAAGCGGTCACTGGCCCCCTTCGGCGGCAGCGCCAGCTGCCGGGCCGGCGCATTGCCCGAGGTCTGCACCTTGATCGCACCACCACCGGCGCCGTCCTCGTTGGCGCCTTCATAGGCAACCTGGGAGCCATCCGGCGAAAGCGTGGGATAGGTTTCAAAACCACTGGTGGCGGTGATCAGGCGATAGGGACGCTGCGGGCTGCCGATCACCCGCACGCCGTTCTCGACCGCTGCATCCACCGGTGAGCTCGGCTCCGGCCCGCGCCGGAGCAGCAATGTGGCCATGACCAGCAGCGCGGCCAGCATCATCACACCCAGCACCCACAACAGCTGGCGGCGCAGCTGGCGCCAGCCACGCCGGCGTGAAGGCGCTGCCGGCACGGCTGCGAGCGGATGCCCGCTGCCACCGGCCACCGCCGGCATGACCTCTGCGACCACATCGGCGTCCAGCACCGGCTCAAGATCCTCCAGCGCCTGCACCGGTACCAGCAGCCGATAACCGCTCTTGGCGATGGTCTCGATGTAGGCCTGGCCATTGTCGTCGTCGTTGGCGAACGCCTTGCGCAGCTGGGTGACGGCCTGGGTCAGCACGTCATTGGTCGGCAACGTATCGGGCCAGACCTCGGCAAACAGCTCTTCACGGGTGACCACGCGCCCAGGCTGACGCATCAGCACGCGCAGCACGCCCAGCGCTTTCGGCGTCAGCCGCCGCGGACGGCGCGCGCCTTCAACCTCGACCTCACGTGAGGACAAGGTAATGACGCAGTCGCCGACCCGCACGCGGTCGGCCTCAATGGGCGTGAGTTCGCTGCTGTTCATTTTCCGCTATACAGTAGGGACGGGACCTGGGCAGGGCTCACCAGCAATACCGTCCCCACCGTCCCTGGACAGGGTCATCGAAAAGCCAGATTCCGCACAAAGCATCGGCGCATACCGCAAAAACAATAACGCCCCCGGATATTAGCCTAAGCCGGTTACCCCGCCTATGACGGGGTCGACACTCAGGCTCTCTCTCGCCGACGCATTCACATAATCTGCATCACTATTCGCGCCCTTTTGGGCGCGAAATTTTTATCTGGCGTTCATTTTCACATGCGCCGAAGCATGGTCAATCCGACCAGACGCGACACCACCAGGCCGATATACATGACGCCTGCGAACTGTTCGAGCATCACCAGGGCCCGTGCCTGCGGGTGCAGCGGCACGACGTCGCTCAATCCAACACCGGACAACAAGCTGAAGCTCAGATAAAGCAGCTCCATCCAGCTGCGCTCGGGGCCAGCAGTCGTACCCTGGAAACTGCCTGGATACCACTGCTGGCACACCGCGAACGCAAAGGCGAACGCCCAGGCCAGCAGCGTGAAGGTTGCCCCGGCCGCGAACAGCTCGTCGCGGGTCACTCTATGGTCCTGCAGCATGTAGGCGATCAACGCTCCCGCCGTATAGAAGTACAGCAGGCTTTCCAGCAGCTGCGCCGTGGTCAGCAGCGCGCTGCGGTCCAGCAGAGCGCCAGCCAGCGAGAACACCACCGAAGGAATGGCCAGCAGCAATGCCAGCCAGGTTCCCAACGGACTGCGCTGGACCACCCACAGCGCCAGGCCGAGCACCGCCATGCCGAACATGCCCAGCGCCGCCCGGCCAGCGGCGGTGTCATCGAGCGCCGGGTACAACAGCACCGCCAGCAGCTGGGCCCCCAGCAGCCATGCCGAGGGGTGGCGGCGGGCGATTGCCAGCCAGCGGGTGGTCAAGGCAACAGGCATGGCGTCCTTTCCGCGGGGCAATGGCCGGAGCATAACGGGTAGCGCCGGGCCACGCCCGGCGCTTTTCCTGGACCGCTGCGCCCGCCGGGCATGGCCCGGCGCTACCGGTGCGGCATCATCCCTGGTGGTAGACCTCGGCACCGGCAGCACGGAACTCCTGCGACTTCTCCTTCATGCCGGCCTCTGCGTAGTCGCGCACGTCCTGGGTGATCTTCATCGAACAGAAGTGCGGGCCGCACATCGAGCAGAAGTGGGCCAGCTTGTGCGCGTCCTTCGGCAGCGTCTCGTCGTGGAATTCCTTGGCCTTCTCCGGATCCAGCCCGAGATGGAACTGGTCCTCCCAGCGGAACTCGAAGCGCGCCTTGCTCAGCGCGTTGTCGCGCACCTGCGCGCCCGGGTGTCCCTTGGCCAGGTCGGCCGCGTGCGCGGCAATGCGGTAAGCCATGATGCCGTCGCGCACGTCCTGGCGGTTGGGCAGGCCGAGGTGCTCCTTCGGCGTCACGTAGCAGAGCATGGCCGTACCGAACCAGCCGATCATCGCCGCACCGATCGCGCTGGTGATGTGGTCGTAGCCCGGCGCGATGTCGGTCGTCAGCGGCCCCAGCGTGTAGAACGGCGCTTCGCCGCACTCGCGCAGCTGCTTGTCCATGTTCTCCTTGATCAGCTGCATCGGCACGTGGCCGGGGCCTTCGATCATGGTCTGCACGTCGTGCTTCCAGGCAATCTTCGTCAGCTCACCCAGCGTCTCCAGTTCACCGAACTGCGCTGCATCGTTGGCATCGGCGATGCAACCCGGGCGCAGGCCATCGCCCAGCGAGAAGGTCACGTCGTAGGCCTTCATGATTTCGCAGATCTCTTCGAAATGCGTGTAGAGGAAATTCTCCTTGTGGTGCGCCAGGCACCACTTGGCCATGATCGAGCCACCGCGGCTGACGATGCCGGTGACCCGCTTGGCGGTGAGCGGCACATAGCGCAGCAGTACGCCGGCGTGGATGGTGAAGTAGTCCACGCCCTGCTCGGCCTGCTCGATCAGCGTGTCGCGGAAGATTTCCCAGGTGAGCGCCTCGGCACGGCCATCGACCTTTTCCAGCGCCTGGTAGATCGGCACGGTACCAATCGCCACCGGCGAGTTGCGGATGATCCATTCACGGGTTTCGTGGATGTGCTTGCCGGTGGACAGATCCATCACCGTATCGCCGCCCCAGCGGATCGCCCACACCAGCTTCTCCACTTCCTCGGCGATGCCGGAAGACACGGCGCTGTTGCCGATGTTGGCGTTGATCTTGGTAAGGAAGTTGCGGCCGATGATCATCGGCTCGCTTTCCGGATGGTTGATGTTGTTGGGCAGCACCGCACGACCACGGGCGATCTCATCGCGCACGAACTCGGGGGTGATGATCTTCTGGATCGAAGCACCGAACGCTTCGCCCGGGTGCTGCTGCAGCAGGCCGGCATCGCGGATCGCGTCCAGCCGCTGGTTCTCGCGGATGGCGACGAATTCCATTTCCGGGGTGATGATGCCGCGCCGCGCGTAGTGCATCTGGGTGACGTTGGCACCGGCGCGTGCACGGCGCGGCAGGCTGCGTGCGGGGAAACGCACCGCGTCCAGCTTCGGGTCATGTTCGCGGTCGCGGCCGAACGAAGAGCTGAGGCCGTCGAGCTGCTCGGTATCGCCACGTTCGTCCACCCAGCCACGGCGCAGTGCCGGCAGGCCTGCGGACAGATCAATATGCACGTCGGGATCGGTGTAGGGGCCCGACGTGTCATAGACCGTCACCGGCGCATTCTCTTCGCCGCCGAACAGTGTCGGCGTGCGGGTCAGCGCGATCTCGCGCATCGGAACCAGCAGGTCCGGGCGTGAACCGGGCACATGGATCTTGCGCGAGCCGGGAATCGGCCGGGTCACGGATTCGGAGAGTTGCTGGGCCTGTTGCTGCAGGGCGGAGAGCTGTGCGTTCATCGGGCATCGTCCAGGAAGGTCAGGGACGAAGCGGCGGCGCACGGCACCCGCGCACGGACGGTCCTAGGGCGGAGTCCGGGCACGGCTGCATTGCAAAGCTTCCCTACGCCGGTATGAGCCGGATCAGGTTCCAAGGGACTGTCTCAACCGCGGCCACATGGCCCGGTACCCCCGCTTCTTGCTGCGCATTAGAGCATAGACCGCCACCTCCGGGGTCGGATCGTCATTCGTTAACAGAACCGTGACGTCGCGTTCAGTAACGTGCACGCCCAGCGCGTCGCTGAGATCGATGCGTCCCTCGCCGCCTCTGCGGCCCCTGCCCGGTTCGCGCTGCATGCCGCCGGCCCTTCGCTGCAAGCTCTGCTCGCTCCCCTCAATCCCCTTGATCGGAGAAGCTCCTTCATGGTGTTTCGCGTTTCCATCGCACTGGTTCTGCTGCTGGTGCTGCTGGCCGGCATCGCCCCCGGCCCCTTCAATACCGTTGTGCAGTCCATGCTGGCGGAGGTCATCCGCAGTGTCGGCTGGCTGTACCTGCTGGTGGTGTTCCTGGCGCTGGTATTCCTGATGTACCTGGCGTTCGGCCGCTTCGGCAACCTGCGCATCGGCGGCGAGGACGCCGAACCCGAATTCTCGCGCGCCAGCTGGATGTCGATGCTGTTTGCTGCCGGCATGGGCATCGGCCTGGTGTTCTGGGGTGCGGCCGAACCGATCTCGCATTTCAGCAAGCCACCGGAAGGACTGGCGCCGCAAAGCATGGATGCCGCGCGCGCCTCGATGCGCTACGCGTTCTTCCACTGGGGCCTGCACCCGTGGGCGATCTATGCGCTGATCGGCCTGGCGATGGCCTGGTTCCAGTTCAACCGCAATGGCCGCGGCCTGGTCAGTGACATGCTGCAGCCGATCATCGGCCGCCACCATCGCGGCTGGATCGGTCGGGTGGTCAACATCGCCGCCGTGGTCGCTACGGCGATCGGTGTCGCCACCACGCTCGGCTTCGGCACCATCCAGATTGCTGCCGGCATGGAGCGCGTGTTCGGCGTGCATACAGGGCCGCCGCTGCAGCTGGTGATCATCGCGGTGGCGTTCGTGCTGTACATGGCGTCCACGCTCAGCGGCGTCGACCGCGGCGTCAAATGGCTGTCCAACTTCAACCTGGCATTGGCCGCCGTGCTGTTGCTGCTGGTACTGGTGCTCGGACCGACCGGCGCGATCTTCAACACCTTCACCACCACGCTCGGCTCCTACCTCAACCAGCTGGTGACGATGAGCCTGCGCATGTCGCCGTTCTCGTCCAGCACCTGGGTGGCCGACTGGACGATCTTCTACTGGGCGTGGTGGATTTCCTGGGCCCCGTTTGTCGGTTCGTTCATCGCGCGCATCTCGCGCGGGCGCAGCGTGCGCGAGTTCGTCATCGGTGTGGTGCTGGCGCCGACCCTGCTGGGATTCTTCTGGTTCTCGGTGTTCGGTGGTACTGCCATCTGGATGCAGATCTTCGGCCACGCCGATCTGGTGCAGGCGCTGGGCAACGGCTACGAGACGGTGTTGTTCACCCTGTTCGACAGCATGCCGCTGCCGTTGCTGCTGTCGTCCATCGCACTGGTGCTGCTGATGATCTTCTTCGTGACCTCGGCCGATTCGGCGGTGCTGGTGTTGGCCAGCATGTCCACCGATGAGGCGGGTGATCCGCCGCCCAGGCGCAAGCTGGCCTGGGGCGTGGGTGTGGCGCTGATCGCCGGCGCATTGCTGCTGGCCGGCGGGCTGGATGCGCTACAGGGGATGATCACGATCACGGCATTGCCGTTCGCGTTGCTGATGGTGCTGGTGATGGTGTCGCTGTACCGGGTGCTGGACCAGGAATATACGCGCGAGCGGCGGCAGGCGCAGCGCCAGCGGCACATGATCGATGCGTGGATCGCGCGCGAGATGGCGGCGCAGGAAGAGACCCAGGCGGAGGCGGCGCGCGCGCAGGATCGGGATTGAGGGTTGTTTTGCAGCCTGCGGCTGCACCGCCTTTTTCAAGCAACAGCAACGGCAACAGCAAAAGCGGCTCTGGGTTTCTGCTGGCTGGGCGGGGCGGTGTGGGTGGGCAGGACACGCCGTAAACCCGTCCATGGGGGCTCGATGGCGCCATCCATGGCGCCAACGGTCCTGCCCACCCACACCGCCCCACCCCCGACAGATTTCCGGTGACGGTGGTAGATCCACGCCATGCGTGGATGAGGTGTATCGGAAAACAAGATGGGGTCGGATCCGTTTTCCTTCGGAAACCGGATCCGACCCCAACCCACAGCGCGCGGCTGTTGCTGTTGCTGTTGCTGTTGCTTTTGATCTTCTTCTTTCTGTTCCTGCGGTGGCGGCCCCAGGAAACTGTCAGGGGCCGGGCGGGTGGGCTGGGCGGGGGTGTCAGCCGCATGGGCCCGAGGCATGCCTCGGGCGGGTTGGGCAGGACGCCCAACCCCGGTCTTGCCGTGTGCGCAGGACAGCGCACACGAGCAAGCGGCTGCCAAGCCTCCAGGGACGGATTCACGGCGTCCCCCGACCAGCCCACCCGCCCGGCCCAATCACATGATCCCGCTTCCCGGAATCCACCGCAGAGGGGGCTCAGCCCGGTGGCCGGGAAACTCAGTACCCCGCCGCCTGCCCATCCTTGCGGCTCTCCGACGCGCCGTAATACACGCCCGTCTCCGGATCGCGCATGATCGCCTGGTACCCACCATACGGGCCGTCGGCGAACACGATGCGATGCCCCTTGCGCATCAGCGCGCGCACCGTCTCGTACGGGAAGCCGGTTTCCAGATTCACTTCGCCACCGTCGGTCATCGCCGTCGCCTGCCCGGTCGGTTCGGTGGAACCTTCGTGCTGGATGCGCGGTGCGTCACCGGCTTCCTGCAGGTTCATCCCGAAGTCCACCAGGTTCATCACGATCTGCGCATGACCCTGCGGCTGCATCGCACCGCCCATCACGCCGAAGCTGGCGTACGGCTTGCCGCCCTTGGTGATGAACGCCGGGATGATGGTCTGGAACGGACGCTTGCCCGGCGCATAGCCATTGGGATGATTCTTCTGCAGCACGAACATCTCGCCGCGGTCCTGCAGGATGAAACCCAGTCCTGGAGGTGCCATGCCACTGCCCATGCCACGGTAGTTGGACTGGATCAGCGACACCATCATGCCGTCGGCGTCGGCCACGGTCATGTAGATGGTGTCGCCCTCTTCCAGCTGTTTCGGCGTGCCCGGCTGCACTTCCTTCAAGGCCTTGTCCATCGAGATCAGCGCGCGGCGCTGCGCCGCGTACTCCTTGGAGATCAGCTTCTGCACCGGCGCCGGCTGGAACGCCATGTCGGCGTAGAAGCGCGCGCGGTCGGCGAACGCCAGCTTCTTCGCTTCCACGAACAGGTGCACATGCTCCGGTGAACCAAACGGAATCTTCGAGAAATCGTAGCCTTCCAGCACGTTGAGGATCTGCAGCGCGGCGATGCCCTGGCTGTTCGGCGGCAGCTCCCACACGTCGTAGCCGCGGTAGTTGCTGCTGACCGGCTCAACCCATTCGCCGTGGTGGTCGGCCAGGTCCTGGTAGCTCAGGTAGCCGCCGTTGGCCTTGAAGTAATCGCCGATGGTGTGGGCGATCTCGCCCTTGTAGAACGCATCACGACCACCGTCAGCGATCTTCTGCAGGGTGCTGGCCAGGTTCGGGTTCTTCCACATCTCGCCCTTGCGCGGGGCATGGCCGTTGATCGTGAACTGCTCCTTGAAGCCCGGGTACTGCGACAGCTTCGGCACCGAGCGGTCCCAGTAGTAGGCGATCACTTCGGCCACCGGGTGCCCTTCGCGGGCATAGCGAATGGCCGGCGCGAGGTTGTCGGCCATCGGCTTGCGGCCGAAGCGGTCGTGCAGGGCGAACCAGCCATCGACCGCGCCGGGCACCGACACCGGCAGCGGGCCGGTGGCCGGGATGTCCTTCAGGCCGCGGCGCTGGAACTCAGCCAGGGTGAGCGATTTCGGCGAGCGGCCCGAGCCGTTGTAGCCATAGAGCTTCTGCGTCTTCGGGTCCCAGACGATGGCGAACAGGTCGCCGCCGATGCCGTTGCCGGTGGGTTCCATCAGGCCGAGCGCGGCGTTGGCGGCAATCGCCGCGTCCACTGCCGAACCGCCGCCCTTCATCACGTCCAGCGCGATCTGGGTGGCCAGCGGCTGCGAGGTCGCGGCCATCGCGTGCGGGGCGATCACCTCCGAGCGGGTGGCGAAAGTCTGGCCGGTGATGCGGTCGGCGGCGAAAGACAGTGCAGGCACGGCGGCGAGCACGGCGGCGGCGAGCAGGGAACGGGCAAGGCGTCGGGACACGGTCGGGTTCCGATGGAAGGGTGGTTCCCCGATCTTCGCCGCTGTGGCCTTCACGCGGTATCGGGCAGAGGTCATGGGCCAGGCGGGCAATCCGCCAGGCATGGCCCGGCGCTACCCGCACGGGCCCTGGCAGCGCCGGGCCATGCCCGGCGACCGAACCGGTAGAGACGCCCTCATTCCCGCGCAGAAAACGCGCTGAAAAGACTGAATTCCGGTTCACCAAAACACTTTCAGCGGCAACCATCCTTGTGCCGCAAGCGATTGCGCTGGATGCAGCGGAAACCGATAAAAAATCCGTCGCCAGGGTTGACACCGCCGAAACGGCTGTGTTTTTCTCGACCACATGTTGCATCACAACACGCCACCGCGAACCCACATTGAAGCCGCCGACACCGGCGCCGCCTCGCTGCGTTCGATTCTTGTGCTCGTACTTATTACCCAACCAACAGGTGCGGGACGAGCCAGCGTGTAAGCAACAAACACACCGGAACTCATCAAAACCCGCACCCGCCCCGGTGCGGGTTTTTTCATTTCAGGACCTGGTTTCAGACGCAACCACCATGCATACCGCCAACTTCAAAACCCGGACCCACACCACCACGACGCCTCGTGGCGGGTGTTCGCGTGCGATGCATGGCGCCTCCCCCACCGCTTTCCCCTGACCGGCCGGCACGTCACCTCGACGACCGGCCGTTCTTTTTTCTTCCCACCGCAAGGAACCTCCCCCATGAGCACCAACGACCTGCCCCAGACCAAGATCGCCGTCATCGGCTACGGCAGCCAGGGCCGCGCCCACGCACTGAACCTGCGCGAATCCGGCTTCGACGTGGTGGTAGGCCTGCGCCCGGGCGGCCCGACCGAGGTCAAGGCGCAGGCCGATGGCTTCACCGTCAAGGCCCCGGCCGATGCAGTGAAGGACGCCGACCTGGTTGCCGTGCTGACCCCGGACATGGTGCAGAAGAAGCTGTACGACGACGTGCTGGCGCCGAACATGAAGCAGGGTGCGGTGCTGTTGTTCGCGCACGGCCTGAACGTGCACTTCGACATGATCAAGCCGCGTGACGACCTCGACGTGGTGCTGGTCGCACCGAAGGGCCCGGGCGCGCTGGTGCGCCGCGAGTATGAAATCGGCCGCGGCGTGCCGTGCATCTGGGCGGTCTACCAGGACAAGAGCGGCAAGGCCGCCGACTACGCGCTGGCCTATGCCGGTGGCCTCGGCGGCGCCCGCGCCAACCTGATCCAGACCACGTTCAAGGAAGAAACCGAGACCGATCTGTTCGGTGAGCAGGCGGTGCTGTGCGGCGGTGCCTCGGCGCTGGTGCAGGCCGGTTTCGAGACCCTGGTCGAAGCCGGTTATCAGCCGGAAATCGCCTACTACGAAGTGCTGCACGAGCTGAAGCTGATCGTGGACCTGTTCTACGAAGGCGGCATCTCGCGCATGCTGGAATTCATCTCCGAGACCGCGCAGTACGGCGACTACGTCAGCGGCCCGCGCGTGATCGATGCCGGCACCAAGGCACGCATGAAGGAAGTACTGAAGGACATCCAGGACGGCACCTTCACCAAGAACTGGGTGGCCGAGTACGAAGCGGGCCTGCCGAACTACAACAAGTTCAAGCAGGCCGACCTGGAACACCCGATCGAGAAGGTAGGCAAGGAACTGCGCGCCAAGATGGTCTGGTTGCAAGGTCAAGCCGCGTAACAACGCGGCACCCCCACCCGCTCTGCAAGGTTCCCCCATGAACTCTCCCACACACCGCAGCACGCCGCCCAACGGCGCGCGCTGGCTGACCCAGGCGCTGGAGGCCGAGGGCGTCCGCACGCTGTTCGGCTATCCCGGCGGCACCATCATGCCGTTCTACGACGCGCTGGTGGATTCGTCGCTGAAGCACATCCTGGTACGCCATGAGCAGGGTGCGGCGTTGGCGGCCAATGGCTTCGCCCGCGCCAGCGGCCAGGTCGGCGTCTGCGTGGCCACCTCCGGCCCGGGCGCGTCGAACCTGGTCACCGGCATCGCCGACGCGATGCTGGATTCGGTGCCGATGGTCTGCATCACCGGCCAGGTCGGCACGCCGCTGCTGGGCACCGATGCCTTCCAGGAACTGGATGTGTTCGGCCTGACGATGCCGATCGTCAAGCACAGCTGGCTGGTGCGCAGCGTCGATGACCTGCCGCGCGTGGTGGCCGACGCCTTCCGCATCGCCCGCGAGGGCCGCCCCGGCCCGGTGCTGATCGACCTGCCCAAGGACGTGCAGCTGGCCGATGCCAGCCATCTGCCGGTGCACGTGCCGAGCAGCGTCGAACCACCACCGGCACCGGCCGACGCGGCCATCGCCGAGGCCATTGCCGCGCTGGCGGCAGCCGAGAAGCCGGTGGTCTACGCCGGTGGTGGCATCGCGCTGGGTGATGCCGTGCAGGACCTGCGCGACTTCGTTGAAGCCAGCGCGATTCCCACCGTGATGACCCTGCGCGGACTGGGTGCACTGCCGGCCAACCACCCGCAATCGCTGGGCATGCTGGGCATGCATGGCACCCGCGCGGCCAACATGGCGGTGCAGGAAAGCGACCTGCTGCTGGTGCTGGGTGCCCGCTTCGATGACCGCGCCACCGGCAAGCTGGCCGAGTTCGCGCCGTTCGCCCGCGTAGTCCATATCGACGCTGACGCCTACGAGATCTCCAAGCTGCGTAGTGCCGATGTTGCCGTGCCCGGCAATGTCGGCCATGCGATCCGCGCCCTGCGTGCGGCCTTCCCCTCCCCCAAGGCCCACCAGGACGCATGGCGCAGGCGCTGTGCACAGCATCGCGATCGTTTCGCTGCGCGCTACGATGCGCCAGGCCAGCACATCTACGCGCCGGCCATGCTGAAGCGCCTGAGCGAACTGGCCCCGGCCGATGCGGTGATCGCCTGCGACGTTGGCCAGCACCAGATGTGGGTGGCGCAGCACTGCCGCTTCAACCACCCGCGCAACCACCTGACCAGTGGCGCGCTGGGCACCATGGGCTTCGGCCTGCCGGCCGCGATGGGCGCGCAGTTCGCCTGCCCGGACCGCACCGTGGTGCTGGTCTCCGGTGATGGCAGCTTCATGATGAACGTGCAGGAACTGGCCACCATCGCGCGCTGCCGCCTGCCGGTGAAGATCGTGCTGCTGGACAACAGTTCGCTGGGCATGGTGCGGCAGTGGCAGGAGCTGTTCTTCGCCGAGCGTTACAGCGAGATCGATCTGTCCGACAACCCGGACTTCGTGGCATTGGCGCAGGTGTTCGGCATTGCCGCCACCCGCATCGACGCGCGCGACGACGTCGAGGGCGGCCTGGCCGCGCTGCTGGCCGAGCCGGGCCCGGCGCTGCTGCACGTGGCCATCGATGCACGCGCCAACGTGTGGCCGCTGGTGCCACCGAACACCGCCAACAGCACCATGCTGGAAAGCAACCCTGCCCACGCCCGCCAGGAGACCCCCAATGCAATACCGGCTTGACCTGGTGCTGCACCCGGCCGAAGGCGCGCTGCTGCGCGTGATCGGCATGGCCGAGCGTCGCGGCTTCGCGCCGCGCGCGATCAGCGGTGCGCCGGTGGCCGCCGATGACGGCCGCTGGCACCTGCAGCTGGTCGTCGATGGCCAGCGCCCGGCGGAAACGCTGTGCCGGCAGATCGAGAAGATCTACGACTGCGTGTCCGTGCAGGTCACCGCCGTGGAAGGAGTATCGCCATGAACACCCGTACCGTAGCGACCACGGTGCCGGTACGGAGGCGTCTTCTTCGCTGCCCGTGCCCGCATGCGGCGGTCGACCGCACCCCGCTGGTGGCCCATGCCGGCCGCTGATGCCAGCCAGGAAAGCGATGTCGGCGACGTAAGCGTCGCCGACGTCCTGGCCGCGCAGGCCCGCCTGCGCCGCTTCCTGCCGCCCACCCCGCTGCACCATGCCGAGCGCTTCGGTACCTGGCTGAAGCTGGAGAACCTGCAGCGCACCGGTTCCTACAAGGTGCGCGGCGCACTGAATGCTCTGCTGGCCGGCCGCGAGCGCGGCGACACCCGGCCGGTGATCTGCGCCTCGGCCGGCAACCACGCCCAGGGCGTGGCCTGGGCCGCCTACCGCCTGGACGTACCGGCCATCACGGTGATGCCGCATGGCGCGCCCGCCACCAAGATCGCCGGCGTCGCCCATTGGGGTGCGACCGTGCGCCAGCACGGCAACAGCTACGACGAGGCCTACGCCTTCGCGGTCGAGCTGGCGCAGCGCCACGGCTACCGCTTCCTGTCCGCGTTCGATGATGCCGACGTGATCGCCGGCCAGGGCACGGTCGGCATCGAGCTGGCCGCACACGCACCGGACGTGGTGATCGTACCGATCGGTGGTGGTGGACTGGCCTCCGGCGTGGCCCTGGCACTGAAATCACAGGGCGTGCGCGTGGTTGGTGCACAGGTGGAAGGCGTTGACTCGATGGCGCGCGCGATCCGTGGCGATGTCCGCGAGATCGCACCTGTCGCCTCGCTGGCCGATGGCGTGCGGGTGAAGATCCCCGGCTTCCTGACCCGCCGCCTGTGCACCTCGCTGCTGGACGATGTGGTGATCGTGCGCGAAGCCGAACTGCGCGAAACCCTGGTGCGGCTGGCACTGGAAGAACACATCATCGCCGAGGGCGCCGGTGCGCTGGCGCTGGCTGCCGGCCGCCGCGTCGCGGGCCGCCGCAAGTGCGCGGTGGTCTCCGGCGGAAACATCGATGCCGGCGTGCTGGCCGGCCTGCTTACCGACATCCGACCGCGCCCGCCGCGCAAGCCGCGGCGACGGCGCAGCGAAACACCCCGCTCGCCCGCCAAGGCCAGCGCGCCGCCCTCCCCCACCTCTTCCCCTTCCCACCTGCAAGCCGCAACGCCCGCTGTCGAGGAGATTTCCCTGTGACCACCATCGAACGAATTACCACCCCGCGCATCCGCATCTTCGACACCACCCTGCGTGACGGCGAGCAGTCCCCCGGCTGCAGCATGAGCCCGCCGCAGAAGCTGGTGATGGCGCGTGCGCTGGACGAACTGGGCGTGGACATCATCGAGACCGGCTTCCCGGCCAGCTCGCAGTCCGACCGCGAGGCGATGGCACTGATCGGCCGCGAACTGCGCCGCCCGAGCCTGAGCCTGGCGGTGCTGTCACGCTGCCTGCAGGCCGACATCGAAACTTCCGCACGTGCGCTGGAAGCAGCGGCCAATCCGCGCCTGCACGTGTTCCTGTCGACCAGCCCGCTGCACCGCGAGCACAAGCTGCGCATGACCCGCGAGCAGGTACTGGAGTCGGTACGCAAGCACGTAGCGCTGGCGCGTTCCTACATCGACGATGTCGAATTCTCGGCCGAGGATGCCACCCGTACCGAGCTGGATTACCTGATCGAGGTCTCGCGCGTGGCGATCGCCGCTGGCGCCACCACCATCAACCTGCCCGACACCGTCGGCTTCACCACGCCGGAGGAGATCCGCGCGATGTTCCAGCAGGTCATCGCCGGCGTCGCCGACGTGCCCAATGCCGCCAACGTGATCTTCAGCGCGCACTGCCACAACGACCTGGGCCTGGCCGTGGCCAACTCGCTGGCCGCCATCGAAGGGGGCGCGCGCCAGGTCGAATGCACCATCAACGGCATCGGTGAACGCGCCGGCAACTGCTCGCTGGAAGAAATCGCCATGGTGCTGAAGGTGCGCCAGGCCTTCTACGAGCAGGACAGTGCGATCAACACCCCGCGCATCGTCGGCACCTCGCAGCTGCTGCAGCGCCTGGTCGGCATGCCGGTACAGCGCAACAAGGCCATCGTCGGTGCCAATGCCTTCGCCCACGAATCGGGCATCCACCAGCACGGCATGCTGCGCCATCGCGGCACCTACGAAATCATGCGTCCGGAAGACGTGGGCTGGGAGGACTCGCAGATGGTGCTGGGCCGCCACAGTGGCCGCGCCGCTGTTGAAGCACGCCTGCGTGCGCTGGGCTTCTGGCTGGACGAAGACGAACTGAAGCTGGTGTTCGAGCAGTTCAAGGGCCTGTGCGAACAGCAGCGCGTGGTCACCGATGCCGACCTGCAGACGTTGATGCAGGGCGGTTCCAACGCACAGGGCTACCGCCTGGCGTCGATGACCATCAGCGATGTCGGCAGCCGTGCCAACGCGCTGGTTGAACTGTCCGACCCGGATGGCAACCGCGTGGCCGAGACCGCGCAGGGCGACGGCCCGGTCGATGCGCTGTTCGGCGCACTGTCGGCCGCCACCGGCGTGCAGCTGATGCTGGACAGCTACCACGTGCACAGCGTCGGCATCGGCGCCGATGCGCGTGGCGAAGCCAACCTGAGCGTGCGCCACGAGGGCGTGGAGTACGACGGCACCGGCACCAGCAAGGACATCATCGAAGCCTCCGCGCTGGCCTGGCTGGATGTTGCCAACCGCCTGCTGCGCCAACGCCAGGCCGCCGCCCACAGCAGCACCGACGTTGCCACCCCCGCCACCGCCTGAGGAAGCCGAGATGAGCGCCTTCGACACCCCCACCCCGACCAGCACCGCTGGCCAGCAGTGGAACGCCCAGGACTATGCGATCGATGCCGGCTTCGTGCCGCTGCTCGGCGGCGCCGTGGCGCGCCTGCTCGATCCGCGCGCCGGTGAGCGCATCCTCGACCTGGGCTGTGGCGATGGCGTACTCAGCACCGAGCTGGCGCTGAGCGGCGCACGCATCCACGGTGTGGATGCCTCCCCGGAACTGGTGATCGCCGCCCGTGCGCGCGGTGTCGACGCGCAGGTGATGGACGGCCACGCGCTGTCGTTCGACAGCGAGTTCGATGCGGTGTTCAGCAATGCCGCACTGCATTGGATGGGCAACCCCGACCAGGTGCTGGAAGGTGTGCGCCGCGCCCTGCGCCCTGGCGGCCGCTTCGTCGCCGAGTTCGGCGGCCATGGCAACGTGGCCACGATCATCGCCGCAGTACAGGCCGCACGCGTGGCCCACGGCCACGGCGCCAGCGCCTTCCAGTGGTACTTCCCCACGGCCGATGCCTACGCCGACCGCCTGCGCCAGCATGGCTTCCACGTGCAGCTGATCGAATGCACGCCGCGCCCGACCGCGCTGCCGACCGGCGTCGCCGGCTGGTTGCGCGTGTTCGCCGCGCCGCTGCTGGATGACCTGCCCAGCGAGGCCCGCGCCACCGTGCGCGAAGCCGCCGCCGCGCTGCTGGCCGATCTGCCACGCAATGCCGCCGGCCAGCCACTGGCCGACTATGTGCGCCTGCGCGTGCTCGCGCGACGCCGCTGACCTGCCCCTGTTACTTTCCCATTGATGTCCGCTACTTCGTACTCCTGCCAGGCAAACGCATGACTTCCGCACCCCGCACCCTGTACGACAAACTGTGGGACGCCCACGTGGTGGTTCCCGAATCCGACAGCGCGCCCGCCGTGCTGTACATCGACCTGCACCTGATCCACGAGGTCACCTCGCCGCAGGCCTTCACCGAACTGCGCGAGCGCGGCCTGAAGCCGCGCCGCCCGGATCGGACCAAGGCAACGATGGACCATTCCACCCCGACTCTGCCGGCCGGTGCCGACGGCAGGCTGCCCTATGCCAGCGCCGCCTCCGAAGCGCAGGTTGCCACGCTGGCACGCAACTGCGCCGAGCACGGCATCGAGCTGTTCGACATGGCCTCGGACAACCGCGGCATCGTCCACGTGATCGCGCCGGAACAGGGCTTCACCCAGCCGGGCATGACCATCGTCTGCGGCGACAGTCACACCTCCACCCATGGTGCCTTCGGTTCGCTGGCCTTCGGCATCGGCACCAGCGAAGTCGGCCACGTGCTGGCCACGCAGTGCCTGCTGCAGCGCAAGGCGAAGACCTTTGCCATCACCGTCGATGGCCCGCTGGCGCCGGGCGTCGGCGCCAAGGACGTGGTGCTGCACATCATCGGCGTGATCGGCGTCAACGGTGGCACCGGCCACGTCATCGAGTTCCGTGGCAGCACCATCGAAGCGATGGACATGGAACAGCGCATGACTCTGTGCAACATGTCGATCGAGGCCGGCGCGCGTGCCGGCATGGTCGCTCCGGACCAGGTCACCTTCGACTTCGTGGCCAATACCCCGCGTGGCCCCAAGGGTGCCGAGTTCGACGCCGCCGTCGCACGCTGGCAGCAGCTGCGCAGCGATGACGGCGCACGCTTCGACAGCGAAGTACGCATCGACGCCGCCGACATCCGCCCGACCCTGACCTGGGGCACGCATCCGGGTACCGCCATCGCGGTGGATGCGCCGATTCCCGCCGCCAACGATGCGGCCGCACAGAAGGGCCTGGACTACATGCACTTCCAGGCCGGCAAGGCACTGGCCGGTACGCCGGTGGACGTGGTGTTCGTCGGTTCGTGCACCAATGGCCGCCTGAGCGACATGCGCGAAGTCGCGCAGGTGCTGCGCGGCCGCCGCGTCGCCGAGCGGGTACGCATGCTGGTGGTACCGGGCTCGGAGATCGTCAAGCGCGAGGCCGAGGCCGAAGGCATCCACGAGATCGTGCGCGCCGCGGGTGCCGAATGGCGCGAGCCCGGTTGCTCGATGTGCATCGCCATGAACGGCGATCTGGTCGCGCCCGGCCAGCTGGCCGTGAGCACCAGCAACCGCAATTTCGAGGGCCGCCAAGGCCCCGGTTCACGTACGCTGCTGGCCTCGCCGATGAGCGCGGCGTGGGCCGCTGTGAACGGGCACGTTGCCGATACCCGCGAACTGTTCGCACAGGAGGTGGCGTAATGGCCGGTTTCCGTACCCTGACCTCGTCCAGCGTGGTGCTGGCGCAGACCAACATCGACACCGACCAGATCATTCCGGCGCGGTTCCTGTCCACCACCGAACGTGCCGGCCTGGGCCGCAACGCCTTCAATGACTGGCGCTGGCAGGCCGACGGTTCGCCGGTGGCCGACTTCGCCTTCAACCAGCCACACAATGCGGGCCGCAGCATCCTGCTGGCGGGTCGCAACTTCGGCTGTGGTTCCTCGCGCGAGCATGCGCCGTGGGCGCTGACCGACCTCGGCCTGCGCGCCATCGTCAGCAGCGAGATCGCCGACATCTTCCGTGGCAACTCGCTGAAGAACGGCCTGCTGCCGATCGTGCTGGACGAGGCCGATGTGCAGGCGCTGATGCAGCGCCCGGACGATGAGCTGACCATCGATGTGGCCGCGCGCGAACTGCGCACTCCGGATGGCCGCGTCTATTCCTTCCCGCTGGATGGCTTCTCGCAGACCTGCCTGCTGGAAGGTGTCGACCAGTTGGGGTATCTGTTGGGCCGTGTCCCTGAAATCGAACGTTACGAGAGTGAGCATGCACGCTGAAATTGTTGTCCTGCCCGGTGATGGCATCGGCCCGGAAGTGGCCGCCGCCGCGGTTGCCGTCCTGAAGTCCGTCGCCGAACGCTTCAACCACAGCTTCACCTTCAGCGAGCACGATATCGGTGGCATCGCCATCGACCGCCACGGCGAGCCGCTGCCGGCGTCGACCCTGGCCGCCTGCCAGGCCGCCAATGCGGTGCTGCTGGGCGCGGTCGGTGGCCCGAAGTGGTCCGACCCGAATGCCAAGGTGCGTCCGGAACAGGGCCTGCTGGCAATCCGCAAGGCGCTGGGCCTGTATGCCAACCTGCGCCCGGTGCGCACCCATGAAGCCGCGTTGCATGCCTCGCCGATCAAGCCCGAGCTGCTGCAGGGCGTCGACTTCGTGGTGGTGCGTGAACTGACCGGCGGCATCTACTTCGGCGACAAGACCCGCGATGCCGACAGCGCCAGCGATCTGTGCCGCTACACCGTGGCCGAGATCGAGCGTGTGCTGCGCAGCGCCTTCCGCCTGGCCCAGCAGCGTCGCGGCAAGATCACCTCAGTGGACAAGGCCAACGTGCTGGAGACCTCGCGCCTGTGGCGTGACGTGGCCGCGCGCATCGGCCGCGAGGAATTCCCGGACGTTGCGCTGGAGCACCAGCTTGTCGATTCGATGGCCATGCACCTGCTGGCCAAGCCGCGCGAGTACGACGTGATCGTGACCGAGAACATGTTCGGCGACATCCTCACCGACGAAGCCTCGATGCTGGCCGGTTCGCTGGGCCTGCTGCCGTCGGCTTCGCTGGGCGAGCCGGGTGCGGTCGGTATCTACGAACCGATCCATGGTTCGGCACCGGACATCGCCGGCAAGGGCATCGCCAATCCGTACGCGACGATCTTCAGCGCAGCAATGCTGCTGCGCCATTCGCTGGGCCTGGAAGCGGAAGCCGCGGCGGTGGAAGCGGCGGTTCACGCAGTGCTGGATGAAGGCGTATTCACTGCCGATCTGGCCGCCAAGGGCTCGGCAGTGAGCACGGCAGCCGCCACCGACGCGGTGCTGGCAAAGTTGCGCTGACCCATCGGGAAACACCTGTAGAGCCGAGCCATGCTCGGCTCATTCAACAGCAGTCGAGCATGGCTCGACTCTACAGGTAGCCGGCAGCCACGCCATGCGTGGCTTTGCTTACTTGGTGGTGTACCCACCATTGACCAGAATCGTCTGCCCGGTCATCCACCAGCCATCGGTCACCAGGAAGCGGATCCACGGCACGATATCGGCGATGTCGGTCAGGCCGGTGCGGGTGAATGCCGACAGCGCCGCCGCGGTCTTGTGATACGCCTGCGCATCGGCACTCTCGGCCGGGTAGAAGAACGGCGTGTCCATCGGACCGGGGCCGATCGCGGTCACCGAGATGCCGCGCTCACCGAACTCCTTCGACGCCGCGCGGGTGAAGTGCTCGACCGGCGCCTTGGTTCCGGCGTAGCTGGAATAGAACGGCGTGTAGGCACCCAGCAGCGAGGTCACCAGGGTGCAGATGCGGCCACCGTCGTTGACGTGGCGACCGGCTTCCTTGAGGAAGAAGAACGCGACCTTCGCGTTGACCGCACTCATCTCGTCGTACTCCGCTTCGCTGATCTCCAGCAGCGGCTTCTTCAGCACCTTGCCCACCGTGTTGATCGCGATGTCAGGGCGACCGACCGCTGCCACGGCGTCTGCGAACAAGCGCTCCATCGCTGCCGCCGACGTCAGGTCGCCCTGCAGGGCAACGGCTTTGCTGCCGGCGGCCTGCACCGCAGCGACGGTGGCTTCGGCGTCGGCGTGGGTGGCGGCACTGTTGTAGTGAACCACGATGGCCCTGGCACCCTGCGCGGCGAAGTCGCGGGCGATCAGCCCACCCAGGTTCTTGGCGCCACCGGCGATCAGCACGGTCTTGCCCTTGAGGGAATGGTCGGTCATGGCTTCGATCTCGGGAGGGGGCTGCCCGGGGTGGCAACCCTGCCCTGACGACGATATCGTGCAGAAAATGCGGATAAAGCCCGCCACATTGACTTAACTTTCCAGAGCCAGCGAACAATGGACCGGATCGATCGCTTCCGCATCTTCACCCGGGTGGTGGAGTGCGCCAGCTTCACGCGCGCCGCCGACCAGCTCGGCCTGCCGCGCTCCACCGTCTCGGCAGCCATTGCGGAGCTGGAGCAGCGGCTCGGCACCCGCCTGCTTCAGCGCTCCACCCGTCGCGTCTCCACCACCCACGATGGCGACGTGTTCCATGCGCGCTGTCTGCGCCTGATCGCCGAAGTCGAAGACGTCGAAGCCCTGTTCCGCCAGGACGACGCGCAGCCTACGGGCCTGCTGAAGATCGACGTGCCCAGCCGCATCGGCCGCCGCATCATCGCCCCGGCCCTGCCGGATTTCTTCGCGCGGCACCCCCAGGTGGAAGTGGATCTGGGCATGACCGACCGCGCGGTGAACCTGATCGAAGACGGTTGCGATGCGGTACTGCGGGTCGGCCAACTGGGTGATTCCAGCCTGGTGGCGCGCACGCTGGGCCAGCTCGACTTCGTCAACGTCGCCGCGCCGGCGTACCTGCGTGAACACGGCATGCCGCAGCAGCCTGCCGACCTGCAGCAGCACCGTGCAGTGAACTACGCCTCGCCGACCACGGCACGGGTGGAACCGTGGGAATGGCTGGAGGGCGCGCAGCTGCGCACATTGCCGATGCCCGGCTGGGTGCGGGTGAACAGTGCAGAAGCGTCGATCGCGTGCTGCGTGGCCGGGCTGGGGTTGCTGCAGATTCCGCGTTACGACGTGCAGGCGGAACTGCAGTCAGGCGAACTGGTGGAAGTGATGCCGCAGTACGTGGCGCAGCCGTTGCCGGTGACCCTGCTGCAGCCGCATCGGCAACACCGCGCGCAACGCGTGCAGGTATTTCTGGAATGGCTGCTGCCAGTGCTGCGAACGGGTCTGCAATTGCGGTAGATCCACGCCATGCGTGGATGGATGCATCCGTGCCAACCAAGGTTGGCACCCACCACATCATGGATGGGGTCAGATCCCTTTCCCTCCGGGAAAGGGATCTGACCCCGGTCGTGACCCCGGTCGGGCGTTACGCCCCGGATTCGTCCGGCTTGACCCGGAACCACGCCGCGTAGAGCGCCGGCAGGAACACCAGGGTCAGCACGGTGCCCACGATCAGGCCGCCCATGATCGAGATCGCCATCGAGCCGTAGAACGCGCTGCGCGACAGCGGAATCATCGCCAGCACGGCGGCAAGCGCGGTCAGCACGATCGGGCGGAAGCGGCGCACGGTAGCATCGATGATCGAATGCCAGCGGTCATGCCCGGCATCGATGTCCTGCTGGATCTGGTCGATCAGGATCACCGAGTTGCGCATGATCATGCCGGCCAGTGCGATCGTGCCCAGTAGTGCAACGAAGCCGAACGGCGCACGGAACAGCAGCAGGAACAGGGTCGCACCGATGATGCCCAGCGGCGCGGTCACCAGCACCATCGCCGCGCGCGAGAAGCTGCGCAGCTGCAGCATCAGCAGCGTCGCCACCACCACCAGGAACAGCGGCATGCCGGCCTTGATCGAGTTCTGGCCGCGGGCCGAGTCCTCCACCGTACCGCCGGTTTCCAGCAGGTAGCCGCTGGGCAGTTCGGCGCGGATGCCATCCAGCGTCGGCAGGATCTGGTGCACCACGTCCAGTGGCTGCATGCCATCGCTGATGTCGGCGCGCACGGTCACCGTCGGCAGGCGGTTGCGATGCCAGATGATGCCGTCCTCGAAGCCGTACTCCATCGTCGCCACCTGCGACAGCGTGATGCTGCCGCCGTTTGCAGTCGGCATCGACAGGCTCGACAGCAGCTCCAGCTGGTTGCGCTCATCGGCCGGGCCACGCAGCAGCATCTCGATCTGGCGGTTGCCTTCGCGGTACACGCTCACCGACTGCCCGGCCAGCGAACTGGACAGGAACTGGCTGACCTGGGCACTGCTCACGCCCAGTGCGCGGGCACGCTCCTGGTCGATCACCAGGCGCACCACCTTGCTCGGCTCACTCCAGTCCAGGTTGACGTTCATCACGTGCGGGTTCTCACGCACCTTGGCCTCGACCTGGCGTGCGATCGCCTGCACCTTCTCGATGTGCTCGCCGGAAATGCGCATCTGCACCGGATAACCGACCGGCGGGCCGTTCTCCAGGCGGGTCACGCGCATCTGCACATCCGGGAACTTCGGGATCACCTCGTGCAGCAGCCAGTCGCGGGTGCTTTCGCGCGACTTGATGTCCTTGGCCAGCACCACGAACTGGGCGAAGTTGGTGGCCGGCAGCTGCTGGTCCAGTGGCAGGTAGAAGCGCGGCGAACCGGTGCCAACGTAGGACACATAGTTGGCGATGCCCTCGCGGCTGGACAGCAGCTTCTCCAGCTTCTCGGCCTGGGCCTGGGTCGAGCGCAGCGAGGCCCCCTCGGCCAGTTCGATGTCCACCATCAGCTCCGGCCGGGTCGAATCCGGGAAGAACTGCTGCGGCACGAAGCGGAACAGCATCAGCGAACCGATGAACAACGCGATGGTCGCGGCGATCACCCACCAGCGCCGGCGCAGGCAGGTATCCAGGAAGCGACGGAAGCTTCGATAGAACGGGCGCTGGTACGGATCATGGTCATGCCCGTGCTGCGGCGGCGCGATCAGGTTGGCCAGCGCCGGGTAGCGGTCGGCCCACTGCTGGCGCTTGGCATGCCAGCGCGCGGACAGGCTGCCCGGCTTCGGCGGCTGCGGGTTGAACAGGTCCGGCAGCATCTTGTCGCCCAGGTACGGGATGAACAGCACCGCCGCGATCCACGACACTACCAGCGCGATGGTCACCACCTGGAACAGCGAGCGGGTGTACTCACCGGTGCTCGAGGCGGCCGTAGCGATCGGCAGGAAGCCGGCCGCGGTGATCAGGGTACCGGTCAGCATCGGGAACGCGGTCGACTCCCAGGCGAAGCTGGCCGCGCGCAGGCGGTCGTAGCCCTGCTCCATCTTGGTGGCCATCATCTCCACCGCGATGATCGCGTCGTCCACCAGCAGGCCCAGCGCCAGCACCAGCGCGCCCAACGAGATCTTGTGCAGGCCGATGTCGAAGTAGTGCATGACGAAGAAGGTCATCGCCAGCACCAGCGGGATGGTCACGCCCACCACCAGGCCGGTGCGCAGGCCCAGCGAGAAGAAGCTGACCAGCAGCACGATCACCACCGCCTCGGTCAGCACCTGCACGAACTCGCCGACCGACTCCTCCACCGACTGCGGCTGATCGGACACCTTGCGCAGCTGCATGCCCGCCGGCAGGGTCTTCTGCAGGCGCTCGAACTCGGCATCCAGGTTGGCGCCGAGCTTGAGGATGTCACCGCCATCCTTCATCGCCACCGCCAGGCCGATTGCCTCTTCGCCCATGAAGCGCATCTTCGGCGACGCCGGATCGGCGAAGCCGCGCTTGACCTCGGCGATGTCACCCAGGTGCACGGTGCGCTCTCCGGCGCGGATCGGGAACTGGCGGATCGCTTCGATATCATTGAACTGGCCGGTCACGCGCAGCTGCACGCGATCGGTGGCGGTCTCGAAGAAGCTGGTGCCGGTCACCGCATTCTGATCGGCCAGTGCCTGCTGCACCTGCTGCATCGATACACCCAGCGTCGCCAGGCGGGTGTTGGACAACTCGATCCACACCTTCTCGTCCTGCAGGCCGACCAGGTCGATCTTGCCGACGTCGGGCACGCGTTGCAGTTCCAGCTGGATGCGGTCGGCGTAGTCACGCATCACCGCATAGTCGAAGCCTTTGCCGGTCAGCGCGTAGATGTTGCCGTAGGTGTCGCCGAACTCGTCGTTGAAGAACGGGCCGACGATCTCGCGCGGCAGGGTCGCCCGGATGTCGCCCACGCGCTTGCGCACCTGGTACCACAGATCCGGAATCTGCTTGGAACGCAGGCTGTCACGGGCCATGAAGATCACCTGCGATTCGCCCGGGCGCGAGTACGAGCGGATGAACTCGTACTCGCCGGTGTTCATCAGCGCCTTCTCGATCGGCTCGGTCACCTGCCGCGAGACCTGCTCGGCGGTGGCGCCCGGCCACAGCGTGCGCACCACCATCGCCTTGAAGGTGAACGGCGGGTCTTCGGACTGGCCCAGATGCTTGTACGACCATGCGCCGATCAGGGCGAAGGCGAGCATCGCGAACAGCACCAGCGGGCGATTGGCCAGCGCCCACTCGGAAAGATTGAAGCGGCGCACCGGCTTACTCCTTGGCCTTGGCGGCAGCGGGCGGCGCGGCCGGCTTCAGCACCGGGCGGTTCTGTCGGTCGACCGCGATCACCGGCTGGCCGGCGCGCAGCAGATGGCCACCTGCGGCAACCACCCAGTCACCGGGACCGACGCCGGACAGCACCGGCACTGATTCGCTGCCATAGGCTCCGGTGGTGACCGGCGCGGCCTTCAGCGTGCTGTTGGCCGGATCGACCACCCACACGCTGGCGGCACCATTGGCACCGCGCTGCAGCGCGCCCAGCGGCAGCTGCAGGGTGCCGTGGCGGCCGGCGCTGCTGTAGACGCGCGCGCTCTGGCCCAGTTCGACATCGGCCAGCGCATCGGCGGCCAGGCTGACGCGGGTGGCATAGGTGCGTGCCTGCGGATCGGCGGCGGCAGCGATCTCGCGGATCGTGCCCGGCAGGCGCTGGCCCGGGCGGTTCCACAGTTCCACCTCGACCGGCTGGCCGACCGCGTAGTCGCGGATGGTGGCTTCGGGCAGATCGATCAGCACTTCGCGGCCACCATCGGCGGCCAGATTGAAGATGGTCTGCCCGGCGGACACCACCTGCCCGGCCTCGGCTTCGCGGCTGGCGATCACGCCATCGGCCGGTGCGCGCAGCTGTGCGTAGTCGGCCTGGTTGCGCAGCACATCGAGGTTGGCGCGGGCGGCATTGGCCTGGCCCTGTGCAGCCTTGAACGCCGCGGACTGCTGGTCCAGCTGCGAGCGGCTGACCAGTTGCTGGTCAGCCAGCACCTGGTAGCGCTTGAGATCGTCACGGGCACGCACCAGGTCGGCTTCCGCCGCCGCCAGCTGGGCCTGCGAGGCACGCGCCTGCAGCGCGAAGTCGGCCACGTCCAGTTCGGCCAGCACGTCGCCCTTCTTCACCCGCTGCCCGGCATCGACATGGCGCTTGACCAGGTTGCCGCCGACGCGGAACGACAGCGGGCTTTCCTGGCGGGCACGCACCGTGCCCGGGAACGCCGCCGGCGCCTGTCCGGCCTGTTCGCCGGGGTGAACCACCAGTACCGGCACGGCCGCCTGCGGCGCCTGTTCCTGTCCCGAACAGGCTGCCAGCGCAGCCACCCACACCATACCGCCCATCCAGCGCACGATCTTCATCGGTCAACGTCCTGAAAACGCAGGGTTGCAACAAGGGGGAGCCGCGACTGCCGGCCCAATTTAATAAACCGGCCGGTATAGTATAAATATCGAACCGCTTGGTCTAGTATTGTTGCGATGAGTTCTTCCACTTCCCGCAAGCCGTCGGCCAAGCCTGCTGCCAAGGCCGCCGGACCCGGGCGCCCCAAGGATCTGGGCAAGCGCGCGGCGATCCTTGAAGCAGCCAAGGTACTGTTCATCGAACAGGGCTATACCGGCGTGAGCATGGACGCCATTGCCGCCCAGGCCGGCGTCTCGAAGCTGACCGTGTACAGCCACTTCGGCGACAAGGAAACCCTGTTTTCCGAGGCCGTGCAGTCCAAGTGCATTGAAATGCTGCCCGATGCCCTGTTCGTGGCCGACGCGGACGGCCCGCTGCGCGACCAGCTGATCGGCATCGGCCTGGCCTTCTTCGAGCTGATCACCTCCGATGCGGCGATCTCGATCCAGCGCATGATGATGGCGCCGGAGACCGACGAACGCCTGCGTGAGCTGTTCTGGCAGGCCGGTCCGGAACGCACCTGCGAGGCCCTGGCCGACTTCCTGCGCGCCCGTGGCGAACGCGGTGAGCTGGCGATCCCCGACTACTACCTGGCCGGCCAGCAGTTCCTGACCCTGGTAAAGGGCGAAGTGCACATGCATATGATGTGCGGCATGCCACTGTCACCGGTGGAGTGCGACCCTCTTGCCCATGTGACCGCCAGCATCGACTTCTTCCTGCGCGCCTATGCGCCGCGAGGGGCCGGGACGGCTGAATAACCAAAACTGAACGAACCGGAGGTCGCGATGACTTCCGGCACTGCGACCCCGGCCACCCGGCAGCTGATGCTCTGGGCGCGCCGCCGGCCTCCGGCACCGGTAAAATGGCCGGCCCACTGCGCTGGATTTGAACCTCATGACGATTGATTACGCCCACGCCCGCGAACTGATGGTGGAACAGCAGATCCGTCCCTGGGACGTGCTGGACATCAAGGTGCTCGACGTCCTGGCCCGCCTGCCGCGCGAGGCCTTTGTCGCCGATGCACACCGGGCGCTGGCCTACGCCGATGTCGAACTGCCGATCGGCCATGGCCAGAAGATGATGAAGCCGGTCATCGAGGGCCGTACCCTGCAGGCACTGGATCTGCAGCCGGGTGACGAAGTGCTGGAAATCGGCACCGGCAGCGGCTTCCTGTCCGCCTGCATCGGCGCGCTCGCGCGCGACGTGCTGAGCCTGGAGATCGACCCGGAGCTGGCCGCCGCCGCGCGTGCCCGCCTGGACGCCTCCGGCCTGGGCACCAACGTCCGCGTGGAAGTGGCCGACGCCCTGTCCTGGCAGACCGAACGCCGCTTTGACGTGATCTGTGTCACTGGTGCCGTCGACGTGGTGCCGTCACAGTTCGCCTCGTGGCTGCGTCCGGGTGGTCGCCTGTTCGTGATCCACGGCCGCTCGCCGGCGATGGAGGCCCTGCTGGTCAAGGCCGACGGCAGCACCGAGTCCCTGTTCGAGACCGATATCGATTACCTGCGCGGTGCCGCCCCGGCACCCCAGTTCCACCTCTGAGTCCAAGGAAGCCGCAATGATCCGCCGATCCCTCGCTGTTGCGCTGGCCACTGCCCTGCTGCCGTTGTCCGCCCATGCCGCCGACCTGCTGCAGGTCTACGAGATGGCGCGCAACGGCGATCCGCAGCTGTCCGCTGCCGAATCGACCCGGCTGGTCGACAAGGAAGGCGCCGTGCAGGCGCGCGCCGCTCTGCTGCCGCAGATCGACGGTACTGCCACGCTGAACCGCTCGCGCAGCGAAGCTGACCATGATGCCAACTCCGGCACGATCACCAGCAAGCGCCGCAACTACACGATCAATGGCAGCCAGACGCTGTTCAACTGGACCCAGATCAACAACCTGCGTTCGCAGCGTGAACTGAGCAAGGCGGCGGACTTCACCCTTGATTCGGCCAACGACAGCCTGATCGTGCGTACCTCGGCGGCCTACTTCAACGTGCTGGTGGCGATCGAATCGCTGAACGCCGCACAGACCAATGAAGCGGCCGCGAAGAAGCAGTTCGACTTCGCCGACAAGCGCCTGGAAGTGGGCCTGGCGCCGATCACCGACGTGCACGAAGCGCGCGCCCAGTACGACCAGGCGCGTGCCAACACCATCGTTGCGCAGAACACCCTGGCCGATAACTACCAGGCCCTGACCGAACTGACCGGCCAGCCGGTGGTCAACCTGCGTGGCCTGCCGGCGGACTTCCGCCCGGAAGTGCCGGCCAACCGCGGCAACATCGACGAGCTGGTGCACCAGGCCACCACCCAGAATCCGGCGCTGAAGGCGCAGGAGCTGAAGGTCAGTGCCGCCGAAGCCGGTGTGCAGGCGGCCCGTGGCGGCCACTACCCGACCCTGTCACTGGGCGGCAGCTGGGGCAAGAGCGCGACCTGGGGTGACAGCACCGGTGCCGGCTCGCTGTCGCCGGATGCACGCACCAACAGCATCGGCCTGACCCTGAGCGTGCCGATCTTCTCCGGCGGCGCCACCCAGTCCGGCGTGCGCCAGGCACTGGCCCAGCGTGACATCGCCCAGGACGGCTACGAGCAGCAGAAGCGTGCCCTGGACCGCAACACCCGCAATGCCTACCAGACCCTGGTGCAGGGCATCAGCGAAGTGGAAGCCCGCCGCCTGGCGGTGGTCTCGGCGCAGAGCGCGTACGACGCGTCGCAGGTCGGCCTGGAAGTCGGTACCCGTACCGTGCTGGACGTGATCCAGAACCAGCGCATCCTGTTCTCGGCGCAGCTGGACTATGCCCAGGCTCGTTACACCTTCCTGCAGAACCGCCTGCTGCTGAGCCAGTCGCTGGGTGCACTGGACGTGGCCGAGTTGCAGGACGTCAACCGCCTGCTGACCCAGGACGCGGGCAACCCGGCAACGACCACGCACTGAGTCGTCAGCCTGCCGGTCACGAAGAAGCCACCCGCGAGGGTGGCTTTTTTGTTGGTCGCGCGTACGGAAGCATGCATCCAGCGACCGTCAGCCGGGCCAGACCCGCATCCGTTCGACTGCGGCCAGCAGACACAGTGCGATGGCGACGGGCGCCAGCACCGGCAGGGCGCGTGACCGCGGTGCCCGTCCACGCAGCACGGCCAGGCACACGGCCCCCATCACCAACAGGGTTGCCGGGCCAGGCAATACCGGCAGGCTGCCCATTGGCGCCCACAACGCCAGCAATGCCGCCGACAGGACGACGGCGACCGGCACCAGCCTCTCCCGGAATTCCAGGGATTCGCCACCTGCCGTCGGCCACAGCTGTATCGCCAGCCGCGCAGCCAACATCAGCAGCACCAGAACGAGCGCCCCCAACCCTGCCACCCCTGCCAACGGCAGCAAGGGCATCATCCAGTACAGCTGCGGGTGATGTTGCAGGGCCACCGACAAAGGCCGCGTGCTGGCCAAGGAAGGAAATTCGACCAGGCCAGCCTGCAACGCGGCCAGTACGATCAGCAGCACCATGGCCAGCAGCACGCACGCCAGCAGCAGCCGTGGCCGTGCCTTCGCCTGCCTGCCGATGCCAGGGAATCCCAGCGCCAGGCCAACGGTGGCGAACACACCGGACAGCGGCACGCTCGCCGCCAGTACACCGCCGATCCCGAAGCGATAGGGTGCCGTTGCCGGCGGCAGCCATGGAATCCAGTACGCGTAGTGCACATGGCGGGCTGCCAGCACCAGCAACAGCAGGCCGACGCCGATCTTCACCGTCAGCAGCACGCAGGCAACCAGCACCACACGGTGTGGCCGCAGCAATCCGACCACTGCAAGCAGCAGCAGGCTGGCAGCAGCCATCAGTTGATCCGGCATCCCGTTGCCTGTCTCGATTCCACAACCAGCCAGCAGCGCATGCAGATGGCTGGCGATGGACTGCGCCACGCCAGCGGCAGTCACCACCAGTTCCAGCAGCAGCGCGCCACCGAGCAGAACGGCCGGCACGCTTCCCAAGCGGTCCCGCAACACGCCGTTCAGGCCGTCGGCAGCGGGCCATTGCTGGTTCAGGACGTGCAGGCAGTACAGCAGCGGACCCGTGCCCAGCGCGGCCAGCAGCAGGCTCAGGACGATGGCCGGGCCGGTCTGGGCTGCGGTGTGCTGGCCGACCAGCGCGACCACGCTGCCTCCCAGCAGCAAGGTCAGTGCCACCACTACAAGGCGATCGCCGTACCCGGGCTCATCAATGCCGTCGGGGCTGCTGTCGCTGTCCATCGCAAGTTCCCTTGATATCCGCCCAAGCGCGGTCGACAGCAGACTGACAGCCTGTGCCGGGAGGCGGTATCGGAATACGCGCCCTGCGCACCACGATGTGACGGCAGGCACGTTGACAAGGAAGTTCCCGGTCCGGCTACGACAGGTTCGCGGTCGCTAAGCAGAATTGACGCGGTCTTTCACGACAGTCGCGTCGCGCGCGCCGGCCCTTCGAACTCAGCGGCAAGGTGGCGGCAGGTGCGGTCCGACCAGCGCCAGCGTACGCTGCAGGGCACCGCGTCCATTGCTGATCAGCGTGCAGCCTGCCCGCGCCATGTCCTCGCGTGCCTGCGGGTCTTCAAGCAGGTGCTGCAGCAGTTCGCCGACCGCCTGCACGTCTTCGCCGATCAACAGCGCGCCGGCCTCGCGCATGCGCCGGGAAATCTCCGAGAAGTTGTGCAGGTGCGGGCCTGTCACCGCAGCGGTGCCCATCGCCGCCGGCTCCAGCAGGTTGTGGCCACCGATCGGCTGCAGGCTGCCACCGACAAACGCCACCTGCGCGCAGGCATAGAACGGCATCAGCTCACCCAGGGTATCGATGACGAACACATCGGTTTCAACCTCCGGCCACTGCTTCGCGCGCCGGGTTGCCACGTTCCAGCCCTGCTCCCGCGCCAGTGCCTCCACCTTCGGGAAGCGCTCGGGATGCCGCGGCGCCCACAGCAACAACAGGTCGGGGTGCTGCTGGCGCAGGCGCCGGTGCAGATCGATCACCGCCTGTTCTTCGCCATCGTGGGTACTGGCGGCGATCCACACCGGCCGCCGGGCCGGCACGCAGGCATGGAACTGCTCGACGAAGCCCTGCACGTCCGGCGTGGTGATGTCGAACTTCAGGTTGCCCAGCGCCTGCACCTGCTCCGGCGCAGCGCCCAGCTGCACGAAACGCTCGGCATCGTCCTGCGACTGCGCGGCCACGCAGGTGACCGTGCGCAGCGCGCGGCGGATCAACGCCGCCAGCAGCCGGTAGCCCCGCAGCGAACGTGCCGACAGGCGCGCGTTGAGGATGTAGACCGGAATGCTACGGTCACGGCAACCGAACAGCATGTTCGGCCACAGTTCGGTTTCCAGGATCAGCGCCAGGCTGGGCTGGAAGTGGCCGAGGAAGCGGTTGACGCTGCCGGGCACGTCATACGGCAGGTAGACGTGGTCCAGGGCATCGCCCCACAGCGCACGCACGCGCTCGGAGCCGGTCGGGGTGATGGTGGTGATGACCCAGCGGATGTCCGGGCGCTCCTTGCGCAGCGCGTTCACCAGCGGCGCAGCGGCATTGACTTCGCCCACCGAGACCGCGTGCAGCCAGACCCGCGGTTGCCCGGTGGGTTGCGGATAGGAGGCATAGCGCTCGTCCCAGCGCCGGAAGTATTCACGGACCCGGAAGCCGCGCCAGACCAGGTGGTACACGGTGATCGGCAGCAGGATGTAGAGCACGACCGAGTACAGGCCGCGCAGGATCCATTCGACAGGGTCTTTACGCATGCGGCAAGGATACGGGAGCCCCCCGGGAAAGACACGCGGCCGCCTTGGTAGAATGGGCCAATGTCCGATGCCACCACCGCCGTCCGCCCGTCGCTGCGCGATCCCCGCAACTGGCCGATGTTCGCCGCCATGCTGGGCGCCTTCACCATCGCCCGCCTGCCGTGGATGCTGCAGCGTGCGCTGGGCCGGGGCGTCGGCTGGATCACCTGGCGCCTGCTCGGCAGCCGTCGCCGCGCCGCCGAGGTCAACCTGCAGCTGTGCTTCCCCGAGAAGGACGAGGCCTGGCGCCAGCGCCTGGTGCGCGACAGCTTCGATGCCCTGGGCGTGGGCGTGTTCGAGTGCATCCGCGCCTGGTGGGGCAGCATCGACAGCATCCGCCCGCAGGTGCAGATCGAAGGACTGGAACATCTGCGGCAGATGCAGGCGGAAGGTCGTGGCGTGCTGCTGGTGTCCGGCCACTTCATGACACTGGAAATGTGCGGGCGCCTGCTGTGCGACTACGTTGATCTTTCGGGCATGTACCGCAAGCACAAGAACCCGGTGTATGAGTGGGCGGTGAAGTTCGGCCGCCTGCGCTATGCCAAGGCAATGTTCGCCAATGAGGACATCCGCGCTACCGTGCGCCACCTGAAGAAGGGGGGCTTCCTCTGGTATGCGCCGGACCAGGACATGCGCGGCAAGGACACCGTGTTCGTACCGTTCTTCGGCCATACCGCCTCGACCATCACCGCTACCCACCAGCTGGCGCGGATGACCGGCTGCGCGGTGATCCCGTATTTCCATCGCCGCGAAGGCGGGAAGTACTTCCTGAAGATCGGCGCGCCGCTGGAGAATTTCCCCAGCGAGGACGTGGAAGCCGATACCACGCGGGTCAACCAGGCCATCGAAGAGATGGTGCGCGAGGCGCCTGACCAGTACCTCTGGATCCATCGCCGATTCAAGCGGCAGCCGGGTGGCCGGAGCGATTTCTACAAGTAACGCGGGTGCGGGTTGGCTCTATCCACGCATGGCGTGGATCTACCGGCGCGGATGGATTCATCCACGCATGGCGTGGATCTACCGGCGTGGATGGATTCATCCACGCATGGCGTGGATCTACCGGCGCGGATGGATTCATCCACGCATGGCGTGGATCTACCGGCGCGGATGGATTCATCCACGCATGGCGTGGATCTACCGGGCGTTCTGAAGTAGATCCACGCCATGCGTGGATGCTCTTCGATCCCGTGCCAGAATTCACAACGGCCAACGGCACCATGCATGCGGGTACTCACCCACCACGCACGCCAGGCCCGCGCGGACCGGGTTGGCCACGATGTACATCGCCTTCTCGTGAAGTGATTCGTCGGTCCGCACTGCATGGTCGTGATAGCCGTGCTGCCACAGCGCGCCGCGTCGGCCCAGATACTGGTTCAACACGCGGCCGCTGCGGGATTTGAGCAGGGACATGCACTCGGCCAAGGTTCCACTGCGCAGTTCCATCAACCAGTGCAGGTGGTCGGGCATCACCACCCATGCCAGGCTGTGGCTGAAACCGCTGCGTTCGACGAAGCGCAGCGCATCTACCAGGATCGCCACACGGGTGGCATCGGCGAAGAACGGTTCCCGGCCAAGGGTTGCCGTGGTCAGGAGGTACACGTTCCCCGGGTGGGAACAACGACCGTAGCGGAGTCTGGGGCTGGCCATGGCCCCAGCGTGCGATACGGAGGGAAGCACCGGTAGCGGAGGTTGGCGCGTGCTTGCGTCGGGAAAGCCCCATCCACGCATGGCGTGGATCTACCAGGGTGGCGTTTGTTCGGTGAACGCCAATCAGTGTTCGTCCGGCGATTCCTGTAGATCCACGCCATGCGTGGATGCGCCGTTATTTCAGCGCCGGTGATTCATCCGCGTCGCGGGCCAGCAGGCTGCCGGCGAACAGCGCGGCCAGCAATACGGTCAGGCCACCCCAGAAGGCCGAATAGAACGCCAGATGGGTGTTCAGCGGGAACACGGTCACCGCCAGCGCCAGCATCGCCGGACGCGCGCGTTCGCGGGCAATCGCCGGCGCGTAGCGCCATGCACGCCAGGCCTGGGCCACGGCCGCCAGCCACAGCAACAGGCCAATCACTCCGGTCTCTGCGAGGATTTCCAGCACGATCTGGTGGGCGTGCAGCGCCGGGGCATTGCCCCACACCGCCGGCCCTTCCTCCGCCACGCAGGCAGGATAGGCATCGCGGAAACCACGTGCACCCACGCCATTGATCGGGTGCGCTTCAATCATGCAGGCGGCAGCTTCCCATATCCGCGCGCGCCCTGACAGGGCCTCGTCGACACCACGCTCGCCCCCATCCAGCGCCATGGCCGTACGCGCGAAGCGCTCGCGCAGCTGCGGCACGCTGGCGGTCAGAGCGCCCGCGCCGAGCACCGCCACCAGCGCCAGCGCGGCCAGCCGTTTCCAGCCGAACTGGCGCACGCCGCTGTAGGCCAGCACCAGCGCGAAGGTGATCCACGAGGCGCGCGAACCGGCCAGCAGCAGCACGCTGCCCAGCGCTGCCGCAGCCAGCAGCCAGCCCGCATTGCCAAAGCGCCGCGCGACAGGCAGCAGCAGGAACGGCGACAGGCTGGCCAGCACCTGGCCGAACTTCAGGTTGCAGGGTCCCAGTGCGCCGCTGAGGCGGTCGGCCAGGGCGGCCTCATCGGCCGGGCACAGCGCGTGGCCACTGACCGCCAGCTTCAGCTGTTCCAGTGACCAGAACCATGGGCTGGTACCGGCCACGGCCTGCACCAGCGCATCCAGCGTCCATGCGCCGGTGATCAGCGCCAGACCTGCGAAGGTCAGCCGCCGCCGCTCCGGCGTGGCCACCGCGATCGCCACCAGCCACATGAAGGGCAGATAGCGCAGGCCCGCTGCAGCTTTGGTCCACGAGGCCGCCGGGTCGATCGCATCGAATGCGGAAAATGCCTGCGGCAGCCAATAGCCGAGGAACAGGATCGAAGTCAGTGCCCAGGCCGCCGTGCTCAACAGATGCGGGCGGCGCTGCAGGCGGCGCATCACCATGCGCGCCGCGGCGTACAGCGCACCCAGGCCCAACACGGTTTCGGCGATGCCCGGCAACGGCCACATCGCCACGTACGCCAGCACCCACCAGGGCGCCCAGCGCCCGGCGCGGTCGTCGCGCACGATGACGGCAGGGTCAGCCGGCGAGGTCGGCATAGAGGCGGAGGGTATCGCGCTGCATGGCCTGCAGGGTAAACGGGATGCGGGTCGGCAAGGACGGAGGCTGGGCCAGCAGGGCCAGCGCACGTTCACCCAATGCGCGCGCATCGCCGAGCGGCACGGCACCTGCGGGTTGCAGCTGCCGAAGCAGTTCACCGACGCCACCATGGTCCCAGCCCAGCACCGGTCGGCCCACCGACAGCGCTTCGACCACGGTGCGGCCGAACGCTTCGGGCTTGTCCGACAGTTGCAGCACCAGGTCGCTGGCCGCGTAAGCCTGGGCGATGCGCGCGGTCGGTGTGCTGATGTGCACGGCCTCGGCCACGCCGAGCGCGGCCGCCTGCCGGCGCAGATCGGCCACGTAGGCTTCACGGCCGGGTTCATCGGTGCCCAGCATCCACAGCTGCGCCGGCACACCGGCGGCGCGCACATCGGCAAGCAACTGCAGCGCATGTGCGTGGCCCTTCAGACGGGTGCCCCGCCCCGGCAACAGCAGCAATGGGCCTTCAACCTGCGCCAGCCACGGGTAATCGGCTGCCAGCGCCATCCGCGGACGGCGATCGGCACGCGCCACGCGCGGGAACTGGGCCACATCAACGCCGCGCGGAATCACCTGCAGCGCCTGTTCGGGCACGGTCGGGTAGTGCCGCTGCACGTAATCGCGCACGGTGTTGGACACGCAGATCACGCGCTCGCCGCTGGTCATCACTGCGCTGTAGCGGCTGGGCGAATTCAGCCCGTGCACGGTGGTCACCCAGTGCGGGCGCTGCGCGGCAGGCAGGGCGCGGATCGCGTACAGGCCCAGCCATGCCGGCAGGCGCGAGCGCGCATGCACGATGTCCGCGCCAACCTCGGCGAACAAGCGGCGCAGGGTCGGCAGATGGCGCAGGGTCAGCAGCGACTTGCGGCCGATGTCCAGGGTGAGGTGCTCGGCACCGCTATCGAGCAGCGGCTGCACCAGGCGGCCACCGGCGGAAACCACCAGCGCCCGATGGCCGGCGGCGACCAGGGCCGCAGCGATTTCCAGGGTCGAGCGCTCGACACCACCGGAGTGCAGCGCCGGCAGCAACTGCACCACGGTCAATCGGCGCATCGAGGGGGCAGCCGCTTAGTCGGCCAGCACGAACACGGAACCGCAGTACGGGCACTGCGCTTCGCCATTGGGCTCGTCTTCGATCGGCAGGTACACGCGCGGATGCGAGTTCCACAGCGCCATTTCCGGGGTCGGGCAGCTCAGCGGAAGATCGCTGCGGTGCACGGTGTAGCGCTTCTCGGCGTTGGCGGGCGCAGTGGCGGTATGGCTCATGGCGGATGTCGATGAACGGGTTGCGAGGCCTGTGATTCTAGCATCCGGGCCGCCCCGACATGGCGCCGCAACAGGTCTTTGGGCGCCGCGGGCCGATTCCGCGTGGCGTTGCACGGCACCAGGGCCGGTCTGTCTGCGTGGAATCCCCGGTCGCCCGTACGGGTTGGTGCTGAAATCCTGCCGACCGCGATATTTCCCGCATTTGGATCGAACTAAATGGCACTTGTCAGGTCGCGGCGGCTGTTGCAGGATCGGGCCCGGGTCGCGAATCGACCCGTCCAATCGACCCGATCGCATGGCCCGCCCCCACCGGACCGGCATCGCCTCTTCCACCGCCATCCCGGCGGGCGGAGCGATGCTGCCCGTGGTGTCCGCCGATGCGGGTTCTGCCCGCCGCCTGCCCTTCCGGGAGACTTCTGCATGACCCTGTCCGATCCACGCCGCGCCCTGCTTCCGCTTGCCCTGGCCCTGGCCTGTGCGACCACTGCGATGCCGGTGCTGGCACAGGAACTGCAGACCTCGTTCGAACCCGGCGAACCTGCGCCGGCGCAGGCCGCTGGCGCCCTGCAGGCAACGATCGGCAACGGCCCTGCCGCGCCTTACACGGCCAAGCGCAACGCCGGCTACAGCGGGCTGCATGCCCTTCGCTACAGCAGCGCAGGAGGCAACGCGCGGCGCGAACTGTTCAAGACCAACCTGCCGATCGAGGCCGACACCACGCTGTCGTGGCTGGTGCTGCCGGAAATCGTGGGCAAGGACACCGTGGCCTCGACCTATGTCTCGCTGGACCTGCGGCTGGACGATGGCAGCCGCGTTTCGGCCGGCCCGGCACGCGACCAGCACGGCGTAGCCCTTGGCGCACGCGCGCAGGGCGAGTCGAAGACGCTGTACCCGCAACAGTGGGCACGCAAGGCGGTGCGACTGGGCGACGTGCCCGCGCTGAAGGGTCGCCGCGTGGTAGCGATCGAACTGGAGGTGGCCAGTGCCGACGGTGCGCCGGTGTCCGGCTGGATCGACGACGTGCGCCTGGATGCTCAGCCGCGGCAACAGCCGCAGCGCGTCTCCGACTGGGTGCTGACCACCCGCGGCACCCAGGCCAACGGCACCTTCTCGCGCGGCAACAATTTCCCGGCCACGGCGGTGCCGCACGGCTTCAATTTCTGGACCCCGGTGACCGATGCCGGCGCGCTGAACTGGCTGTACCGCTGGAACGAGCAGAACGACGCACAGAACCGCCCGCAGCTGCAGGCGCTCGCATTGAGCCACCAGCCCAGCCCGTGGATGGGCGACCGCCAGACCTTCCAGGTAATGCCCTCGGCCAGCCGTGGCGTGCCGGAGGCTGATCGCCGCAAACGTGCCTTGTCGTTCGACCGCAGCCACGAAAGCGCCCGCCCCTACCGCTACGACGTGCGCTTCGACAACGGCGTCGCGGCATCGATCGCGCCGACCGACCATGCCGCGCTGTTCCGCTTCGACTTCCCGGAGGGCAGCGACGCCAACCTGCTGTTCGACAACGTCGATGCACGTGGCGGCCTGAGCCTGGATGCCGCCACGCAGACGCTGTCCGGCTATACCGATACGCGCAGCGGCCTGTCCAACGGTGCCAGCCGCATGTACGTGGTCGCCAGCTTCGACAAACCCTGGCGCAGCAGCGGTCGCCTCGACACCGGCCGCCCGACCGGCTACATCAAGTTCGATGCCGGCAGCGAGCGACGGGTGACCATGCGCATCGCCACTTCGCTGATCTCGGTGGAGCAGGCACGGCACAACCTGGCGCTGGAAATCGCCGCCACCGATACGCTGGAGAGCGTGGCCGGGCGCGCGCAGGATGCGTGGGATGCGCGCTTGGCCCGCTTCGACATCGGCACGGCCAGCGACGACCAGAAGACCACGCTGTACTCCAGCCTGTACCGGCTGTACCTGTACCCCAACTCAGGCCACGAGAACGTGGGCAGCGCGGCCGCACCCGACTGGCGCTATGCCAACCAGGCCAGCGCCAGCGATGACAACACCGATGGCAGCGCGACCCGCAGCTTTACCGCCGTGCGCGACGGCAAGGTGTTCGTCAACAATGGCTTCTGGGACACCTTCCGCACCACCTGGCCGGCCTATGCGCTGTTCACGCCCGACGATGCCGGGCAGATGGTGCAGGGCTTCATCGAGCAGTACCGCGCTGGCGGCTGGATCGCGCGCTGGTCGTCGCCGGGCTACGCGGACCTGATGGTCGGCACCAGTTCGGATGTGGCGTTTGCCGATGCGTGGCTGAAAGGCATCGGCGGCTTTGATCCGGCCGAGGCCTACGCCGCCGCAGTGAAGAACGCGACCGTGGTACCGCCGGACCGCCACGTCGGCCGCAAGGGCATGGACCGCTCGACCTTCCGTGGCTATGCCAGCGCCGACGTGCATGAGGGCATGTCATGGACGATGGAAGGCGCGCTCAATGACTTCGGCATCGCCAACATGGCCGACGCCCTGGCCAAGCGTGCGACCACGCCGGCCGCACGCGAACGCTACAGCACCGAGGCCGACTACTTCCGCCACCGCGCCGCCAGCTACGCGACGATGTTCGATCCGGCGGCAGGCTTCTTCCAGGGCCGCAAGGCCGATGGCCGCTGGCGCGTGGACGCCAAGGACTACGACCCGCGCGTATGGGGCCACGACTACACCGAATCCAATGGCTGGACCTTCGCCTTCACCGCGGCCCACGACGGTGAAGGCCTGGCCGCACTGTACGGCGGCCGCGACAAGCTGGCCGCCAAGCTGGACACCTTCTTCGCCACGCCGGAAACCGCCGATGCGGCGTTCGCCGGCTCCTACGGCGGCACCATCCATGAGATGACCGAAGCGCGCGATGTGCGCATGGGCATGTACGCGCACAGCAACCAGCCGGCGCACCACATCCCGTGGATGTACCTGTACGCCGGGCAGCCGTGGAAGACCCAGCAGCACGTGCGCGAGATCCTGTCGCGGCTGTATGTGGGCAGCGAGATCGGCCAGGGCTATCCGGGCGATGAGGACAACGGCGAGACGTCGGCCTGGTACGTGCTGGCATCGCTGGGCCTGTACCCGCTGCGCATGGGCGCGCCGGAGTACGTGATAGGTTCACCGGCCTTCGAACATGCGCGGGTGGAACTGCAGGGCGGTGCCGTGCTGACCGTGAACGCGGCCAACAACTCGCGTGAGAACGTCTACGTGCAGTCGCTGAAGATCAACGGCAAACCCTGGACCAGGACCTGGGTGCCGCACGAGCTGATCGCCAAGGGCGCGACCCTGGACTTCGTGATGGGCCCGCAACCGTCGCGCTGGGGCAGTGGTGTGGACGACGTGCCGCGCTCGCTGACCGCGCGTGGCCAGCGCCCGCAACTGCTGCACGACCTGCTGGGCAGCGGTGCGAAGGCAGTGCTGGCCGATGGCCGTGCCCTTCCCGCGCTGGTCGATGACGATGCCGGCACGACAGTGGGCCTGGGCGGCGGCGCAACCATCGCGCTGACCGGCCTGGCTGATGGCACCGCGACGATGTACACGCTGACCAGTGGCGATGGCCGCATCCATGGCGGTGAATGGACGCTGGAGGCGCGCAATGGCAGCGGCAGCTGGACCGTGCTCGACCAGCGCAGTGGCGAAGACTTCGAATCTGCCCGCCAGACCCGTCCGTTCCGCATCGCAAAACCCGGCCGCTACAGCGAGTACCGCCTGCGCCTGGCGGCACCAGGGCGACTGCCGCTGGCCGAGATCGAACTGCTGGCAGCCGGCACCGTACAATGATCCGCATGCGCTACCGTCTTCTGCCCCTGGCCCTTGTTGCCCTGTCCTTCTCCAGCTTCGGCCAGACCCAGGCGTTCGATACGCAGCTGACCCGCGACGGCGTGACACTGAACTACCAGGACGCCCGTGGCGCCCTGGCTGCACCGCAGCGCAAGCGGGTGATCGATACGTTCTTCTTCGCCTATCTGCGCGAGCGGGCTGACTTCCACCCCGCCGCGCCGTCGTTGGTGCGCATCGTGATCGATCCGGCCTACACCGGCATCGCCTTCGTCGGCGACAAGGACCAGGCGGCGACGATCACCATCAATCCCGGCTGGTTGGCGCAGCACCCGAACGACATCGACCTGGTCACCCACGAGGCGATGCACATCGTGCAGGGCTATCCCGGTTACGGCGATGCACGGGTACCGGGCTGGCTGGTGGAAGGCATCGCCGACTACGCACGCGATCGCTACGGCATGGACAACGCCGCCGCGGGCTGGGCGTTGCCGGTCAAGGTCGAGAAGGGCCAGAACGTCGACAGCGGCTACCGGGTGACCGCTGCGTTCCTGAAGTGGGCCGAGGCTGAGCATCCCGGCCTGGTGCTGGCGCTGGACAAGGCCCTGCGCGAGGGCCGCTATACGCCAGCGCTGTGGCAGAAGCACACCGGCAAGGCATTGCCGGCGCTGTGGACGCAATACGCCAAGCCGCGTTCGGATGCACCGCCGCCGGCCCCTGCGCGGCGCGGCAAGCGGCACTGACTGGGTGGTCAACTGGGTATCGGGGCGCCTGGGTATCGGGGCGCCTGGGTATTGGGGCGACTGGGTAGAGTCGACTGTTAGTCGACTGCTCTTCGTACAACCATCCAAAACCCCGCGCTTCGCGCGATAGTCGACCAACGGTCGACTCTACCTCGCTGCCTTCTACGCCTCAGCGCGACCGCACGAAACCGGCGTACAGCGCGAACAGTTGCTGGAAGTAACGCCGCGTCACTCGATTGCGCATGACACCCTCGCCGATGGAAAGTTGGTCGGGCCCAGGGTGGGAAGGCCGGTCCGGTCCCTTCCCACGGCCGGGCCGCGTGGGCGTATTGGGCCGTAGCGGCGTTGCAGGCAAATGACTGCCGGACTGCAATTCATCTGGTAGCGCCGGGCCATGCCCGGCGAGCGCGCAGCGCGGCGCTTCTCGCATTCCGCCGGGCATGGCCCGGCGCTACCCGATCCGGTTTCCGCTGCGCGGAAACAGAAACGCGCCCCGTGGGGCGCGTTTCTGCAGCTGTCGCTGGAAAGAAGGCTTACGCCTTCTTTTCCGCTTCCAGCTGCTTCCTGATCTGCGCATCAACTGCGGCAATCGCGGTCATGTTCAGGATCCGGCGCGAGGTCGCGCTGGTGGTCAGGATGTGCACCGGCTTGTTCACGCCCATCAGGATCGGGCCGATCGCCACGCCGTCGGTGAACACACGCACCAGGTTGTAGGCGATGTTGGCCGCTTCCAGGTTCGGCAGCACGAACAGGTTGGCGCGGCCCTGCAGGGTCGAGCCCGGCAGCAGCTTCTGGCGCAGCGCTTCATCCCACGCGGTGTCGCCCTGCATTTCGCCGTCCACGTTCAGACGCGGGTTGCGCTTGAGCAGCAGCTCGCGCACCTGGCGCATCTTCAGCGCGTCCTTGGAGTCGTGGCTGCCGAAGTTGGAGTGCGACAGCAGCGCCACCTTCGGCTCGATGCCGAACAGCTTCATGCGGTAGGCCGCCTGCAGGGTCGCTTCGCACAGCTGCTCGGCGGTCGGGTCTTCCTGCACGTGGGTATCGACGAAGAAGAACACGCCCTGCTGGTTGATCACGCCGGTCATGGCCGAGGTCGAGGTGACCTTCGGCTCCAGCGGCAGCACGCTGCGCACGTAACCCAGCTTCTTGTGGAAGCGGCCGACGATGCCGGTCAGCATCGCGTCGGCTTCGCCACGGGCCACCATCACCGCGGCGATCAGGGTCGGGCGCGAACGCATCAGGTTCTTCGCTGCGGCCACGGTCACGCCACGACGGCCGGTCAGGCCGTGGTAGTACTGCCAGTACTCGTTGAAGCGCGGGTCGTCGTTGATGTTGGTGACTTCAACGTTCTCGCCGATCTTCAGGCGCAGGCCCAGACGCTCGATGCGCGATTCGATCACTTCCGGGCGGCCGATCAGGATCGGGTGTGCCAGGCCGTCATCAACCACGTTCTGCACCGCCTGCAGCACCACTTCCTCTTCGCCTTCGGCGTACACCACGCGCTGCTTGTCGCTGCGCGCGCGGTCGTAGACCGGCTTCATCATCAGGCTGGTGCGGTAGACGAACTGGGCCAGCTTGTCGCGGTAGGCGCCCATGTCGTCGATCGGGCGCGAGGCCACGCCCGAGTCCATCGCGGCCTGGGCCACGGCGGCCGACAGCTCCACCAGCAGGCGGCGGTCGAACGGGCGCGGGATCAGGTATTCACGGCCGAAGCTCGGGGTTTCACCGCCGTAAGCCGAGCCCATGTCGGTGGCGGCACGGCGTGCCAGCGCGGCGATGGCGCGCACGCAGGCGATCTTCATTTCTTCGTTGATCGCGGTCGCGCCCACGTCCAGCGCACCGCGGAACAGGTACGGGAAGCACAGCACGTTGTTGACCTGGTTCGGGTAGTCCGACCGGCCGGTGCCGATGATCGCGTCCGGACGCGCGGCGCGCGCCACTTCCGGCATGATTTCCGGGGTCGGGTTGGCCAGCGCGAAGATCACCGGATCCGGCGCCATGGTCTTGACCATCTCGGCGGTCAGGATGCCCGGCGCCGACAGGCCCAGGAAGATGTCCGCGCCGTTGACGATCTCGGCCAGGGTGCGCTTGTCGGTGTCGCGCGCATAGCGCTGCTTTTCCGGGTCCAGGTCGGTACGGCCGGTATGGATCACGCCCTCGCGGTCGAAGGCCAGGATGTTTTCCGGCTTCAGGCCCAGCTGCACCAGCATGTTCACGCAGGAAATGCCAGCCGCGCCCATGCCCGTGGTCGCCAGCTTCACTTCCTCGATCTTCTTGCCGGTGATCGCCATCGCGTTGAGCACGGCCGCGCCGACGATGATCGCCGTGCCGTGCTGGTCGTCATGGAACACCGGGATCTTCATGCGCTCGCGCAGCTTGCGCTCGACCACGAAGCATTCCGGCGCCTTGATGTCTTCCAGGTTGATGCCGCCGAAGGTCGGCTCCAGCGAGGCGATGATGTCGACCAGCTTGTCCGGGTCGGTTTCATCCACTTCGATGTCGAACACATCGATGCCGGCGAACTTCTGGAACAGAACGCCCTTGCCTTCCATCACCGGCTTGCCGGCCAGTGCGCCGATGTTGCCCAGGCCCAGCACTGCGGTGCCGTTGGAGATCACCGCCACCAGGTTGCCGCGCGCGGTCAGCTCGCTGGCCTGCTGCGGGTCGGCCTTGATCGCTTCACAGGCGTACGCCACGCCCGGCGAATACGCCAGCGACAGGTCGCGCTGGGTCAGCATGGGCTTGGTAGCGGAAACCTTGATCTTGCCGGGCGGAGACATCCGGTGGTAATCGAGGGCGGCCTGTTTGAAATCTTCGTTGGACATCGATGTGGGTTACATGAATGGGCAGAAGGGACAGGGGATGATACCCCCGTTGGAGCGTCCGGACCTGTCGCTATCCTGTCGCAGGCATGCTGCGACCGCACAATTCCGTGCCGTATGCGACGGTACCGGGATACCAGCTTCGGCGTCTGCCATGACAGCCATGGGACGCCCTGAAACGCCGCGGGGCCGTACCACTGTCGTGATCGGCCCCGCGGTACCACACACCTGGATCAGCCCTTGGCCGGCAGCGCCTCGGGCAGCGCGTCCACCGGCGGCGGCAGCTCGCTTTCGCGGCCATCCAGCGCCAGCTGCAGGCGGTTGCGGTCCAGCGCGCCTTCCCAGCGCGAGACCACCACGGTGGCCACCGCATTGCCGATGAAGTTGGTCAGCGAGCGGCATTCGCTCATGAAGCGGTCCACGCCCAGGATCAGCGCCATGCCGGCCACCGGCACTTCCGGCACCACGGCCAGGGTCGCGGCCAGGGTGATGAAGCCGGCACCGGTGACACCGGCTGCACCCTTGGAGCTGAGCATGGCGACCAGCAGCAGGGCGATCTGGTGGCCCAGGGTCAGTTCGGTATTGGTGGCCTGGGCGATGAACAGTGCCGCCAGGGTCATGTAGATGTTGGTGCCGTCCAGGTTGAACGAGTAGCCGGTCGGGACCACCAGGCCCACCACCGACTTGCTGCAGCCGGCGCGTTCCATCTTCTCCATCAGCGACGGCAGCGCCGACTCCGACGAGGAAGTGCCCAGCACCAGCAGCAGTTCGGCCTTCAGGTAGCGCGCCAGCTTGAACACCGAGAAGCCACACAGTCGGCAGACCAGGCCCAGGATCACCGCCACGAACAGGAAGGCGGTGAGGTAGAACGAGCCCACCAGCCATGCCAGGTTGACCAGCGAACCAACGCCGTACTTGCCGATGGTGAAGGCGATTGCGCCGAAGGCACCAATCGGGGCGGCCTTCATCAGGATGTGGACCAGCTTGAACACCGGGGCGACCAGCGCCTCCAGGAAGTTCAGGATCGGCTTGCCCTTCTCGCCCACCGATGCCAGCGCGATGCCGAACAGCACCGCGATGAACAGCACCTGCAGGATGTTGCCGTCGACGAAGGCGCTCACCAGCGTCTTCGGAATGATGTCCATCAGGAAGCCGACCAGGGTCAGGTCGTGCGACTTCTCGACGTAGCTGTGCACCGCGGTCTGGTCCAGCTCGGCCGGGTTGATGTTCATGCCGGCGCCGGGCTGCACCACGTGCGCCACGATCATGCCGACGATCAGCGCCAGCGTGGAGAAGAACAGGAAGTACGCCATTGCCTTGGCAAACACGCGGCCCACCGTGCGCAGATGGGTCATGCTGGCGATGCCGGTGACGATGGTCAGGAAGATCACCGGCGCGATGATCATCTTCACCAGGTTGATGAAGGCATCGCCGAGCGGCTTCATCTTCTCGCCGATCAGCGGTTCGTAGTGGCCGAGGATGGCGCCCAGGACGATCGCCACGATCACCTGGAAGTACAACTGGCGATAGATCGGCAACGGCTTTGCAGGCGCCGGGGCTGCGGTCGGGATGTGCATGGCGGACTCCGGAAGGGGCGTTTTCAGGCACGTACGGCCCCGGGACAGCGCGGGAACCGTTACCGTGGAAACTGATCGCAGGCCCTGTGCTGCACGCGCAGGGGGTGCGACCAATGGACGCCTTTGTACGCGCCGGGCACGCCGGCGCAGATAACCTATTGGTACTAGCCCCCCGGTTCAGGTGGCCGTGGTGCCTACACTGGCGCCGCACCGCCCGATCACGGGGAGGCCGGTGGCCCGGGCTGAACAGCTGGGCGCGTCATTGCGAAAGTTTCGGCCCCCGCGGCCGTTGTTGTCCTGTCCACACGCAATCTGAGAGAGCCGCACCCAACATGCGCCCGATTCCCACCTTGCTGGCCCTGTCCCTGGCCGCCCTTCCCGCCTTCGCCTCGGCTGCCGATTTCGACAACTGGCCGACCAAGTACGCCTTCGGCGACGGTACCGAGTTGGCCGCGACCGCCAACATCGCCTACGACTACAACGATTTTTCCTCCGGCAGCGGCCTTGAGGACGATGATGCCGTGCGCCGCAAGGAGTTCGGCGCGACGCTGAAGAAGAAGGGCGTCTACGACGCGATGGTCTACTACGACTTCCAGTCCGACACCTGGCTGGACGTATTCGTGCGCTTCGAGAGCAAGGCTTTCTTCGGCCGTGACATCGGCCGTTTCCGCTTCGGCTACATGAAGACCCCGGTCGGCCTGGACGCCAACACCTCGTCGCGTGCGGGCAGCTTCCTGGAGACCGCGCTGCCCGTGCAGGCCTTCTACGCAGGCCGCCGCACGGGCGTGGAATGGGTGCTGGAGCGCCCGCAGTACCTGCTGCAGGCCGGCGCCTATGGCGGCAAGGACCTGCAGGGTGACAACCCCGGTACCACCCAGGCAGTACGTGCAGTCTGGACGCCGGTGAAGGCGCCGGGTGACGTGATCCACCTGGGCCTGGCCTACTCGCAGGAAAATCCGCGCGGCTACAGCGATGGCCGTGACGTGCACCACGAGGCCAGCGCGCGCCTGCGCGCGCGCCCGGAAGCCGGCCTGACCGACATCCGCTACGTCGATTCCGGCGCCCTGGTCACCGCCGACCAGATCCGCCGCACCGGCCTGGAAGGCATCTGGATCCGCGGCCCGTTCTCGCTGCAGGCCGAAGCCCTGCAGGCCACCGTCACCCGCAAGGGCCTGCCGGATTACACCGGCAGCGGCCAGTACGCGATGGCCAGCTGGGTACTGACCGGCGAATCGCGCCCGTACAACGCCGGTGCGGTGGCCAACATCAAGCCCGCGCACGACTACGGCGCGGTGGAACTGGTGGCCCGTTACAGCCGCATGGACCTCGACGATGGCAGCATCCTTGGTGGCCGCCAGCACGACCTGACCCTGGGCGCGAACTGGTACCTGACCAGCCACTTCAAGTTCCAGGCCAACTACGTGAAGGTCGACGCCAGCCGTCGTGGCGTGCACAGCACGCCGGAGATCTTCGAACTGCGCGCGCAGATGCACTTCTGACCCCTTCCACGTCAGATCCCGGCGGGCGTGCATGCCACGCCCGCCGGCCCTGCGTAGACTGCCGCCATGTACTGGCTCAGCCGCCACCGGATGCTGTTGCTGACCATCGCGGTGATGGTCGGTGGCACCGTGCTGTGTGCCGTGGCCGCCGGCCACTATGCCTGGCGACGTGCCCTGGGCGACGAAAGCAGCCAGGTGCAGCGCCAGCTGCAGTTGTATGGCCAGGGCCTGCAGCAGCGCATCGACCGCTTCGGCACGTTGCCGCAGGTGCTGGCACTGGATCCGGACCTGCTGCACGCGCTGCGCGTGCCGCCCTCGCCCACCGAACGGCAGCGGCTGAACCTCAAGCTGCAACGCGCCAATGAGGTCACCCGCGCCTCGACCCTGACCCTGGTCGGCCACGACGGCGTGGCGGTGGTGGCCAGCAACTGGGACCAGCCGACCACCAATGTCGGCGAGAACTACAGCTACCGCCCGTACTACCGGCAGGCACTGGCCAAGGGCCGGGGTCGCTTCTACGGCATCGGCATGACCACCGGCGTGCCCGGCTATTACCTGTCGCAGGCCATCGAGGAAGGTGGCCAGCGGCTGGGCGTGGTGGTGATCAAGGTCGAGCTGTCGGCGCTGGAACAGGAATGGCTGAGCAGCCCGGACGTGGTGCTGGCCAGTGACGACCACGACGTGGTCTTCCTGGCCAACCGGGACAGCTGGCGTTACCGCCTGCTGCGCCCGTTGGGCGCCGACGAGCGCCGCGAGATGCTCGATGCCCGCCAGTACGCCGACCGCGCGCTGCAGCCACTGCGTGCGCGTACCGAGGACGTGCTGGCCGACGGCGGCCGCATGGTGCGCCTGCTGGACCCGGCCTTGCCGCAGCCGATGCTGTGGCAGAGCCTGGCGCTGCCTGCCGAAGACTGGAACCTGCATCTGCTGCACGATGCCAGTGCAGCCACCTCTGCCGGTCGCGCGGCCGCACTCACCGGCGGTGCTGCGTGGCTTGCACTGGGCTTCCTGGTGCTGTTCGTGCAGCAGCGCCGGCGCCTGGCCAAGCACCGCCTGCGCAGCCGCCGCGAACTGGAAACCCTGCTCAAGCAGCACGCGCAGGAACTGCGCACCGCACAGGATGGCCTGCTGCAGGCCGCAACCGACGCTGACAGCGGCCTCAGCCGCAGCCTCGAACACCTGCCCCAGGGCGTGGTGGTCATCGATCGCGAACTGCGCCTGGTCGCGTGGAATTCGCGCTACCTGGAACTGTTCCGCTTCCCGGTGGACCTGGTGCGCGTGGGCCGGCCGATCGAGGAACTGTTCCGCTTCAACGCACGCCGTGGCCTGCTCGGTCCCGGCCCGGTGGACGAGGCCATCGAGCGTCGCCTGAACCACCTGCGCAGCGGTCGCCCGCACATGCGCGAGAGCGAGAAGGACGACGGCACGGTGCTGGAGATCCGTGGCAATCCGCTGCCCGACGGCGGTTTCGTCACCAGCTATGCCGACATCACCAGCTACAAGAATGCCGCGCGCGAACTGCGCTCGCTGGCCGATGCGCTGGAGCACCGCATCGCCGAGCGCACCCATGATCTGGATGAGGCGCGCCGCGAGGCCGAGCAGGCCAACCGCTACAAGACCCGCTTCGTCGCCTCGGCCGTGCACGACCTGCTGCAGCCCCTCAATGCAGCGCGCATGTTCGTCTCGGTGCTGCGCGGCAAGCTGAGCGACCCGGCGCAGCAGCAGACCAGTGACCACATCGACGCTGCACTGGCCGCGCAGGATGCCATCCTCAACAGCCTACTGGATATCGCGCGCCTGGAATCGGGCAGCCTGCCGACCCGTGTGCAGGCGTTCCGGCTGGGCCCGCTGCTGCAGACGCTGGCGCGCGAGTTCGGCATCGCCGCGCAGTCACGCGGGCTGGTGGTCGACTGGGTCGATACCGCTGCGGTGGTGGTCAGCGATGAAGCGCTGCTGCGGCGCATCCTGCAGAACTTCCTGTCCAACGCATTGCGCTACAGCGAACGCGGCCGCGTGCTGCTCGGCTGTCGCCGCCGCGACGGTCTGCTGTGGATCGAAGTGCACGACCAGGGCCCGGGCATTCCCGATGCGCTGCAGGGCGAGATCTTCGAGGAATTCCGCCGCCTGCACGACGGCCAGCAGCGCGGCGCCGGCCTTGGCCTGGCGATCGTCGACCGCATCGGCCGCCTGCTTGGCCATCCGATCCGGCTGCGCTCGCAGCTGGGCCAGGGCAGCGTGTTCGCGGTGGGCGTGCCGTTCGGCGAAGCCAGCGCGATTCCCGCTACTGCTCCTGCGCCGGTGCTGGTGCAGGAACCGGCGGCGGACAATCCGCTGCGCGGGCGCCGTGTGTGGGTGATCGATGATGATCCGCACGTCTGCGCGGCCAGCCGCGCGCTGCTGGAACGCTGGGGCTGCGAGGTGATGCTGGCCGATGGCCCGCAGTCCGCCTTGCAGCTGGCCAGTGCCGGGACGGTACCGGAACTGGTGCTGCTGGATGTGCGCATGGGCGATCACCATGGCCCGGTGCTGTACGAGACGCTGGCCGAGCTGTGGCAGGCGCGCCCACCGGTGGTGCTGGTGACCGCCGAGCGTGATGCGGGGCTGCGCGAGATGGCCGCGGAGCGCGGCTGGGGGATGATGGCCAAGCCGGTGAAGCCGCCGGCGCTGCGGGCGTTGATGAGTCAGTTGCTGATCCGCCATCGCGGGTGATTCCCAGCCAACGGCGCAGCCCCTCGTGGGTGGGCGGTTGGTAGAGTCGACTGTTAGTCGACTTGTGTCGCGCCATGCGGTGTCTGGCCGGGCGGATGGGTAGTGCGGGGACGCCGTAAACCCATCCATGGGGGCTTGGCCGCGGCATCCATGCCGCGGACACCCCGCACTACCCATCCACCCGGCCGCTGACAGGTTCCGGGTTCGTCCACCCACGGAGAAGAAAAAGAAGATCAAAAGCGGGCCGCTGCGCTTCGCTTGCTCGTGTAGAGCCGAGCCCATGCTCGGCTTCGCGGGCTGGCCGGAAAGCAGCCGAGCGTAGGCTCGGCTCTACAAAAGGCGGCCTGCCAGGCTGCTTTTGCTTTTGATCTTCTTTTTCTTATCCGTGGGTGACAGGCCACCGAAATCTGTCAGCGGCCGGTCGGGTTGGGTGCGCGGGGGTGTCAGCCGCATGGATGCGGCTGCCAAGCCTCCAGGGACGGATTCACGGCGTCCCCCGCGCACCCAACCCGACCGGCCCACTCGCAGCTTTTGCTTTCAACGCCCCCAAACCACCCACGAGGGGCTGCGCCGTTGGCTGGAACTACAGCCCGGCGCCGGCGTCGCCTTCCGGCTCCAGCGCCTTCACCAGCACCGCCGCCTGTGTGCGGCTGTGGCATTCGAGCTTCTTCAGGATCGCGGTGACGTGCACCTTCACCGTGTTCTCGGCCAGGCCCAGCGTGTAGGCAATCTGCTTGTTGAGCAGGCCATCGGCCAGGCACAGCAGCACCCGGAACTGCTGCGGCGTCAGCTGCGCCAGGCGGCTGGCCAGCAGCGCATCCGCCTCCGAGCGTTCGGCGGCCATCGCCGGGAACCACAGCCCACCGTCGAGTACGGCCTGCACCGCCTCGCCGATGGTCTCGGCTGGGGCCGACTTCGGGATGAAACCGGCGGCGCCGAACTGCTGGGCGCGGCGGATCACCCGTGGATGGTCGTTGGACGAGAGGATCACCACCGGAATGTCCGGATGCGAGCCTCGCACGTGCAGCAACGCGGAGAAACCGTGCGCGCCTGGCATGGTCAGGTCGAGCAGCACCAGGTCCACATCCGGATGCGCGTCGAGGGCGGCGGCAAGCGCATCGGCGCTGGCGACCTCGCGCACCTGCGCCAGCGGCAGGCTCTGCCGCAAGGACTGCACCACCGCCGAACGCAGCAGCGGATGGTCATCGGCGATCAGGATGGTGTATTCGCTCATGCCCACATTGTACGGGCAGCACACCGCATCCGCCGGGCATGGCCCGGCGCTACCAGCACATCAGCGCCCCGCCGGCTCCACGCTGCTGCGCCAGGCATCGAGGAACTGGCGGCGCTTGAGCGCATCGAGGTAGACCAGCAGGCCCGGGCCCAGCTGGATCGGACGACGGCTACGACCCGGTGCGTCTTCGCCCCGTGCGTTGCCTGTCACGATCGGCATCAGCCGCGCCTCGCGCGACAGCACCTGCTGGCCGCGTGGTGACAGCAGGTAGTCGAGGAAACGCCGGGCTTCTTCCGGGTGCGGGCCGGTGCGCGGAATTACCGCGGTGCGCAGCACCACCAGCGTGTAATCCTCGGGCTCGACGATGGCCAGCGGCGCGCCGGCATCAATGCGCGCCTGCGCGTAGGAGCCGAGCACGTTGTAGACCAGTGACAGCTGGCCGCTGGCCACCTGGTCCAGCAACACGCCGGTGCGTTCCTCGCGCACCACGTCGTTGTCACCGAGCGCACCCAGCAACGCACCGGCGATACTGCCGCGCTGTGCGTCCTGGGTGGCCAGCAGGTAGCCGACGCTGCTGCGTTCGATGTCATAGGTGCCCACCCTGCCGCGCAGCGGCGCGCCTTCGGCGCGCAAGCGATCGAGCAGCTGGCGGCGCGTGTGCGGTACCTTCGCCGCAGCCATCGCGCGGGTGTTGTAGACCATCACCACCGGCTCGTAGCTGATGCCGAAGGCCTCGTTGCGCCACTGCGCCCAGGCCGGCAGCGCGGCAGTCTGCGCCGAGCGATGCGGCAGCGCGTGGCCATCGTTGACCAGCTTGGTCTGCAGGTCCATGCCACTGGAGATCAGCAGGTCCGGCGACGCCGGCCCGGCGCGGTCATGCAGGTAACGCGCATACAGATCCTGGGTGATGATGTCCTCGTACACCACCTCGGTGCCCGGGTGCAGGCGCTGGTAGTCGGCGATCACCACCGCGAATACTTCGATATCGGTGGTGCCATGGATGCGCAGCTGCGCCGTGGGCTTTCCCTGTGCCGGGAAGCGGCGGACCTCGCCGGGTGCAGCCAGCACCGGCAGCGCCAACATCAGGGCAAGGGCAACAGCAAACAGGCGGATCATGTACTGCTCCGGGGCAGGCGGATGGTGGCGATCAGGCCGCCCTGCGGACGGTTGCTGAGATCGATGTGACCGCCGTGGCTGTCGACCACCCGCTTGACGATGGCCAGGCCCAGGCCTGCACCTCCAGACGGTGCGCCGTCGCCACGTGCGAAGCGTTCGAATACGCGCTCGGCGTCGGCTGCGGCGATCCCCGCACCATGGTCGGCGATGGTCAGCACCGCCTGCCCACCGTCGACCGTCAACGCGATCTGCAACGGACCGTCGCCGCCGTACTTCAGTGCGTTGTCGACCAGGTTCTTGATTGCCTCGCGCAGCAGCAACGCGTCGCCGTGCACCTGCACCGGCTCGGCGGTCATCGCAAGTTGCACGCGCGGTGCCGGACCGGCCTGCGGCAGGGCTTCATGCAGGGCCTGGTGCACGGTTTCGGCCAGATCCACCGCCGCAAAGCGCTGCAGGTGCGAACGATGGATCACGCTGGCATCGCTGAGCAGCTGGTTGAGCAGGCGGCTCATATGGGTGGCATTGCGCTCGATCGCCTGCAGGCTGCGCCGCATGTCTTCCGGATCGTCATCATCCAGCGCCAGCTGTGCCTGCGCGCGCAGTGCGGCCAATGGCGTGCGCATCTGGTGCGCGGCCTCGGCCATGAACGCGCGCAGCGTTTCGTTGCTGCTGGACAGGCGCTCCATGAAGCGGTTCAGTGCCGCCACCATCTGATCCATCTCGCGCGGCACACGGGCGTCCAGCGGCTTAAGGTCGGACGGTTCGCGCCGCGACAGTTCGCGCTCCACCCGCACCAGCGGACGAAACGCACGGTGCACGCCGAACGCCACCAGCGCGAGCAGCAGCAGCGACAGCACACCGATCGCCAACAGCGCACGGTTGACCATGTCCTGCGCCACGGCTTCGCGGGCACGCCGGGTCTGGCCCACCTGCACCTGCACCTCGCCCTGCGCCGAGGCCGCGGCGAAACTGCGGCTGACCACCACGAAGCGCACCGTCTCACCGCTGTAGGCAGCATCGAACAACTGCGGCTGCGTACCGGGCCGACGCGGCGGCGACGGCAGATCGGCATAACCGGTGATCAGGTTGCCGCGGCTGTCGGCGACGCGATAGAACACGCGATCTTCCGGCGCCATCGCCAGCAGGTCCAGCGCCGCATACGGCAGATCCACCTGCCACTGCCCATCGACCAGCGCCACCGAATCGGCGATGGACAACGCCGAAGACACCAGCAGGTGATCGTAGGAACGATTTGCCGCACGCTGGCCATAGTCGCGCGCGGCGAACAGCAGCGCCACCGCGAACACCGCCAGCAACGCACCGAGGTAGAGCAGCAGCGTGCGCCGCAGCGAGCCCGGCGCCGCGTTCGCAGCGCGTACGTCAGCCATCGGCGTCGGCGCTGCCATCACTGGCTTCCAGCAGGTAGCCGACACCGCGCACGGTGGTGATGCGCAGCGGTGCGCCCGCCAGTTTCTTCCGCAGGCGACCGACGTACAGTTCGATGGCATTCGGACCGGCTTCGTCGTCGAAGCCGAACAGGCCGTTGCCGATCTCGTCCTTGCCCACTACCTGGCCCATACGGCCGACCAGGATCTCCAGCAGGCGGTATTCACGGTTGGGCAGCTCGATCGGTTCGCCATCGAGCGTGACCCGGTGCGCCGCGTTGTCGAACTGGAAGCCACCGACCTGCACCACCTCGCTCGCCTGGCCACGCGCGCGCCGCAGCAGCACGCGGCAGCGCGCCTCGAATTCGCGGAAATCGAACGGCTTGCCGAGGTAGTCGTCGGCGCCGACATCCAGCGCCTGCACGCGGTCCTCGATGCCGTCGCGTGCGGTCAGCATCAGCACCGGCGTGCTGTCGCCGCGCTCACGCATGCCGGCCAGCACGCGCAGGCCGTCGAGTTTGGGCAGGCCGATATCCAGCACCACCAGGTCGAAGCTCTGGTAGCGCAGCACGCTGGCGGCGGCCAGGCCATCGGCCTGCCAGTCCACGGCATGGCCACTGCGACGCATGCGACGGATGATCGCATCGGCCAGATCCGGGTTGTCTTCGACCAGCAGCAGGCGCATGGGCACGACGGTGGGAGGGGAAGCGAATGCTACCGCATGACGCCGGGGCCGCCCGCCGGTCATGGACCGGCGCTACCGGGATACACCGCATGGGTAGCGCCGGGCCGCGCCCGGCGGTCTTTTACGCTGCACCGCACAATCCGTTGACAGGACGATGACAGCTACGGCGACCCAGACTGCGGCCGCGCACCGTCCGGTGCCCACGATTGCCGCGCGCCTGGCGCGCACCTGGGAGGGTTTGTGGAATTCACGTTTGCCTGGCGGCGTCCTGCCGCCATGATGGCGCTGGCTGCCTTGTCGGCGCCGGCCTTCGCTGCCGAAGACGACCGTCCGGTCACCGCCACCCTCGGTGGCCGCCTGCACCTGGACTTCGCCACCTTCGACAACGACAACCGCGGCACCCCGAACAAGGACGACACCGAAATCCGCCGTGCGTGGGTTGACGTGTCCGGCAAGTTCTTCGTGGTCGACTACAAGCTGGAGGCCGATTTCTCCGGCGACCGCGTCGAGGCCAAGGACGTGTACCTGGCGCGCAGCTTCGGCAAGGCCGGCAAGCTCACCGTCGGCCAGTTCAAGCAGTACTTCTCGCTGGATGACCGCACCAGTTCCAACTACGGCAGCTTCCTGGAGCGCGGCAATGCCGGCACCACGCTGGCGCCGCTGTACCGCCTGGGCGCGTCGTGGCAGGCCAATCCGGGTGACTTCACCTGGGCCGCCAGCATCTACAGCCTGGAAAGCATCGACGCCTGGCAGGTGAAGGGGCGTGCTGCCGGTGGCCGTGTCACCTGGGCGCCCTCGCCCGCCGATGGCAACGTGCTGCACCTGGGCCTGTCGCTGGCCCGCGAGGCCTATGACAACCCTGGCGCGAACGGCGTTCCGGGCCTGAAGATCCGTCCGCGCCCGGCCGGCCATCTGTCCGATGAAAGCCGCCTGACCCTGGTCGACTTCTCCGCCGGCCGCGATACCGACGTCAACAAGTGGTCGCTGGAGTACGCCCAGGTGCGCGGCCCGTTGTCGTGGCAGGGCGAGTTCAGTGGCGCCACCTTCGATGACGGTTCACAGCGCGGCGACGTGATGGCCGCCTACGGCATGGTCAGCTGGTTCGTCACCGGCGAAAGCCGCGCCTACGACCGCAAGACCGGCCGCTTCGCGCGGGTGAAGGATATCCGCCACAAGGCCGGCGCGTTCGAAGTGGCGCTGCGCTACGACCAGATGTGGGGCGCGCAGCATCTCGATGGTGCGCCGGACCTGCGCCGCGGCAGCACCGAGGCGTGGACGCTGGGTGGCAACTGGTACCTGCGCGACAACCTGCGCTTCATGCTCAACGTGATCGAAAGCCGCAACCGCGACCGCCTTGCAGGGGTGACGGTGGACCGCACGCGCGCGGTCACCGGCCGCCTGCAGTACGACTTCTAAGCCCGGATTCCCGGGCATGCCGCCCGGGCCCCTTCCACTCCCCCACGTCCTGTATTCGCAAGGAGTCCGCAGATGATGCTGAGCATCCTCGGCTTTGGCATGGTCATTACGTTCATGTACTTGATCATGAGCAAGCGGCTGTCGCCGCTGGTGGCCCTGATCACCATTCCCATTCTGTTCGCGCTGATCGGCGGCTTCGGCGCCGGCATCGACGAGATGATGCTGGAAGGCATCAAGAAGATCGCGCCGACCGGCGTGATGCTGATGTTCGCCATCCTGTACTTCGGCGTGATGATCGATGCCGGCCTGTTCGATCCGCTGGTGCGGGTGATCCTGCGCTTCGTCAAGGGCGATCCGATGAAGATCGTGCTCGGCACCGCGGTGCTGGCGATGCTGATCTCGCTGGACGGCGACGGCTCGACCACCTACATGATCACTGTCTCGGCGATGCTGCCGCTGTACCAGCGCCTCGGGATGAACGCGCTGAACATGACCTGCGTGACCATCCTGGCCGGCGGCGTGATGAACCTGACCCCGTGGGGCGGCCCGACCGCACGTGCGGCCACCGCGCTGCACGTGGATCCGGCCGATGTGTTCGTGCCGCTGATCCCGTCGATGGTGATCGCCTGTGCCGGCGTGCTGCTGCTGGCCTGGTACCTGGGCCTGAAGGAGCGCCGCCGCCTCGGCGTGGTGACCCTGCCCAAGGGCGGCAGCTGGATGGACAACAGCGTGTCCGACGACAGCAATGCACTGCCTACCGTGGAAGACGCCGAAGACATCAAGCGCCCGAAGCTGCTGTGGGTGAACCTGGCGCTGACCGTGGCGCTGATGACCGCGCTGATCATCGGCGTGCTGCCGATGCCGGTGCTGTTCATGGTCGGCTTCGCCATCGCGCTGGTGATCAACTACCCGAACCTGGCCGAACAGCGCCGCCGCGTGGTCAACCACGCCGGCAACGTGCTGTCGGTGGTGTCGCTGATCTTCGCCGCAGGCATCTTCACCGGCATCCTCAACAACACCGGCATGGTGGAGGCGATGTCGCACAGCTTCCTGGCCGTGATTCCGGAATCGTGGGGCCCGTACCTGGCGGTGATCACCGCCGTGGCATCGATGCCGTTCACCTTCTTCATGTCCAACGACGCCTTCTACTTCGGCGTGCTGCCGATCCTGTCCGAGGCGGCCAGCAACTACGGCATCACCCCGGTGGAAATGGCGCGCGCCTCGCTGGCCGGGCAGCCGGTGCACCTGCTCAGCCCGCTGGTGCCATCCACCTACCTGCTGGTGGGCCTGGCCAAGGTCGAATTCGCCGACCACCAGAAGTTCACCCTGAAGTGGGCCATCGCCATCTCGATGCTGCTGATGATCGGCAGCCTGCTGTTCGGCCTGTATCCCCTCGCCGCCTGACCCTTTGCCAAGGAGCCTTCTGCAATGACGCTTCGAATCGCTTACGTCACCAGTGGAATGGGCAGTGTCGGCACTGCCATCTGCCAGAGCCTGGCCCGCAGCGGCCACACCGTGGTTGCCGGCTGCGCGCCGAACTCGCCGCGCAAGGCCAACTGGCTGCGCGAGCAGCGCGAACAGGGCTTCGACTTCATCGCCTCCGAAGGCAACGCCACCGACTGGGCTTCGACCAGTGCCGCGTTCGCCAAGGTCCGCGCCGAAGTCGGTGAGGTGGACGTGCTGGTCAACAACTCCGGCGGCAGCCGCGACCTGCTGTTCCGGCAGATGACGGTGGAAGACTGGAACGCGGTGATCGCCTCCAACCTCAATGCGCTGTTCAACCTGACCAAGCAGGTGGTCGATGGAATGGCCACGCGCGGCTGGGGCCGCATCATCAACATCGGTTCGGTCAGCGCCCACAAGGGCCAGATCGGCCAGGTGAACTACGCCACCGCCAAGGCTGCGATGCATGGTTTCAGCCGTGCACTGGCTGCCGAGGTTGCGTCGCGCGGCGTCACCGTCAACACGCTGTCGCCGGGCTACATCGCCAGCCAGGCGATCAGCAGCTTCCCGCCGGATGTGCTGGACCGGCTGGCGGCCTCGGTACCGGTGCGCCGCCTGGGCCGTCCCGAGGAAGTGGCCGGCCTGTGCGCATGGCTGGCGTCGGATGAAGCCTCGTATGTGACCGGTGCTGACTACGCCGTCAATGGTGGCCTGTACATGGGTTGAGCCCGTCTCCACGCGACGCGTGGACCGCCTCCCCCACGGAGTGCGCGGGGCCGGTGAACCTTCGCTTGCGAGGGTGATCCGGCCCCTTTTTTCATCCGGCTGCCGGACCTGCGCCGGTGCCCTGCATCGTTCGTTGGTTTTTCGTAAAGAAGGTTTCATGTTCCGTTCGCATAGTGGCCATGCACCGCGCACGCGTGCCGGTGACCACCCCCAATGCAACGGACCACCATGCAGACCCGACACCTGACGATCGCCGTGGCGATCGCGCTCTCCGCCGCCGCCAGCGCACATGCCGCCACCGCCGCCGATACCGGCGCCAACGCCAGCACCGATGCCGCGCTGAGCGCGCAGACGCTGGATACCGTCTCCGTGATCGGCCAGGGCGAGACCCGCCAGGTGCAGCGCATCACCGTAGTCGACAAGCAGGTGCTGCCGCCGGGCACCAGCGGCCAGAAGATCCTCGACCGCCTGCCGGGCGTGTCGGTGCAGTCCAACGACGCCTTCGGTGCCAACGAGGAATCGCAGACCATCAGCCTGCGCGGCTTCGACAAGAGCCGCCTCGGCTATACGCTGGACGGCATCCCGCTGGGTGACAACAGCTACGGCAACTACAACGGCCTGAGCATCGCCCGCGCGATCATCGCCGAGAACCTGGCCGGCGCAGAGCTGTCGCAGGGCATCGGTTCGCTGGGCGTGGCCTCGACCAGCAACCTGGGTGGCACCATCCAGTACTTCTCGATGGACCCGTCCACCGAATTCGGCGGCCGCGCCAGCGTCACCGTTGGCGACGACAGCCAGCGCCGTGGCTACCTGCGCGTGGATACCGGCGACATCAACGGTTTCTCGGCCTACGTGTCCGGCGTGCACCAGGACCAGGACATGTGGGCCGCGCCGTACCAGAACCAGACCACGCGCCAGTTCAACGCCAAGGCGGTGTGGAATGTCGGCGACCACCGCTTCGGCGCGTTCGTGGCCACCTCGCGCGCCAGCCAGGCCAACTACGCCTACCTGTCCAAGGACATGCTGGCACGTGGCCTGGGCTACGACTGGAACATCTATGCGCCGGACTGGGATCGCGCCGTCGCTGCCGCGTACTGCGCACCGGGCACCTACAACAAGGCACGCTGCAAGTTCAGCGGCGGCGTCAACAGCATCGACGATGCCTACTACCAGAGCCGCGCGCTGCGTGACGACAACCTGTACTCGGTCGACGCCGACCTGCGCCTCGGTGAGCAGGGCCGCCTGAAGCTGCTGGCCTATCACCATGACAACCGTGGCCAGGGCCACTGGTGGGCACCGGGCCAGCCGTCCTACCCGGGCACCGACAAGATGCTGCCGATCTCCATCCGCAGCACCAACTACACGATCAACCGCGATGGCCTGACCGCCGCGCTGTCGTGGACGGTGGGCATCCACGAACTGGAAGCCGGCCTGTGGTACGAGCAGAACGACCATAACGTGTCGCGCAACTTCTACTACATCAGCGGCCCGTTCCTGGACGACCTGTACCTGAAGAACCCGGACCGCCTGCTGTTCAACCAGGACTTCGACATCCGCACGCGCCAGTTCTACGTGCAGGACCGCATGCGCTTCCTCGACCAGCGCCTGACCGTTGATGTCGGCATCAAGAGCCCGAACACCCGCATGCGCGCCACCGCCCAGCCGGGCGTGGAAACCAGCATCGCCTCGGGCACGCTGACCGCCAAGAAGTCGGTGCTGCCGCAGGTGGGCCTGGGCTTCAAGCTCAACGCCAACAACGAGTTGTTCGCCTCGTACGCCGAGAACATCGCCGCCTTCGTCGGTGGCGGCAGCGGTGGCCCGTTGCAGGTGTCGCCGGAATCGTTCGCGGCCAGTGCCGGCCTGGAGCCGGAGAAGTCCAAGAGCCTTGAAGCCGGCTTCCGTACCTTCGGCGAGAAGTACCAGGCCTCGATCGCCGCCTACAACGTGAAGTTCGACAACCGCCTGCTGTCGCTGAACCCGTGCTCGAGCATCGAAGTCGGCACGCGTCCGGAGTGCGTGACGCGCTTCATCAACGTCGGTTCGGTGAAGAGCCACGGCGCGGAGCTGACCTTCATCCTCAAGCCGATCGACGGCCTGCAGTGGTACAACGCGCTGTCCTGGAACAAGACCACCTACGAGGATGACTACACCTCGGGCGGCGCGATCGTGCCGGTGGCCGGCAAGATCACGGTGGATACGCCGCAGCGCATGGCCTCCAGCGAGATCAGCTGGAACCGCGACGGCTTCTTCGCCAGCCTGCGTGCCAAGTACACCGGCAAGCGCTACTACACCTACACCAACGACCAGTCGGTGCCGGGCGTGACCACCTTCGACGCCGGTGCGGGCTACGACTTCGGCCCGGGCCTGGGCCTGCGCAACGTGCGGGTGTCGTTGAATGCGACCAACCTGACCAACAAGCGCTATGCGGGCCAGCTGAGCTCGTTCGCACCGACCGATCCGAAGGGCACGCGCTATGCGATCCATGCCAGCGCGCCGCGACAGCTGTTCATGACGGTGGCGGCGGAGTTCTAAGTCAGAAGCAGGCGCTGCGGCGCATTGAGTATTCCTGCATGGCGCGGGTAGGCAGCCCATGCAGGACACGCCGTAAACCCGTCCTTGGGGGCTCGATGGCGCCATCCATGGCGCCAACGGTCCTGCATGGGCCTGCCTACCCGCGCTCGACAATTCCCCGCGCCGGCGCGGAGGCAATGGAAAGCAAGAGCAAGAGCAAAGAGCCGGGCATTGCCCGGCTCTTTGCTTTTCAAGCGCAATCCCTTCGGCGCGGTGATGTGCTGCCGCCCGCGCGGGAATCTGTCTGGCGGCGGTGGGGCACCCTGGCCAGGACCGTGAGGCGCATGGATGCGCCGACCGAGCCCCCATGGATGGGTTTACGGCGTGTCCTGGCCAGGGTGCCCCACCGCCGCCCAGCGATATCAATCAAGGCGCCAGCGCTTCATCCCGCCAACGCATTTCATTCCGGCGCCAGCTGGTCCATCCGTATCCGGTTGGCGAACAGCGAAAACGCCAGCATGCCGGCCAGCCCATTCGCCCGGCTCACCCAGTGCGGCAGCCAGCGCGGCGGCTTCAGCACGCCCGCTTCGAACAGTGGCGCGAACGCGATCGCATCGGTCAGGCTCATCTTGCCGGCAAACAACCAGCGGCAGACCTGCAGGCGGTCCTCGGCCAGCATGTGGCGGAAGAAGGTGTGCACCGACACCAGGCCGCGCAGGTACACCGTGTCCTTGGTGAAGGCCAGGCCGCCACTTGGCGGTACCCCACGGAACACGCGCTGTGCCGACGCAAAGCTCTCTTCGGCGTTCTGCCCGGCAGCGCAGAAGTAGCGGAACACTTCGATGAAATCGGCGCCCTCGCGGGCCATCGCGATCGCTTCGGTGCGCAGGCTGATGCGCTTCAGGCGCTCGATGTCGATGCTGCCAGTGATCTGCTCGGCAAACGTCGCCAACCCTTCCTGGGTCGCGGTCACCCGCGGCGACGACAATGCCAGGCTGGGCAGCACCGGCTGTTCGCGGCCATTCAATGCGGTCAGCGAATGCACCAACGCTTCATGGTGGAACAGCTGCGCACGGTCGTAGGCACTGAAGCGCGCGCTGGTGCGCAGGCGGATGCGGGTCGGGCCGGCGGCGGCCTTGGACACCAGCTCCGGATCGAGCTGCACCTGGATGATGCGCGATTCGAAGAACGCATCGAGGTCATTCTGCAGCTGCAGCTGCAGGGCAATGGCCGAGACCGGCACCTGCTCTTCCGGCGCCAGCAGTTCATGATCGAGTTCGGCAGCAATCTGGATGAAGTGACGCGCCGCTTCGCGCGTGCTTGGGCCATTGCCAGGCAGCGGCTGCTCTGGGGCGCCGAACAGCTGCACCGAACAGGTATCGACCGCAGCCGTGCCCAACCCTTCCAGCAGCTGCGCGGCCAGGTCCCAGCTCTGCGCCGACTGCCGCACGTAGTGGCCCAGCGGATGAGTGTCATCGCAGTCGGCGGCGATCGCGGCCAGCGCGCGGCGCTCCTCGCTGAAATCGAGCCTCGGGTAGTCCACCTTCGGCAGCACTGGTTGCCCACGTGCCACGCTTTCCAGGAACGGCGCCTGCAGCGTTGCCGGCCAGCTGGTCAGGCCCAGCAGGCGGATGCCTCCCACGGCCTCGACCAGGCGCGCGTCGAGCGCTGCATGGTGGGCCACGTCACGGTCCAGCGTCGCGGTCGGTTCCATGGGCGGACTATAGCGCCCTGCCGTGTCCGGCGCCGTGCGCCGCCGCCCGAGCATCGGCTCGGGCGCTACAGGGAATGACTCCACCGCGAACCAAGTGTAGAGCCGAGCCCATGCTCGGCTGCCTTGTTACCGCCTACGCGGCTTTCCGGCCGGGCGGAACTGCTGGCCCTTGCCCTTCCTGCCACCACGCTCCTGCGCGGTCTCGGCCTGGCGAACGGCCAGCTTGGCAGCGGCGGCGGCCACTTCTTCCTTCAGCTTGAAGTAGTTCAGCAGCCGGCTCTCCTCGATCTCGCCGGCTTCGATCGCTGCACGCACGGCACAGCCCGGTTCCTGCTGATGCTTGCAGTCGTTGAAGCGGCACTGTGCGGCCAGCGCTTCGATATCGGCGAAGCCACCTTCGGACAGCGTCTCTTCACCGGTCGGCTTCAGCTCGCGCATGCCGGGGGTGTCGATCAGGCAGGCGCCCGTCGGCAGCGGCATCAGCGCGCGATGGGTGGTGGTGTGTCGTCCGCGCGAATCGTTGGCACGCACCGCGTTGGTCTTCATCCGCTGCTCGCCGAGCAGCGTGTTGGTCAACGTGGACTTGCCGGCACCCGAGGAGCCGACCAGCACCACGGTGCGGCCCGGGCCCAACCACGGTTGCAGCACGGCAACGCTGTCGGCATCCAGGCCGTTGATCGCATGCAGGGCGATACCCTGCATCTCCAGCTCTTCCAGCACCGCCAGTGCGTCTTCGCTGTACTCGGTCTGGTCGGCCTTGGTCAGCACCACGACCGGCTCGGCACCGCCACCGCCGACCAGCAGCAGGTAGCGCTCGATGCGGCGCGGGTTGAAGTCGGCATCCAGCCCACAGACGATGAACACCGTATCGATGTTGGCCGCGATCACCTGCTGGTGGTAATGCTCGCCTGCCGCACCGCGCTTGATCGCGGTACGTCGCGGCAGCAAGGCGACGATGCGGATGCCGTCGAGCAGCACCCAGTCGCCCACCGCCGGCCGTTCATGGCTGGGGAAGCGCGGGCGCTGCCATTCGGGCAGCGACTCGGCCTTGATCGAGGCGTCCGGGCCATCGGCCACCACGTAGTGGGTGCGGTGCTGTTCGATCACCCGTGCCGGGCGGGCCTGCGGGTGCGCGGCCATCGCGGCCTGCCAGTCGGCCTGCTGTGGCGGGCCCGGCCAGGGCCAGCCGATGGTCTGCAGGGCGATGAAATCGGGGGTCTGGGTCATCGCCGCCATTCTACCTGTGCCAGCGCCCTGCCAGCCCAGCAGTGACGGGCCCGGAGCCCTTGCCATGCATTGCAGCAATTCCGGTAGGATGGAAGCCCCATGCCTTTTGACGGCCCAGCTCCCATGTCCACCAACTCGCCCAAGCCCCTGGCCATCCGCGAGCGCCTTTCCGAAGTGCGCTACGAAATCCGCGGAGAACTGGCGCGGCGAGCCCGGGAGCTGGAGGCGCAGGGCCGCAAGCTGATCAAGCTCAACATCGGCAATCCGGGTGCTTTCGGTTTCCGCGCGCCCGAGCACCTGCAGCGCGCGATCGCCGACGACATGGGCCGCACCGACCCGTACACCCACCAGCAGGGCCTGCCGGTGGCGCGCGAAGCCATCGCCAGCTACTACGCCCGTCGTGGCGCGCCCGATGCACATCCGGACCGCGTCTTCCTCGGCAACGGCGTCAGCGAGCTGATCGACCTGTCGCTGCGTGCGCTGCTCAACCCGGGCGATGAAGTGCTGGTGCCCTCGCCCGACTACCCGCTGTGGTCGGCTTCGACCATCCTCAACGATGGCCGCCCGGTGTACTACCGCTGCGCGCCGGAGAACGGCTTCCAGCCGGACCCGAGCGAGATCGAGACGCTGGTCTCTTCGCGCACCCGCGCCATCGTGCTGATCAATCCGAACAATCCCAGCGGCGCCAGCTACCCGCGCGAACTGCTGGAGCGCGTGGTCGAAATCGCACGCCGCCACAACCTGCTGCTGCTGGTCGATGAGATCTACGACCAGATCCTGTACGACGACGCGGTGTTCCAGCCGGTCGCGCCGCTGGCCGGCGACCATCCGTGCCTGACCTTCAGCGGCCTGAGCAAGGTGCACCGCGCCTGCGGCTGGCGCGTGGGCTGGGCCCACCTCAGCGGCGACGATGCCCGCCTCGGTGACTTCCGCGCCGCGCTGGACCTGTTGGGCGCGCTGCGCCTGTGCGCCAACGTGCCGGGCCAGTACGCCATCGAGGCGGCGGTGAACGGCCCGGACACCATCTCCGAGCTGTGCACGCCGGGCGGCCGCCTGTATGAAACCCGCCGCGCGGTGATCGAGGCCTGCGAAGCCAGCGAGCACCTGTCGCTGGTCGCGCCGGCCGGCGCGCTGTACGCGTTCCCGGCCGTGGTCGGCGCCGCTGCCAAGGGCTTCGACGACCACAATTTCGCGCTGGACCTGATGAACAACGAAGGTGTGCTGGTGGTGCCGGGCTCAAGCTTCAACGTGCCCTACCGCCATCATTTCCGCGTGACCCTGATGCCGGAAGCCTCGGTGATGCGCGATGTGTTCGCCCGCATCGACCGTGTGCTGGCGCGCCGTGCCGAGGATGCGACCAAGGTCGTGCCGCTGAAGCCGCGCCGTTCGGTGGCCTGAGCCGTGGCGTTGTCCTACCTGGCGCTGGGCGATTCGTACACCATCGGTGAAGCGGTTGCAGTCGAAGGCCGATGGCCGCACCAGCTGGCCGCCGCGCTGCGCGCGCAGGACGTAGCGCTGGCCGACCCGCAGACCATTGCGACCACCGGCTGGACGACCGACGAGCTCGATGCGGGTATCGACGCGGCTGCACCGCAGGGCCCGTTCGATTTCGTCAGCCTGCTGATCGGCGTCAACAACCAGTACCGCGGGCGTCCGCTGGACGAGTACCGCAGCCAGTTCCAGGCCCTGCTGCAGCGGGCGATCGGCTTCGCCGGCGGTGATGCCGGCCGCGTGCTGGTGCTGTCCTTCCCCGATTGGGGCGCCACCCCGTTCGGTGCCGGCAGTGGCCGCGACCTGGCCGCGATCGAGATCGAGACCGACGAGTTCAATGCCGCCGCCGAGGTGATCAGTACCCGGCACGGCGTGGCCTTCGTCGACATCACCGACATCAGCCGCGCGCAGGGCGAAGACCCGACGATGATCGCCGAGGACGGCCTGCATCCTTCAGCGCGGATGTACGCGCTGTGGAGCGCGCGCGCGCTACCGGTTGCCGCGCATCTGCTTGGCGGCGCGGACTGAGGCGATGGACGGCACGCCACGGAACGGCCCGCCCCTGCCCTGTGCTCCCCTGGCGGCCCCGCAGGCCCGCTTGATCGCCGAAGCGTTCCGCCCGGCGCAGGCCTGGGGCAGCCGCCGCGACTACTACTACACCCGCGGCAAGCTCGGCAGCGATCCGCTGTACGACGGCGTGCTGCAGCATCTGCCTGACGACGGGCAGCCGGTGCTGGACCTCGGCTGCGGGCTGGGCCTGTTCGCCCATGTACTGCGCCAGCGCGGCGGCACCCAGCGCTACCTGGGCGTGGACGTGGACGCCGGCAAGATCGCCCGCGCGCAACGTGCCGCCGTCGAGCTGCATGACGTGCGCTTCGACTGCGTGGACGTGCAGGCGCCGCTGCCGGCGCAGGCCGGGCACGTCCTGCTGCTGGACGTGCTGCAGTACCTGGACGCGGGCCCGCAACAGGCACTGCTGCGCGCGGCCAGTGCACGGGTGGCCCCCGGCGGCCGCATGCTGCTGCGCACGCCGCTGGCCACCGGCGATGGCCGCGACCGCACCACGCGGGTGGCGGACCGGCTGGCCTGGCTGGTCGGCTGGATGGGCACGCGGCCGCGCCACTACCCCGATCCACTGGTACTGCAGACGACGCTTGCCGAAGCGGGATTACAGGTGACCGCTCCCCGGCCACTGCACGGGCGTACGCCGTTCAACAGCTGGCTGCTGGTGGCCGAACGCCCTGAGGTGTAGAGCCGAGCCCACGCTCGGCTGCTCCACGCGGCCAGAACCCGGTGCTACGAGTCAGGCAGCTGCGCCTTCAAGCCGCGCTCGTCCAGCGCCTGCAGCACGCGCTCGATGATCGCCAGATTGTGGCCGTGGGCGGCGCCCTCGTGCAGCAGCACGATGGCCCCTGGCCGCAGGTCCGGCAGCAGCCGCGCCAGCACGCCCTCCGGGGTGCAGCCGACGCCGTCGTAACCGCGCGCGCTCCAGCCCACGCGCACCAGGCCCAGCGCCTTCAGCACCGGCGCCACGAACGGGTTTGTCATGCCCACCACCGAGCGATACCAGCGCACCGGATGCCCGCTCAGGGCCTGCAGTGCATGCTGGCAGCCTTCGATCTCGGCCCGCATCGCCGCTGGGCCCAGGCGCCAGAAGCGGGCCTGCGGGTGGCTGAGACTGTGATTGCCCAGATCGTGACCACGGCGCAGGATCTCGGCCACCAGTTCCGGCTGCGCCAGCGCACGGTCCCCCACCAGGAAGAAGGTCGCACGCGCCTGATGGCGGTCCAGCAGATCGAGCACAGCACGGGTTTCCGGGCCGGGGCCGTCATCGATCGTCAGCCAGACACTGTTGCCGGCGTCCGGCACCCGGCTCAGTACCGGCGCGTAGAAACGGCTGTTGGGCAGGAACACCGGCACCATGAACAGCGCATGGCTGGCCACCATCAGCGGCAGCCCCCAGTGCCACCCAGCCTGTACCCAGACCAGGATCACGGCCAGCTGCGACGCCACCAGCCAGGGCAGCCAGCGCCAGGGGCGGGCCGGGATGCGATGCAATGTTCCTGCGTTGCTCATCCCCCATGATGCCATGGGGGTTAGAATTGATGATTCGAATTCCCGGAACCCCGACGTCCATGTCCCTCGATCCCGCCCTGCGTTCGCGCATCGAATCCATCCTCAACGCCAACCGCGTCGTGCTGTTCATGAAGGGCCAGCCGTCGATGCCGCAGTGTGGTTTCTCGGCCAAGGCCGTGGGCGCGCTGCAGGACCTCGGTGTCGAGTTTGCCCACGTCAACGTGCTGGCCGACCAGGAAATCCGTGAAGGCATCAAGGCCTACGGCGACTGGCCGACCATCCCGCAGCTGTACATCGACGGCGAACTGGTCGGCGGCAGCGACATCGTGCTGCAGATGGCCGCCAGCGGCGAGCTGAGCAGCGTGCTGGGCCTCGCCGCACCGGACCGCACCCCGCCGAGCATCACCGTCACCCCGGCCGCCGTGGAAATGCTCAAGGGCGCGCTGGCCGACGCCCCGGGCGCTGCCCTGCAGCTGACCATCGACGCCGGCTTCCAGCCGAACTTCCAGCTGGCCCCGCATGACGAAGGCGCGATCGCTGCCGAGTCCAATGGCCTGCGCGTGCAGTTCGACCTGTCCAGCGCCCGGCGCGCCAACGGCATCACCATCGACTGGGTGGACGACATCCGCGGCAAGGGCCTGGCGATCGACAACCCGAACGCGCCGAAGCCGGTACAGGAAATCAGCGTGCGTGATGCCGACGACCTGGTGCGCGCCGGCAACATCACCCTGGTGGACGTGCGCCCGGCCGACGAGCGCGCCATCGCAGCCGTCGGCGTGCCGTTCAGGAGCTTCGACGGCAACGGCCGTGCGGAGCTGGAAGCCCTGCCGAAGGACACCGCGCTGGCCTTCATGTGCCACCACGGCGGCCGCAGCGCACAGGCTGCCGAGCAGTTCCGTGCACTGGGCTTCACCAAGGTGTTCAACGTCACCGGCGGCATCAATGCCTGGTCCGAAGACGTGGACAACGGCGTGCCGAAGTACTGATCGGCCCCGGCATGGGGTCGACTTGGGGTCGGATCCCTTTCCGCAGGAAGCGGCTCTGACCCCAGCACAGAAAACGCCGGCATTCGCCGGCGTTTTCTGCATCCACGCATGGCGTGGACCTACCCGGCAAACCCGCCTTCGGCCAGGTAATCCAGCTCTTCCGCCGTGGGCAAGCGACCGAGCACGGCATTGCGATGCGGGAAGCGCCCGAAGCGGCGGATGATGTCGCGGTGCAGTTCGGCGTACTGCAGGTACTCCTTGTCACCCAGCACGTCGAACATCGCCACCGAACGGTCCTGGTCCATCGGATCCTCGGAGTGCTCGAACGGCAGGTAGATGAAGGCGCGCAGCTTCGGTACCAGCTGCAGGTCCAGGCCTTCCTCGATGGCGCGCATGGCGTAGTGCCGGGCCAGGCCATCGGTGGCGTAGGAATGGGCGGTCCCACGGAAGCAGTTGCGCGGGAACTGGTCCAGCAGCAGCATCAGCGCCAATGCCCCTTCGGCACTGCCCAGCCAATGCTCGCGCGCGCGCGAAGCAGCGGCGAAATGCTCATCCAGGAACAACTGGCGGAACTGCGCGTCGAACGCATCGTCGCGGGCGAACCACTTCGCAGGGCCCGCTTCTTTCCAGAATTCCACCACTTGCGCGGCAACGTCCATCACCTACTCCCCAGGGCCGGCGCGCCGCGCCAGGCCATCATCATCATTCGTCGAAGCGCAGGTGGCGGACCGACTTGCCGTTGCGCCGGATAAGCTTAAGCGCCTCGATACCGATCTGGATATGGTTTTCCACGAACTGGGAGCTGACCTTGGCATCGGAGGCCTCGGTCTTGACCCCATCGGGGATCATCGGCTGGTCCGAGACCAGCAGCAGCGCGCCACTGGGAATGTGGTTGGCGAAGCCGGCGGCGAACACCGTGGCCGTTTCCATGTCGATGGCCATGCAGCGCATCGCCCGCAACCGCTCCTTGAAGGCCTCGTCGTGCTCCCAGACCCGGCGGTTGGTGGTGTAGACCGTACCCGTCCAGTAGTCGTGGCCGAGGTCGCGGATCATGGTCGAGACCGCACGCTGCAGCGCGAACGCAGGCAGCGCCGGTACTTCCGGCGGCAGGTAATCGCCCGAGGTGCCCTCGCCACGGATCGCGGCGATCGGCAGCACCAGATCACCCAGCTGGTTCTTGCGCTTGAGGCCACCGCACTTGCCCAGGAACAGCACCGCCTTGGGCATCACTGCCGACAGCAGGTCCATGATGATCGCGGCATTGGGGCTGCCCATGCCGAAATTGATCATGGTGATGCCGTCGATCGTGGCGCTGGCCATCGGCCGGTCCAGGCCGATGACGGGCGCACCGGTCAGCTCGGAAAAGGTGTGCAGGTAGCCACCGAAGTTGGTCAGCAGGATGTGCTGGCCGAACTGGTCCAGGGGCACGCCGGTATACCGGGGCAGCCAGTTGTCGACGATTTCCTGCTTGCTCTTCATGGGCGGTCCGGTACGGCGGGGGGACCGGGTATTTTCAGCCACCCGGCCGGTGCAGTCGAGCCGCCGTCGACCGCCCTGTGAAGAAGGTCACTTGGCAAGCCCGCCACCACCGGGCTAGCGTCGGCGGTTGGACCAGGCTGCAAGGGGAACTGCATGGCATCGACGTTGTTGCGCGCCGGGGTGGCCCTGGCACTGCTTTCATTGAGTACGGCTCCGGCGGTGGGCGCCTCGCGCTTCGTCGCCGATCCCTACCCCAGCACCTACCAGGCCCATCCTGATGCGCCGGTGCTGATCCAGAACGCCACGGTGCTGACCGGTACCGGCCAGCGCCTGGACAACGCCGACGTGCTGCTGCGCGACGGCCGCATCGTCGCCGTTGGCCGCCAGCTGCAGGCCGATGCGGGCGTCACCCGCATCGATGCACAGGGCAAGTGGGTCACTCCGGGCCTGATCGACGTGCACTCGCACCTGGGTGTCTACCCCAGCCCGGGCGTTGGCGCGCACAGCGACGGCAACGAGGTCACCGCACCGGTTACTGCCAATGTCTGGGCCGAACACTCGGTGTGGCCGCAGGACCCGGGCTTCGCCACGGCGCTGGCCGGCGGCGTGACCAGCATGCAGGTGCTGCCCGGCTCGGCCAACCTGGTCGGCGGCCGCGGCGTGACCCTGAAGAACGTACCGGCCATCACCTACCAGGCGATGAAGTTCCCCGGCGCACCGTGGGGCCTGAAGATGGCCTGCGGCGAGAACCCCAAGCGGGTCTACGGCGAAGGCAAGGGCGTGGCCCCGGCCACGCGCATGGGCAACGTGGCCGGCTACCGTGCTGCCTTCATCGATGCCGCCGACTACATCGCCAAGACCAAGCCCAAGCCGGCCAAGCGCAAGGGCTGGTTCGGCAGCGACAAGGGCGACAGCGCCGGTGATGCCGGCGGCAAGCGCGATCTCAAGCTGGACACGCTGGCCGGCGCCATCGAAGGCGACATCCGCGTGCACATCCACTGCTACCGCGCCGACGAAATGGCCACCATGCTCGACCTGGCCAAGGAATTCGGCTTCAAGGTGGCCGCCTTCCACCACGGCGTGGAGGCCTACAAGCTGGCCGACCGGCTGGCCGCCGACGGCGTCTGCGGTGCGTTGTGGGCCGACTGGTGGGGCTTCAAGATGGAAGCCTTCGACGGCATCCAGGAGAACATCGCGCTGGTCGACCGCCCGAAGGACAGCTGCGCCATCGTCCATTCCGATTCACCCGAGGGCATCCAGCGCCTGAACCAGGAAGCGGCCAAGGTGATGGCCTCGGCGCGACGTGCACGCATGCCGGAGATCACGCCCGAACATGCCATTGCCTGGATGACCGCCAACGCCGCCAAGGCGCTGGGCATCGAGGGCCAGACCGGCACCCTGGAGGCCGGCAAGATGGCCGACGTGGTGGTGTGGAACGGCAACCCCTTCAGTTCGTACGCGCTGGCCGAGCAGGTCTTCATTGATGGCCGCCGGCTGTATGACCGCAGCGCGCCGGCGAGCACGCCGCGTTCCGATTTCCAGCTTGGCCAGGAGGTGCGCTGATGGGCGCGTTGAACAAGCGTCGCCGGGCATGGCCCGGCGCTACCGTGGTGGCATTGCTGTTGCTGGCAACCACGGCATCGGCGCAGGACCTGCTGGTGCGCAACGCGACGGTGCACACCGCCAGCGCACGCGGCAGCCTGCACAACGCCGATGTGCTGGTGCAGGGCGGCGTCATCCGCGCAGTCGGCACCGGCCTGTCCGCACCGGCCGGAGCGACTGTGGTCGAAGCCAATGGGCGGCCGCTGACCCCGGCCCTGTTCGGGGGCATCACCGAGACCGGCATCGAAGAGGTCTCGGGTGAATCAAGCACGGTGGACAGTTCGCTGAAGCTCGGCGAGCAGCCGTTGCGCCCGGAATTCGACGTCACCCTGGCCTACAACCCGGCCTCGGTGCTGATCCCGGTGACGCGGCTGGAGGGCTTTGGCTTCACCGCACTCGGCGCGGCCACCGGTGGCGGCTTCGTGGCCGGCCAGGGCGGCGTGATGCGGCTGGATGGCAGCGTCGACCCGATCGGCCCGCGCGCGCTGTTCCTGCGCCTGGGCTCGGCGGCATCGGAGCTGACCGGGCATTCGCGCGCCGCGCAATGGATGCTGCTGCAGCAGATGGTCGACGAAGCACGCGGCCAGGTCGCTGCGGATTCGCCGCACGCGCTGTTGACCCCGGCCGGGCGCCGCACGCTCAGCCGCTACCTGGCCGGCCAGGGCCGCATCGTGGTGGAGGTCGATCGTGCCTCGGACATCCGCCAGCTGCTGCGCTGGGCCGCGCGCGAGAAGGTGAAGATCGCGATCGCCGGTGCCGGCGAAGCCTGGCAGGTCGCGCCGGAGCTGGCCGCCGCACAGGTGCCGGTGTTCGTTGACGTGCTGGCCAACCTGCCGGCCAGCTTCGACCAGATCGGCGCCACCCTGGAAAACGCCGCACGCCTGCAGCGCGCCGGCGTGCCGGTGTCGTTCGTGCAGCGCGGCGACGCCACCCACAACGCGCGCAAGATGCGCCAGCTGGCTGGCAATGCAGTGGCCAACGGCCTGCCCTGGGCCGACGGCCTGGCCGGGCTGACCCGGGTGCCGGCACAGGCGTTCGGCGTGGCCGACCAGATCGGCAGCATCGAGCCAGGCAAGCGCGCCGACCTGGTGCTGTGGGAGGGCGATCCGCTGGACGTGGCGCACTATGCCGAACAGGTCTGGCTGGGCGGCCGTGCGATGCCGATGCGTTCGCGCCAGACCGAACTGCGCGACCGCTACCTGCAGCGCAACGCGCAGCCCTGACCGCACACGAGGACATACGGATGGCAACGCTGCGCTGGTACTTCGATTTCGTCTCGCCCTACTCCTACCTGCACTGGCAGAAGCTGAAACAGCTGCCGCAGTTCGCGCAGATCCAGACCGTGCCGATCGCCTTCGGCGCGGTGCTGCATCACCTCGGCAACCTGGGCCCGGCGGAAATCCCCGCCAAGCGCCGCTTCGCCTACCGCCACATGCAATGGACCGCACAGGCCGAGGGCACCCCGATGCGCTTCCCGCCCGGCCATCCGTTCAATCCGTTGTCAGCACTGCGCCTATGCCTGGCTGCCGGGGCCAGCGCTCAGGCGGTGGACGTGCTGTTCGACTGGATCTGGCGCGAGGGCCACGCCGGTGACAGCGCCGAGGCCCTGCGCGAACCGGGTGCGCAGCTGGGTATCGAGGATGTCGCGACCGCCATTGCCGATCCGGCGGTGAAGGAGCAACTGCGGCGCAACACGGAGGCCGCCATCGGCGCGGGCGTGTTCGGGGTCCCGACCCTGGCCATCGACCAGGAACTGTTCTGGGGCAACGACGCCCACCCACTGATGGCCGCCGTGCTGGCCGATCCCGCCCTGCTGCAGCAGCCCGAATGGCAACGCCTGGACAGCCTGCCGGTGGCGGTGCAGCGCAATCGCTGAACAGGGCGTGGCGCGTTTCCCTCGCGCGCCCGGCCAGGTTTTGAGATAGTTTTCACATTTCCGAACCTACAACCGCCCTGGAGGGGGAGCCGCGGATGCGCATCGGAATCGTCGTCGACTCGGCCTGCGACCTGCCGCAGGACTTCATTGCCGAGCACAACATCGTGCTGCTGCCGATCACCGTCCGCATCGGCGAAGCCGTGCTGGCCGATCACCGCGATGAGCAGGCCACGCTGAGCTTCCTGCACGCGCACGTGGCCGAGCATGGCGCTGAAGCGGAAACCATCCCCTTCAGCGTCAACCAGATCCGCGACCTGTTCCTGCAGCAGCTGGTGATCGATTACGACCACGTGTTCTGCATGACCATCACCAAGACCCGCAGCCCGATCCATGACAACGCGCTGCAGGCCAGCTTCGCCATCCTCAACGACTACAAGCCGGTGCGGCAGGCGGCCGGCTACAACTCACCGTTTGCGCTGCGCGTGCTCGATACCCAGAACCTGTTCGCTGCCCAGGCGGTGACCGCGGTGGAGGCCGTGCGCCTGCGCGAGAGCAACGCCAGCGTGCAGCAGATCCGCGAACGGCTGGAGGAACTGGCCGGCAACGTGCACGGCTACATGGTGACCCGTGACCTGTACTACATGCGTGCGCGCGCACGGCACAAGGGCGACCGCAGCGTTGGCCTGCTCAGCGCGGCGCTGGGCAGCGCACTGGACATCAAGCCGGTGCTGCACGGCTACCGCGGCGAGACCGGTCCGGTGGCCAAGATCAAGGGCTTCGACAATGCCGTGCAGAAGCTGTTCGCGGTGGTCGGCCAGCGCGTACGTGCCGGGCTGATGACGCCGACGGTGTGCGTCAGCTACGGCGGAGAACTGGACGAGCTGCGCACCCTGCCCGGCTACGCCCAGCTGAAGGAGGTCTGCGCCACCCACGGCGTGGCCGTGTACGAATCGGTGATGAGCCTGACCGGCATGGTCAATGTCGGCAAGGGCGCGGTCACCGTGGGCTTTGCCGATGGGCCGCATCGGTTTGAATGAAGGCCGACCGTGGCTGGAATCTGCACATCGATTCCACCGCCACTGTGCCAGCCTTGCCGCACTTCAAGGAGAACTCCATGCCTGCGCAGTACCACATCAGCCTGCCCGATCCCTCCAAGGCCCGCGGCAACGACCCTGACCTGTCCTTCCATTCGCAGGGCGCCGCCGGCTTCGCCGAGGAACTGCAGGACGCCCTGCGCAGCGGCACGCTGTTCGAGCGCTGGAAGGCCAAGCAGCCCGATCCCGATGCAGTGGAAGTGCAGTGGGGCGCAACCGATCCGGATGCCACCGTGACCGGCGAGCAGAAGGATCTGCGCATCAACCTGGTGGCCACCACCCGCATCGACAGCGACGTGTTCAAGCAGCGCCTGCGCCTGCTGGCCGGCCACCACTGGGAACTGCGCGACGTGCGTTGAGGTGCCCGCCGGGCATGGCCCGGCGCTACCGCCGCGATGGGTAGCGCCGGGCCATGCCCGGCGTTTCCATTTCCCTACCAGCCACCGCCCAGCGCGCGGTACAGCTCCACCCGTGCGATCGCGGCCGTGGCCTGGCTGTTGGCCAGCGCTGCCTGGTTGTCCAGCGCGATGCGCTGGGTGGTCAGCACGTCCAGCATGTCGACCACGCCGGCCTGGTACTGCCGGCGCGCCGCACCCAGCGCGGTCTCGCTTTCGTCCACCGCCACGTGCAGCTGCACGGTGCGCTGCTGTTCGGCGGCGTAGCCATCGATGGCGTCGTCCACTTCATGCCAGGCCTGCAGCACCGTGCGCTGGAACTGCAGCGACGACTGCTGCTGCTGCAGCTTGCTCAACGCGAGGTTGGCCTTCAGCCGGCCGCCCTGGAAGATCGGCAGGCTGATCGACGGCCCGATGCTGAAGCGGTGTGCGTTCCAGCCATCCAGATCATCCAGCTGCTTGGCCTGGAAGCCAGCGTCGCCATTCAAGGTGATGCGCGGCAGGAAACTGGCCTTGGCCACGCCGATGCCGGCCGTTGCGGCATGCAACGCCGCTTCGGCACGACGGATGTCCGGGCGACGCTCGGCCAGTTCGCTGGGCAGCCCCACCGCCACGGCCGGCAGTGCGGGCCAGTCACGGCGTGCATTCTGCAGCTGCGTATCCAATGCCTGCGGAGGCTGCGCCAGCAGGAACGCCAGTGCATTGCGCAGCTGCGACTCACGGTGCCGCAGCGGTGCGATGCGTGCCTGCAGCGATGCCACCTGCGCTGATGCGCTGGACACCTGCAGCGTACTGGCAACGCCCTGCTGCTGGCGTGCCTCGGTCAGGCGCTTGATGTCGAGGGCGATGCTGAGGTTGTCCTCGGTGATCGCCAGCAACTGCCGCGTTGCACGCAGCTGCAGGTAATCACGCGCGGTTTCCGCCAGCAGCGCGATACGCACTGCATGTGCGTCCTCCTCGGCCATCTGCACACGCGCATCGGCGGCTTCCACCTGACGGCGCACGCGGCCCCACAGGTCCAGCTCCCAGCTCAGGCCGATGCCGGCCTGGAACAGCCCGTAGTCATCACGACCGCCGTTGCCGGATGGATCGTTCAAGCCCACCTCGCTGTTCCGTGCGCGTGCGCCGCTGGCGGTTGCGCTGACGCTGGGCAGACGGTCGGCGGCGCTGATGCCACGCGCGGCGCGGCTCTGCTGCACGCGGTTGGCCGCCAGCTGCAGGTCCAGGTTGGCCTCCAGCACCTGGCTGGCAAGCTGTCCCAGCAGCGGGTCGTCGAAGCCGGCCCACCAGGCGGCATCCTGATCGATCGCGTTGCCCGCGACGGCCTCACCCTGCCAGTGGCTGGGCAGTTCCGCCTGTGGGCGTACGAAGTCCGGGCCCATCGTGCAGGCAGCCAGCGCCGTGCACAGGCTGGCCGCAACAAGGGTGCTGCGGAACACGGCGAGCGCGCTCATGCTCCCTCCCCGGCCGCATGGCCCGGACTGTGCTGCACGCTCTGCGCGCGTGCGCGGCTGCCCAGGTCCACGCTGGCTTCCACCGACATGCCGGCACGCAGCTGGTCCAGCAGCGGCTGGCCCGGCTCCAGCACGATCTTCACCGGAATGCGCTGCACCACCTTGGTGAAGTTGCCGGTGGCGTTCTCCGGTGCGACGGCGGCGAAGGTGACGCCGGTGGCCGGCGCGATGCTGTCGATGTGCCCGCGCAGTGGCTTGCCCGGGAACACGTCCACCTTCAGTTCGACCTGCTGGCCGGCCTGCATGCGGGTCATCTGTGTTTCCTGGAAGTTGGCGACCACGAACGCCCGCTTCAGCGGCACCACCGCGGCCACCGGCGTGCCCGGGGTCAGGTAGGCACCTACGCGCACTGCACGACGACCAACCATGCCGTCGATCGGTGCACGCAGCACGGTGTGCGACAGATCCAGCTCAGCGCGCGCCTGCGCCGCTTCCGCGCGTTGCACGGCAGCCTGCGCGGCCTGCACGCCGGCCGTCAGGATGTCGGTGCGCTGGCGCGCGGTCGACAGCGCCGCCTGCCCTTGCTGCAGATGGGCACTGGCTACGGCCTGCTTCGACTGCGCCTGCTGCGCGTTCTGCACGGTTCCGGCGCCGTCACGGGCCAGTTCGCGGTAGCGCTGCTGGTCGGCACTGGCCAGGGTCAGTTCGGAACGGCTGACATCGACACTGGCCCTGGCCTGCTCGATCAGCGAATCCTGCTGGGCCAGTGCGGCCTGCGCGTTGGCCAGCTGTGCGCGGGCATTGGCAAGGTCGGCACGCGCTGCCTGCAGTGCCACCTGGTAGTCACGGTCGTCGATGCGGGCGAGCACGTCGCCGGCCTTCACCGACTGGTTGTCCTCCACCTCCACGGCGCTGACGAAGCCGGGAATTTTCGGGGCCACCAGAGTGTAGTCAGCCACGACGTACGCATTGTTGGTGGTCTGGTGGCCGCCATCGCGCAGCAGCAGCCAGGCGCCGATGGCCAGGGCCAGTACGCCCAGGCCCAGGCCGGTGTGGAGAGTGGTTCGATTGATCGTCATGAGGGATTCCTGCGAGAGGTTCAGGCCACGGCACGTGGCGGATGGATGCGGGTGGGCATCCAGGCAATGAGGGGAATGAAGGCCAGCGCTACCAGCGCGACCACCCAGTACAGGTCAGCCGAGGCCAGCGCCTGCACCTGTGCATGCAGGCGCGCGCCGAGCTGCGGGCCATCGGCCAGCCACGGTTGCTCGCCCAGGCGGTCGACCAGCACGGTGGAATGGAAATGACGGCGGCCCTGGGCGACGGCATCCAGTACGCCGCTGGCGAGCACCGCAGCGAAACCCTTGACCGTGTTGAACCACGCCGAGGCGAACGGGCCGTCCTGCGGCGCCAGGCCGCCGGTGGCCAGCATCAGCAGCGGCAGCACCGCCATCGGTTGTGCGAACACCTGCAGCAGCTGCACCCACAGGAAGTTGTCACGGATCCAGGCCACGTCCAGGTGCGAGCCCAGCCAGCAGGCCAGCGCCAGCATCGCCAGGCCGGTGGCCTGCACCCAGCGGCAATCCACCGCGCGGATGTTCAACAGGGCCGCCACCAGCGGCAGCGCGATCACCTGTGGCAGTGCCACCCACAGCAGCATCGGTGCCGTCTGCAGCGGCCGGTAGCCCTGCACGCTGGCCAGGAAGCCGGACGGGATCGAGATCACCGCCAGCAGCACGAACAGCACGCCGCCCAGCGTCACCAGCGAGTAGCTGAGATTGCGGTTGGCCAGCAGTTGCAGCTTGAAGAACGGCAAGGGGTGGAACCATTCATTGATCATGAACAGCACCATCAGGCCGGCACCGCCGCCGATCATCAGCGTGATCATCGGCGAGTCGAACCAGTTCAGGCGCGGGCCCTGCACCAGGCCCAGCACCAGCAGCACCAGCGCTGGCAGGCCGAGCAGCAGGCCGACCGTATCGAACTGGGCGAAGCGTTCGAGCCGCAGCGGGTCCTGCGGCAGGCCCCAGCCGACCATCGCCATTGCAGCCAGGCAATACGGCACGATCTGCCAGAACGCCCAGTGCCAGCCCACCTGCTCGACCCAGAATGCAGCCAGCGGCGTGCCCATGCTCGGCCCGAACGTTGCCGTCAGCGCATAGCCGGCCAGGCCGTACAGCTTGATGCCCGGCGGCAGGAAGCGCAGGGCCACGCTCATCAGCAGCGGCGGCAGTGCACCACCGCACAGCCCCTGCAATGCACGCAGCAGCAGGAAGACCTGCAGGTTCGGGGCCAGCGGGCACAGCACGCCCAGCACCATGAAGCCACCGATCATCGCCAGCGCGAAGCGGCGCAACGAGAAGGTGGCGGCACACCAGGGCGCGAAGGCCATCGCGCTGACCGACATCGCGCTGTAGAGGGCGACGATCCAGCTGCCGTCATCGACGCTGAAACCCATCGCGCCACGGATGTCGGCCAATGCGACCTTGGTGATGTTCTCGTTGAAGCCCGACACCAGCACCGCCAGCAGCACGCCACACAGGCCGACCAGGACGCGGCGGTCGAGCCCGGGGGCGGCGGCAGGACGGGGGGCTGCAGCGACCGGGACAGCGGCGGCCGGCGTACTCATCGCCGGGCACCGATCCGTGCAGTGCACGGCATGTTGAGGGTCATTGGAATGCGCTCAGTGAAACTCCGGGGAGCGCAGTCTAGGGAGCCGGTACCCTGTGAAAAATGGCGTCGCCGGCATCCCAGGCGTGCGTCCGGCGCACGCCTGCGGACATCAGCGGTGGGCGTCCTCGACGCGCTCGCACATGGTCTTGATCGAGCGGCGCAGCCACTGGTGCGCGGCGTCGTTGTCCAGCCGCGGATGCCAGGCCTGCACGATGGCCGCGGTACGCACCGGGATCGGCAGCGGGAACAGGCGCAACGGCAGGCGCATGCTGACGATCCGCTCCAGCATCACGCTCGGCATCTGCGGCAGGATCAGGTCCGATTCGGCCGCCGCGAAGATCGCACCATGGAAGGTCGGGCTGATCAGCGCCACGCGGCGCTGCAGGCCGAGCGAGGCCAGGTCATCATCGATCGGCCCACGTGGCAGGCCACGGCGCGACACCGCGATGTGGTCGCACGCGGCAAAGCGCTCGGCGCTGATCTCCTCATCGAACAGTGGATGGTCCTCGCGCGCGGCGCCCATGAACGAGGTACTGAACAGGTTCTGCACCTTGGTATCGGGCGCGTGCTTGCCGGCGGTGCTGATGTACAGGTCGATCCGGCCCTGCGCCATCGCATCGTCGTCGGTATCGCCCTCGGGCACGAAGCGCAGCACCGCGCGCGGCGCCTGCTGGCGGAACAGTTCACGCAGGCGTCCGCCGAATCCGCCGATGAAGACATCATTGGCGCGGACATTGAAGGTGCGCTCCAGGGTGCGCAGGTCGATCTCGCGACCGGCATTGAAGACGCGGTGGGCCTGCTCGATCACGTCGCGGACCTGCTCACGCAGCTGCAGGGCACGCGGCGTGGGCGCCAGCCCGCGGCCGGCACGCACCAGCACCGGGTCGCCCAGGGCGGTGCGGATCCGGCCCAGGGTACGGCTCATCGCCGGCGCGCTCAGGTTCATCCGCCGCGCGGCGGCGGCCACGCTGCATTCGTCGATCAGCACGTCCAGTGCCAGCAACAGGTTCAGGTCCGGCAGGGGCATGACAGTCTCCAGTAAATCAGATGACTCTACGGCACTCCTGGCCTCAATGGATTGCGTCTGACGCATTCATTGACTGCCGCGCACGGCATGGGTGCGCGCGATGACATCGGCGACCATCCCCGGCCTGCAAAGGAGACATCCATGTTCAATACCCTGCTGGTCGCCCTGGACGGTGGCCCCCAGCACGCGCGCGTGCTGGACCTTGCCGCGGCCATTGCCGGACCCCGCAGCCGCCTGCACCTGCTGTGCGTGCTCGACCCCGAGTTCGCGCTGGCCGCCGATGCCAGCGAAGCCGACCGCATCGAGTATCCGGAAGCCGCCCGCCAGCGCTCCCGCGCCGAGGCGGTGCTGGCCGAAGCCCTGGCCGAACTGCGCGAGCGCGGCGTCGATGCCATCGCGCAGATCCCCTCAGGCGACCCCGGCGAAGTCATCAGCGACCAGGCCCGGCGCCTGAAGTGCGACCTGATCGTGATCGGCCACCGCCACCTGTCCCGGCTGGAGCGCTTGTTCGAACCCTCGATCGGGCAATGGACCATCGATCACGCCCCCTGCCCCGTGCTGGTGGAAACCCGCGACCCACAACCCTAGCTGCCATGGCCTCCCGTTCCCCCTTGTTTCCCACGCGGGTCAGCTACCGTGCCTTCGGCCGCCAGTTCGGTCGTGGCGAGCAGGCGCTGCTGGCGGCGATACGCCAGCTGCGTGACCCCGATCTCATGGCCGATGGACTCGCACAGCTGAGCGGCCTCGGCCTTGATCCTGAAGGCTGCGACGCGTTCATCAACCTGCTGCCACTGCTGGCCGCGCCCGCGGCGCCGATCGACCTGCTGCCCGCCGGCTCTCCCTTCGTTGCCGCCAGCGAACTGGACCTGCTGGTCTGCCTGCTGCGCATCGCCCAGTGGCGGCATGCACGGCCCCGCGAAGACGACACGCTGGCACCGCTGCGGCAGCAGCTGGCACGCTGTGCTGTGGCCGTGCAGGCAGCGAAGCTGCCGTTGCGGCAGCGATCATTGTCACCTGTCGGGCTGAGGCTGCTCGATCCCACCGGTTGGCTGCGGCAACGATGACCGCTCGGCACCACAGGTGCGCGATGCTGCATCAGGGCTGATCACGCGTCGCCCTCAGCAGTCCATCGTGCCATGTGCACTGCCTTCGTCGTCGAGCACATGCGCATGCAGGATCACCTGGTTGCGGCCGGCACGCTTGGCCGCATACAGGCCCGCGTCGGCGTCTGCCAGCAGCTGGTCGGCGCTGGCCAGGGCCGGCGGATGCAGGTAGCCCACACCGACGCTGATGCTGACCGAACCTTCAGGCAACGGCAGCGCTTCCACTGCCTCGCGCAGGCGTTCGGCCAGCGCCAGTACGCCCGACAGCGGGCTTCCCGGCACGATCACTGCGAATTCCTCGCCGCCATAGCGCGCAACGCTGTCGCCTGCACGGCCGGCGCTGACCTTCAGGACCGCCGCTACGGCCTGCAGGCAGCGGTCCCCGGCAGGATGACCGTGCCGGTCGTTGAAGGCCTTGAAATGGTCGATGTCCAGCAGCAACAGGCCCAGTTCGCTGCCACTGCGCCGCGCACGGTTCCATTCGGCCAACAGCAATGCGTCGAACTCGCGCCGGTTGGCCACGCCGGTGAGGCCATCCTGCCGTGCCAGCTGGTCCAGCGATGCCTGCCGCTCCATCAGGTCCACCTGCAGCAGGATGCTGCGCAGGCCGAAGCCCAGCGTCGCGACCACGAACCCTGCGACCGCCAGTGGTCGGGCATGGTCGACCACCAGTGTCCCGACCACCAGCAGCAGCAGCGGCAGGATCATCGGGCCGGCCGCCTGCACCGTGCGTGCCAGCCGTGGGTGCAGCACGAAACTCGGCGCCGGTGCCCGGCTCAGCGCCAGCAGTGCCAGCAGCAGGAACGGCAGGTCGATCAGCAGGTCGTTGTAGGCACCGAACGACTGCTCTGCGGTGTAGTGGTTGATGTAGTAGGCCACCAGCAGATAGGCCACCGCGTACTTCGCCAGGGCGCGGAAGAAGTTGCGCCGCTCCGGAACGTCGCCGACCAGCCAGCGCACCACAGCGAACGCAGCGATGCACAGGTTCTGGATGTCGAACATGCGCTGCATGTTGGCCATCGCGTGGTCATCAACATCGATGCGGGCGGCAAACGACTGCGCGTGCACGAAGAACAGGACACCCAACAGCGCAGCCATGGCTGCGTCGATCAGGCTGATGCTCAGCCGTTCGCGGCGTGCACGGGCCAGGATGAACACCAGCGGCACGCCGTAAAGCACATACAGGAACAGACTGACCTGCGGCGTGACATCGGCACGGCCGGCGCCCAGCGCATCGACCATGTTGAAGGCCATGCCTCCGCCCCACAGCAGCAGGGCCAGCGCGGTGGCACGCCAACCCAGCGCGGCGCCATCGCGGCGGGCCCGCCACAGGCAGGCGGCGGCGGCCAGCAGCGGAGCGCCGGTCAGGAACACGAAGGAACCCACACCGACGGGCCCCGGCCACAGGGCCAGGACCAGGCCGTGGCACAGCACATACAGCAGCGCCAGCACTACCGGCATGCATCCCCCGATCGGCAAGGCCGTATGGGCGCACGATAGCCCGGGGCGGCGCCACGATGGTGTGATCCACCACCGGAAAAGCAGCGTGCAACCATAATCCGAGCCCATGCTCGGCTGCCGTCCGGTCGGAGGCCAAGGGAGAGCCGAGCGTGGGCTCGGCTCTACAGGGGGTCAGTCCTGCAGCGCGCGGGCGTGGTGGGCGATGTGCTCGCCGATGAAACTGGCGATGAAGTAGTAGCTGTGGTCGTACCCCGGCTGCAGGCGCAGGGTCAGCGGGTGGGCGGCGGCATCACAGGCCTGCTGCAGGCGCTCGGGTTGCAGCTGGGTCTGCAGGAATTCATCGGCCCCGCCCTGGTCGACCAGCAGCGGCAGGCGCTCTTCGGCGGTGGCCAGCAGCGCGCAGGCATCCCACGCAGCCCAGTCGGCGGGGTTGTCGCCCAGGTAAGCGTGGAAGGCCTTTTGACCCCACGGCACGTGGCTGGGCGCAACGATGGGCGAGAACGCCGACACGCTGCGGTAGCGCCCCGGGTTGCGCAGTGCGATCACCAGCGCACCATGGCCGCCCATCGAATGGCCACTGATGCTGCGCGCTGCGGTGGCCGGGAAGTTCGCTTCGATCAATTCGGGCAGCTCCCGCGCAACATAGTCATGCATGCGGTAGTGCTTTGCCCACGGCGTGCGGGTGGCATTGAGGTAGAACCCTGCCCCCTTGCCCAGATCGTAGCCCTCGGCGTCAGCCACATCCTCGCCGCGAGGACTGGTATCGGGCGCCACCAGGATCACCCCATGCTCGGCCGCATAGCGCTGTGCGCCGGCCTTGGTGATGAAATTCTGCTCGGTGCAGGTCAGGCCGCTCAGCCAGTACAGCACCGGCAACTTCTGCGCTTCCGCCTGCGGCGGCAGGTACACGGCGAACTGCATGTCGCAGCCCAGCGTGGTCGAATGATGGCGGTAGACGTCCTGCCAGCCACCGAAACAGGCGCGGTGTTCAATGCGTTCCATGGAACTCTCCTGCGTGCCGGCGTCAGCCGTCACGTGTGTTGATCAACTCATCCAGCTGCGACAGCAGGCGCAGCAGCGGCTCGACGCCGGGCTGGCCATCCAGGTTGCGGTACGCGGCCACCGCCACATCGCTGCGCGGTGGCCATCGGCCGTCGGCGCGGGCCTCGTGCAGCCGCGGCAGGAAGACCTGCGCCAGCCAGTGCTCGAACGGCATCTCATCGATGCCGAACGGTGAATCCACCGGCCGCGGTGCACCGACTTCGCCTTCGACCCAGCCCAGCGCGCGCAGCGCCTGCTCGATCGGGGCGACCAGGGCCGCGCGCGGGTCTTCCGCACGCGGCCGGCGCAGGGCATCCAGCCAGCCCATGCCGTGGCTCAGTAATGCACGACCGAACGGATCGACTTGCCTTCATGCATCAGGTCGAAGGCTTCGTTGATCTTGTCCAGGTCCATGGTGTGGGTGACGAACGGGGCCAGTTCGATATCGCCCTTCATCGCGTCTTCCACCATGCCCGGCAGCTGGCTGCGGCCCTTCACGCCACCGAAGGCGGTGCCCATCCACTTGCGGCCGGTCACCAGCTGGAACGGACGGGTGGAGATCTCCTGGCCCGAACCGGCCACGCCGATCACCACGCTCTGGCCCCAGCCACGGTGCGCGCATTCCAGCGCCGCGCGCATCACGTTGACGTTGCCGATGCACTCGAAGCTGTGGTCCACGCCCCAGGTGGTCATTTCCACGATGACCTGCTGGATCGGCTTGTCGAAGTCCTTCGGATTGATGCAGTCGGTGGCACCGAATTCGCGCGCCAGTTCGAACTTGGACGGGTTGGTGTCCACCGCGATGATGCGGCCGGCCTTGGCCTGGCGCGCACCCTGGATCACCGCCAGGCCGATGCCACCGAGGCCGAACACCGCCACGCTGTCGCCTTCCTGCACCTTGGCGGTGTTGTGCACCGCGCCGATGCCGGTGGTGACACCGCAGCCAAGCAGGCAGACGTGTTCCGGGTTGGCGTCCGGGTTGATCTTGGCCAGCGAGACTTCAGCCACCACGGTGTACTCGCTGAAGGTCGAGCAACCCATGTAGTGGTACAGCGGCTCGCCGTTGTAGCTGAAGCGGCTGGTGCCGTCGGGCATCACGCCCTTGCCCTGGGTGGCGCGCACGGCAACGCAGAGGTTGGTCTTGCCACTCTTGCAGAACAGGCACTCGCCACACTCGGCGGTGTACAGCGGAATCACGTGGTCGCCCGGCTTGACGCTGGTCACGCCCTCGCCCACTTCCACCACGATGCCGGCGCCTTCATGGCCCAGCACCACCGGGAACAGGCCTTCCGGATCATCGCCGGACAGGGTGAACGCATCGGTGTGGCAGACACCGGTGTGGGTGATCCTGACCAGCACTTCGCCCTTCTTCGGCGGGGCGACATCGATCTCGACGATCTGCAGCGGCTGGCCGGGACCAAAGGCGACGGCGGCACGGGACTTCATGGTGGATTCTCCAGGAAAACAAGGGAAACAGGATGCGCGGCGCTACGTTGCGCCAACGTTTACTTCAGGTACGAGCGGATCAACGCGCTCATGTCGCGCACGCGCTCGGCGCGTTGTTCATCAGAGGCCGCGGGCTGGCCGAACTCCTCGCGCAGATGGGCCTCCATCACCTCGGACATCAGGCCGTTGACCGCGCCACGGATGGCCGCGATCTGCTGCAGCACCGGCCCACAGTCGGCACCGGCTTCCAGCGCGCGGTCCAGCGCATCGCACTGACCGCGGATACGGCGCACGCGGGCCAGGACCTTCTTTTTCTCTTCGGGGGAGTGCGGCATGGCGAGGCCACCTCGGAACTATACTGGGGGATAGTATACACGCGCGATTTCCGGGCTCAATCCCCGGGCCTCAGTCGAACGCTCCCTGACCCGCCAGCCGCGCCAGTTCATCCACCACATAGCGCACCTTCGGCCGCAGGTGGCGCGTCGGCGGCCACAGCGCGTGGATGTCGATATGCCGCTGCATGTGCGCATCCAGCACCGAGTGCAGCGCGCCGGACTCCAGATGACGGCGCACCAGTGAAATGGGCATCTGGCAGATACCCAGCCCGGCGATGGCCGCGTCGATCACCGCGTCACCGTCGTTGAGCTGGTAGGCCGCATTTGGAATGAAGGTTCCTTCCGCATCATCACTGCCGATCCGCCACGCCACCGGCTGGCCGTGGCGGAAGCCGACGATGCTGCGGTGCGGTGCCAGTTCCTCAACGGTGTGCGGGGTGCCATGTGCCTGCAGGTACGCTGGCGATGCACAGGTGACCAGCCGCTGGCGCCCCAGCCGGCGTGCCACCAGATGCTCGGCCTGGTGCAGCCCACCGAAGCGGATCAGCAGGTCGATGCCTTCCTCGACCGGATCGATGAAGTGATCGGTGAAGGTCATCGTCAACTGCAGGTCCGGGTACTGCCGGCACAGCCGCAGCAGCACCGGCAGCACCACCAGCCGCCCGAACGAGGACGGCATGTCGATGCGCAGCCGCCCGCTGGGCAGCCCGGCCGACCCCAGGCAGGCCTCGGCCGCGGAAATCTCTTCCAGCGCCGCCGCGCAGGAGGCGTAGTACGCCTCGCCGTCGCTGGTCAGCGCGATGCGCCGCGTGGTGCGATGGAACAGGCGCACGCCCAGTCGCGCTTCGAGCCGCGCGATGGCCTTGCCCACCGCCGAGCGCGAAATGCCCAGCGCATCGGCGGCTTCGGTGAAGCTGCCCGAGCGTGCCGTGGTGACGAAGGTCACCAGGCCATTCAAGGATTCCAGTGGCAACATCTTTCACGCTCCATTGGGGACAAACAGTCCCGCTCAATGGGAAATCGAAGCGCTTTATGCACCCGCATGTCAACGCCATCCTGTGTCCATCGCGCCGCTGGCGCCTCCCCGCACCGAGATGACCGACATGACCGCCGCCCTGTTCCGCCCCTTCGATCTGGCAGGCATCGCCCTGCGCAACCGCATCGCGATGGCCCCGATGACCCGCGCTCGCAACCCCGGTTCGGTCGCCAATGAGCTCACCGCGCAGTACTACCGGCAGCGTGCCAGCGCCGGCCTGATCATCAGCGAAGGCACGCCGGTCTCGCCGCAGGGCCAGGGTTACATCGACGTGCCGGGTATCTGGTCGGCCGAGCAGGTGGCCGGTTGGACGCTGGTCACCGAGGCAGTGCATGCCGCCCAGGGCACGATCTTTGCCCAGCTCTGGCACGTGGGCCGCATGTCGCATTCCTCGCTGCAGCCCGATGGTGGGCAACCGGTCAGCGCCGGCACGCGCCCGGTGGCCAGCGCACCGAAGAACACCTCGTTCGTCTATCTGGAAGACGGCAGCCGCGGCCACGCAGATCCCACCCCGGCACGTACGCTGGCCACCGACGAAATCCCCGGCATCATTGCCGACTTCGCACGGGGCGCCGACAACGCGATCGCCGCCGGCTTCGACGGCATCGAGCTGCATGCCGCCAATGGCTACCTGTTCGAACAGTTCCTCAACCCGCTCATCAACCAGCGCGACGACCGCTACGGCGGCTCACTGCCCAACCGTGCGCGGCTGATCCTGGAGACGGTCGATGCGATGGCCGAACGCATCGGTGCACACCGCATCGGCGTGCGCCTGGCGCCGAACAACCTCACCTTCGACATGCCGTTCTACCCCGACAACGAGGCCACCTATCTGTACCTGGCTGAAGAACTGGGCAAGCGCGGGCTGGCCTACCTGCACCTCAACGACAACCTGCAGCAGGGTGAATCGGTGCTGGGCAGCGCGTTCCTGAAGCAGTTCAAGCAGGCCTACGGTGGCACCGTGATCCTGGCCGGTGGCATGACCCGCGAACGCGCCCTTGAACTGGTCGAAGCGGGCACCATCGACCTGGCCGCGTTCGGCCAGCCCTTCATCGCCAATCCGGATCTGGTCGAACGCCTTCGGCACGACGTCGCGCTGGCCACGCCTGACCGCAGCACCTATTACGGTGGCGGTGAGGCGGGCTACCTCGATTACCCACGCGCACAGTAGATCCACGCCATGCGTGGATGGGGGCATACACTGCCCACCCGCATCCACCGGATCTGATCATGGACACGCCCACCGCAGCGTTCATCGTCAACCTCGACGTCCCCGACCTCGCCGCTGCCGAAGACTTCTACATGCGAGCCTTCGGCCTGCGCATCGGCCGCCGCCTCGGCCCGGGCGCCGTGGAACTGCTCGGCGGACCCACGCCGCTGTATCTGCTGCAGAACGAGGCCGGCAGCGCCGCCACCGAGGACGGTGACGTGCGCGACTACGAGCGCCACTGGACGCCGCTGCACCTGGACTGGGTCGTGGATGACATCCAGGCCGCACTGGCCCGTGCGGTTGCGGCCGGGGCCACGCTCGAACAATCCGTGCGCGAACGTCGCTGGGGCAGCATTGCCGTGCTGGCCGATCCATTCGGCCACGGCTTCTGCCTGATCCAGTTCAGTGCTGAAGGCTACGACGCGCTGGTCGAATGACCGGCGCGTCGTTCACCATGGCAGTGGCACCGCCTCGCCATTGGCGCGTTCGCCGTAGTACAGCGATGGCAGCAGACGCGACAGGAAGCTGAACTCCGTATAGCAGTGCTTGAGCAGGCCAAGGCCGACCGCATCGCTGGCATCGCGGTGCGGATCGGCGCTGTCCAGGCCGAGCACGAAGCGGCTGCGCAGCACGCAGCCAAACGGCGTATCGCGCGCCACGTGCAGCATCTGCCCATCGCAGGGATCACCGTTTGCATCCAGGCGCACGTGGTCACCGAAGCCGATGCGCGCGGCGATCACCGCCGACAGGTCACCTGCATCCTGCGCCGCCTGCAGGTGCTCGGGCACCAGCAACGTGCGCGGGTCATGGAACTTCAGGCGCGCCGCCACCGGCGGGATGTCAGCCAGCGATTCCACCGCATGGATGCTGGCGCCGTGGTAGCTGCGTCCACGCTGCCAGGCCGCGTCCCAGCCGCGATGCTCGACATGATCGACCGGATGCCACCAGCGGATGTGCTGGGTGGTTTCGAAGAAGGTGAACCACCAGTCCAGCATGCGGCCCTTGCAGCCGTGCAGATCGGTTCGCACCGCCACCAGCAGGGTGCCGTCTTCGCGACGCTGGATACCCGTCTCCAGGTGCATCGGTGCCGGGTCCAGCAGATCGTGGTGGTCCAGCCAGGCACGGGCGTTCACAGCGGTATCCATTGGGGGGCTCCTGCGGTTGGGAGACTAGACAATACGGAAACGTTAAACGTTTCGCAATTGCTCGGGTGCGGTAAGATGGGGGCAATGAACAGCACCGCCCTGCCCGATCCCGTCGCCCCCGCCCGCCGCCGTGGACGTCCCGCGCGACCGGAAGCCGAAGTCCGCCACGCCGTGCTGCAGGCCACGCTGGAGCTGCTGCTGGCACAGGGTTACGAGGCGACCACGATCGAAGCGGTGGCGGCGCATGCCGGGGTGGCGAAGAAGACCGTTTACCGCCACGCCAGCAACCGCGAGGAACTGGTCGGGTTGGCGGTGCGCGAGTGGACCGACGGCTTCGCGCCGCAGCTGCAGCGCGATGCGCACGACACTGACGAGGTGCTGCCGTTGCTGCAGGACATCCTGCAGGCGGTGTGTGCGCAGGCGCTGTCGGCGCAGGCGGTGCAGGTGGTCCGGCTGCTGGCCACCGACTTTCCCGGCAAGCAGGCGCTGCTGCAGGCCTACCTGGACAACGGCATCGAGCGCGGCCGTGCGCTGCTGGCCGACTGGCTGGAACGGCAGCAGCAGCGTGGGCTGCTGCGTGAGGGGGATTCCCCGCGCATGGCACGACTGATCCTGGCAATGGCCGTGGCCGAACCGCTGCGCGAGCGCGTGATCGGTGTGGTGGCCGAGGATGCGCCGGTGGATGTGCACCTGCGTGAGTGCCTGGCGTTGTTGGCGCCGGTGTTGCGGGTGCCGTAGCGTTGTCCCATCCATGCATGGCGTGGATCTACCACGGCATCCCTGCATCGCGGGGGTCAACATGTCCTTGCGGCGATGGTCAGTAGCAACTGTCTTGTCAGGGGCAGCCGAGGGCCACCTCGGCGTCTCGCTTACGGGCGTTGAGGATCACCAGCATTTTGCGCATGACCGCCACGAGCGCCACCTTGCTTGCTTTGCCCTTGGCCTTCAGGCCAGCGT